>NZ_JBWJIG010000004.1:0-419123 GCF_056490705.1 Pedobacter humicola | reverse complement strand
GTCGCGGTTTAACGCATAGGCACAATGAAGCACATCGTACTCCTTGCCTGAAAAATTTAATCTAGCTTTGAAAGCCATAGTTTTAAAATTTAAAGGTTAAAAATTTGATTTATAGTAGCCTCCGCTACTGCATCAACTTAACCAAATATCAGGCCAATTATCTTCTATATCACTCATATTTAAAGAATAGCCCTATTTTGAAAATAAGGGCAAAATTCAGAAATCATACTAAATGCTTAGTTAAACGAATAATTATTGTGGAAAAGATGTGGAAAAGTTAAAAGATATTTTTAGTGTTACAAATACATCACACGAAAAAATAAGCTACAAAACTGTAGCGATTTCACCCCAATCTGTAGCAGTTTAGGGCAATATTCAGGAAAATTTATTCTAGATTTAAAGGATTCTCCATTTCGCTACCGATGAAACCTGCACAGGTCGCGCTTCATCCGATAGCTATCAGATCAAAATGACGCAATTTAAATCAGTTGCGAGCCAAATTTTTCCATTTTGGCCAGCCACTTTTGGCTGTAATGGTTTTCAAGAGAATGCAATTCGCCGATGGTATTGGTGAGTACCGGACTCATCCTGCATTTCTCAAAAACAACTTTTTTGATAGAAAGATAAGTTGTTTTTTTGTTTGCTTTCCATTCTTTAAAAGTTGCTTCATCCAGAATAGACACAATCCTTGCCGAACGGCCGCTAAAATTATTATTTATATTTTGCTGTTGGGTGGTAAAGATCTGATCTGGCATAAACAAGCGGTCAAAAAAGCCCTTAATCTTTGCCGGAATATGGTCTACATATACCGGACAGAAAAGTACCACATGGCTGCTTTGCCGGATAGCCGTTAAAGCCTTCTGCAAATCGGGTTCTAATTCGGCAATCTGCCTGTTGTTAAACAGCTTGTTCGAATTAAATATCAGATCGATGATGGCCAACTCCCTCACGGTTGCGCCAGCACTTTCTGCACCTTGCTTATAGGCGTTAATCAGGAAATTTGTAGATGCGTTTTTTTCAATATCCCCATTCAGGATAAGTACTTGCTTCATTTTTTTTGATTGATCTGATCTGGCCGATGCGTTACAAAATTATAAAGAATTTGTTAAGTGTTATGCATAACCATAAAAAAACCCAACGCTAGGGTTGGGTTTTTATTTCAGCTATCAAAAAATTATTGCTGGTTGTACTCTGTATTCCATGTGGTATTTTCATCTTCACCTTTATGTCCGTCTAATTTCACTACGAAACTTTTGGCCGGAAAATAAGGTGTAATGTGGATATCTAAATGGATTCTGTCTTTTTGAAGCTCGTCTCTTTCAAATCGCATAATCTTAAATCTTTCGATCAAACGGTCAGCTCCCTGAATACCGTCTAAAAACTTAACGATCTGCCCGCGCAGATCCTGCTCGGTTTTAGACGTCCAGTTTTCGAATGCCCTTCTGTTTAAGAAATCGAACAATACTTTGGTAATGTAATCAAACACACGCACAACCGAATAGGTCTGTAAACCGATATTATCGCCATTGAATAGGGTTTTAGCCGAGAAAGCCATCACTTTACCATATTCATTTACCATTGGCACCAAACCCACTCTTTCTAAATGAGAGATCTCGCTTTTCTTTAAATCGAATTTTACACCATCTACCTCGTTTATGGCACCGTGTTTTTTACCGGCAGTAACCTGCGACATTAGGGTATAGTACATTTTACCTGCAAGTGCTGCAGATCCAGGTACGGTAAGATCATCTTCTTCTCCCACTTCGGCAACCTTACCACGGCCTACCAGCCAGTTACAGGTCATGATTACGTTCGATCTGAATGCATCACCGCCGGTAAAGTTTGCAGCGGTAAATAAATCCAGTACATCATCCGGCTGATCAAGGTCAGCGAAATCGGTTACAAGCATGGCTTTGTTGTTGTGCGCAATTTTGCCCCATCTTTCTAACACTTTGTTAGAACCCATATAGCCGGGCACCACCATTAACGAATAGTTCTTACGAAGATCTAAACGGTCGTAGTTTTGTTTTAACTCGTCATCCACATATTCGATAAAACGTGGATTGTCCAAATCTTTGATCTGATCCATCGATGCATTTAACAGCACTACATTTTTCAGTTTATCAGATTCGGTATTTTTATAGAATAAATGAACCGAACGATAAGCCTGCTCCAGTTCTCTGGTGCTTTCGAGAGCTGTACCGATATTCTTTTTCAGGTTTTCTTCTGCAGCATTCAGCTTCTCGGTACTTTTTTCTACCATATCCGCCACCGAAGTAGAAGATTCAAGCACATCGATCCAAAGCTGGATCTTCTTTTTCAGTTCTTCGCGTTCTTTCTTTTTTTCATCACCTGTTAAAAAGATCTGCTTGCGTGCTTTTCTTTCGGGGTTTAAATTCTGAAGGCCATCAACGGTAGCTTCCAGCAAATCGAAACCACCTACCCGGGCCAGCTTTTCTAAGTTATCCTTAAGTGAGGTCTTTTCTATGCTTTTTCCTTCGGCGGGTTTAAAACCTGCTTCGGATGTATTTTGGTCTGCTTTTAATTCTTGAGGATTTGACATGTTTTCTCAGCGTTTAGATTATTTATTTTGCTCCAATTCGTCAACAAAATTCTTTAAAGCACTAATGAAGGCCGATTTGGTTTCTTCATCATCAAGCGTAGCTTTTAGGGTCTTGTTCGATTTTAACTGTTTGATTACATTAAGCGACATTTCCCGCTCAATGTTAACGTTGGTTAAATAGTTACTTTGGTTGATGATGTTTTTTACACCAAAATCGCCCAGGTCGTTAAAATTTATCGTTTCACCTACGGTAGAGCCATCCTGCTTTTCGAAAGCTACTTTTACATTTGGTTTATAATGTTCGAATACTTCCTTTACCGTTTTTAACCCTTCTACCTTTTCTGGTTTTATTGGTTCGTTATCTGTAAGTTTCTGTACAAAAAGTGTTTTATTATGGGCAATTTCTGCGAAAGCTTCCGAGGTATCAATTTTTCGCTCGTTACCTCCAATTTCATAGTTAAACATAGTATGTTGATTTAGATTTACGATTAATTTTTCTTAATAATATAATAGTTAACGTTTTAACTCAATTTTTGTTCCAATATTGCGGCTTCAGGTTGAATAATATTCCATTCTAACTGATCTGCATCCGGATGTTTGCTCACTTTGATCTTCGAGCCTTTTTTTAATTCACCCGAAATGATGTATTTAGAAATGGGCCTGCGCAACAGATTTCTGATTACTGCCGATAATTGCCTTGCGCCGTATTTCGGCGTAAAGCCATCTAAAGCGATCATTTTCTTGGCATCATCTGCAATTTCAAAGTCGATGCCCATTTTGTTTAAGGATTGGATCAGGCTGCTCAACTGGATTTCGAAAATACGCACCACATTGCTTTCATTAATTGGCGCAAAAGGAACGATCTCCGAAATTCTGGCTAAAAACTCTGGTCGGAAATGCCCTGCCATTACTTCCATTAATTGGTTTGAGGCCGGAATAACCCCTTTGCCTATCTGCTCGGCAATCCACTCACTGCCAATATTCGAGGTAAAAAGGATCAGCGAATTGCTAAAATCGCCTTCCTTTCCCAAACGGTCGTGCATGTGGCCTTCATCCAAAATCTGTAAAAAGGTATCAAATACCGAAGGGTGTGCTTTTTCGATTTCATCAAAAAGCAATACAGAGTAGGGTTGTTGTCTGATTTTATTCACCAGCAAACCACCTTCTTCGTAACCTACATAGCCCGGAGGCGCTCCATAAAGCAAGGCTGCGCTATGCTCCTCTTTAAATTCAGACATATCGAAACGGATCATCGCCTTTTCGTCGTTAAACAAAAACTCGGCAATTGACTTGGCCAGTTCGGTTTTACCTGTTCCGGTTGGGCCCAACAAAAAGAACGACCCGATAGGCTGACCTTTTTTGTTCAATCCACTACGTGATTCGAGAATGGCGTCAGAAACAGCTTTTAAAGCCTGATCCTGCCCTACCACACGTTTCTTGAGGTATTGCTCCATATTCAGCAATTTCTCCTTCTCGCCCGCCTGCAGTTTCCCCATAGGGATCCCTGTTTTGTAGGCCACTATAGAAGCAATATCCTGTTTGGTGATGCGGTCGCTTTTTTCGGCGGCATATTTTTTTAGCTCCTGAAGACTGCTGTTGATATACCCCTGATATTCATCGGCTGTTTCGAAGGCATCAGTTTGGGTTTCGTCGGTTAAGCGGCCCAATAAAACCGGACTTAACTTATTTTGAAGCAGGGAAAAAAGCCATTTATAATCGGCAAATTGATCCGCTTCCGATTGTCCCTCGTTTGCCTTCAATACTTCTAAATCGCTTTCCAAACTTTCGATTACCTGATCGGAAGTATCGTTCATCATTTTCATGGCGGCCATCGTCCGGTCTAACAGATCGAAAGCCGAATCAGGAAGGCGCCTGTCTTTCATATAACGCTTGGCCAAACGTACACATTCGCCTAAGGCATCGGGCTCGATGGTTAAAGTATGGTGTTCCTCGTATTTTACAGCCAGTTTCTGCAACATCTTGATGGTGCTTTCTTCATTTGGCTCATTTACCTGAAGCACTTCAAACCTACGGCTAAATGCCTGTTCCGGTTCGATAATCTTGCGGTATTCGTCAATGGTAGTCGCACCGATTACCGTAATTTCGCCACGGGCCAGCTCTGGCTTTAATAAATTGCCGATGCCTGCACCCAAAGGGCCTTTGCTATCCAATAACGTATGGATTTCATCAATAAAAAGAACCGCTTTTTCAAACTGTTTTATTTCTTTGATGATATTTTTTAAGCGGTCTTCTATTTCTCCCTTATAAGAGGCGCCTGCGATTAAGGATCCCAAATCCAGTTCAAAAAGCTGAACCGGTTTTAAACTTTCAGGTACATTCTGGTTCACAATATCAATAGCAAAACCATCAACCAAAGCCGTTTTACCCACTCCGGCATCACCGGTAAGAATTACGTTGGGTTTGGTTCTGCGGCAAAGAATTTCCATCATCATCCGTGTTTCCTTATCACGGCCGATAATCGGGTCTGTTTTGCCATCACGCACCATCTGCAAACGATCCATGCAATATTTGTGGAGCGCATTACCGGTACTTTTATTTTCAGTACCCGATGCGGCTTTATCGGGCGAAACTACCCTCGAAATTTCTTCGTCTTTTACATAGAGATCTAAAATCTCACGTTCTTTGATCGGAAAAGATTTTAACTGATCGGGCTGGAAACCGATGCCTGGTTTTGCCAGAGCGGTTAACACACAAACGGGTGTAATTAAGTCCAGTCCCAGTTTAATGCGCACATTATCTGCTTCTTCAAAGATCACTGCGATTTCGGGCGCACCGCTAACAGTATCGCTAAGGCTGGCCGATTTTGGCTGTTCGTCAATGCGGACCTCTGCCCACTCGCTAATGTATTCCTCATCCTTCCCAATGGAAGTGATGAACGATCTTAAACCAACATCTTTATGCATTAATCCTTTAAGCAAATGAGCAGCAGAAAACACTTCGTTTCTGTACTCTTTAGCCAACGATTGTGCGATATGCAACGCTGTTTTTACCGATTCGCTTAAATTTGTAACTGCCATATCCCTTAGTTGGTTGTAGGCAATACTGCCGGATTAAAATTATTTTCAGTGATGTAGTAATATATTTTTCCGTTCGAGATAAACTGTTGCTCAATCTGTGTAGCACGTTTAATCTGCTGTACCGACTGATTTAACAATTTAATATAGGTTTCGAACTGATCTAACGGCATTTTAGAGGTGCTTTTTAAATCGCTAACTTTATATTTGGCTAAAAACTCATTATTTAAAGGCAAACCGGTAACCAGCTTAATATAATTGGCTAAAGTCATCGCTTTGATGTCACCAGATGATACGTTCATACCGAGTAACTGTTTAGGCATTCTTACATAGTTTTTAACCAGCTTGCTCCTGAAAGAAGATTGATCGGCCTGAAGATTTTGCCCCAACATGATCGAAAAAACATCCACAATCTGCTTGTATTCCATGTTGTTTAAAACAATGGCATATTGCAAACTAGAGCGGTTATTTTTCACTATATCGGTTGATACATTTGCCGTACTATAATATTTAAAAGCATTATGCGGCATGCGGTCGGCCACTTCTGCGCCAACAGGTTCAGGCAACAAACCCTCCACATCAGCAGATAAATTTTTGCGTGAAATACCCGTTAAACGGAACGCACTATCCAAAGAGCTGATCTGGTTATAGATATCGGCGTTTGTTTCTTTTACAAAACGGCGCAGTGCGATGGTCATACTCTGGTTGGAGTTTACCGTTCCTTTGGTTGGGAATACCACCCCACCCTGTATCAAACTGTTTTTAGGATAATCTAAATAGTACGAAATCGAATCCTGTAAACTGGTATTGTAAGGCTGGAAACTTTTCAAACCTTCTCCTTTAACCATGGTGTTTTTTCTGTATTCGGCAGATCGTATAGCCGATTCTGAAACGAGTTTACGCGATTGGATCACAAAATCGTTAAACGATTGGTTAAAATCGCTGTACACCTGTAAGGCTAAAATCCGGGCATCGGCAAGGGCCACCTGCTCGCTCAGTTCGTTAATGAGGTAATTATTGGTACCGCCAATATTCCCGGTACTACCCACCAGGATAATTAAATTGGTTTCGTCCTTTTTTGCTTTAAACAAATTGATCCCTGCTTTTAATGCTGTAAAAACCGGTTCTTCTGCCACCTCCCCATTACACCTAAGGGTATTTTTTGCCTGGTTTGATAAGAAAGTCATTAGCTGCCTGTAATCGCCCTGGATCGGGCTCACAAAAATACCCTGTAACGCACATCCGGTTTCGCCACGATATACTACACCACCATAGTTTACTTTTGTTCCTTTGCCAAAATCGCCCATAATATTTTCAAATGAGGCAATGGTATTCGTCATTCCAGCAAGATATTTGGTCATCGGACTTCCCCCATCTACCACAAAAACAACATTTACCTTTGTTTTATTTTTACGTAGTTTCAGATAATCCTGATAAGAAAGTGATGAACCATTAATGGTTAAAATTTTATTGTCTTTTTTGTTATAAACATCAGCGGCAATACCCACAGTATAAGCACTGGCATCATCCGAAACAACAGGAATGCTTCTTAAAATCAGGTTCTCACTTGGCACTAAGGGATCGACAACAAAGGCCGTTCCTTTATCAATTCCATTTTTGATCGCTGTTGAAGTAGAATCATCATTATCATAACTGCCCGGTTTAACAGAGGTGATGTACAAACGGTCTCCCCAACTGTGTACAGCTTCGGCAGAAACCCATCCATAAACACTTTTTAAGGCGGTATCGGCAACCAGCTGATCATCAGACCCAATCAGGTATTTTTTACCGTCTTCCGATTTTTTGTAGATATAAGCAATTTCGTGCAACCTTACTTTGCTGCGTCTGTCTTTAAGCTCAGGCGTATTATACACCAGGATCGAGTCGGTGGTATCGAAATAAAATTTTGGTTCTGTAAGTGCATTTTTTCCGTTTACAATGCCAATCGCCTTTTCTGCATAACCAGTTTTTTGGTTAGAGAATGCACGTTGCCATAAAAGCAGTTTAGATTTTGCTATCCAGCCGTAGCTGATGGCACTTTTTTTATCGTTTATTTTTCTGCCCCGGATCATTCCTGCCTTATATTTAATCAGTTTCAGGTACCCGTTTTCTTCTTTCGACACATAGAAGGGCTCCATAAAGCTGATTTTTTTCATAATCAGGCTCCCGCCTGGTGCAGTAGTGGTATAGTTGTCTTCCCGATCTGAAAATACAATCCATGGCAAACTGCTGCTGCTGGTATTATCGTTAACATTTATGGTTTCGGCAGGCCTTTCGTAAGATTTAGGCATGTATTTCACTTTTTTGCCAAAAGATGCCGGTGACTGTGCATGGGCAAACGATATTCCTAAAAATAGGATGGTTAAGGCATAATATCTTTTCATATTCTTTGTAGATGAGCTTTAAAATTAGGTTAAGAGGTTAATCTATTTCGTTTTCGCCGGAGCCTCGGCAGCTGCTGTTGCTGCGGGCTGGGCCGTTCCGGAATGTTGTTTAATATTTAATAAACTGGCACAGGTAGAATTCGGCTTAATGGTTAATTGTGCTTCATCTACCGCTATCTCGCCGCCAAAGGTTAAGCCCATACAATACGAATAAATATCCGTCTGTTTTTTCTTACCGTTCATCTCTACATTTACAGTTACTTTTTCGTTGCCGCACATGTATTTGTTTATGAGGTAATAATAATTAGAGTTAAAATCGGCACCATTGGCAATGGCCTGTAAACGGGCCCTGATATCATCGATCGTTTTGCGTTCGCCATCACCCGGGGCAACCAGATCTTCAACGATTTCGGCATTAGGGTCGGTAATTAAAATAGTTAAGAAAGCTGGCTTACGGGCTTTATCAGAGCGGAGACGAACTACGTATTTTCCCGGGGCACGGTACGTGTACAAGGCGGTTTTTCCTTTAACATCTACGCGGCCGGTTTCGCCGAACGACCATTCGAAATCCTTTCCTTCGCCGTCGCCTTCCAGCCTGATTTCTTCGTTAACCAAACCTGCGGTTGGCCCGCTGATGGTAAGCACGCTATCCACAACTGCCGCTTTTACGGTATCGCGCACGGTGATCGGAAATTCCTGACGGAGTTCGCCATCAACAGTTAAGCGTACAATATATGTATCGGGTTTGGTGTAGTGATAAGATCCGGTTTTTGTAGTGGCTTTTTCGCCATTACCAAATTCCCATAGCCATTTTGAGGCTTTAGGGGTATTATCGGTGAAAACTAAATCTTCGTTTAAATAAATTTCATCCTTAAGGATTCTCGCATCAATTGCCCGTTTTTCGAACAATGAACTCTTAAATAAGAAAATCAGACCGGTTAGTAGTAGTACAGCCAGGAGGATGTACAGAATAACATAGCCTTGCGAATTTGAATTAACTTGCTTGGTGTTTGTGTCAGACATAGGTAGCGTTTTTATATGGTGTTTGAGAATGTTTATCTTGCTGATATGGTTTGCTGTAATTGGCGCCTGTTGGTAATACAGTCGTCTAGTTGTTTTTGGTAAAGTTCGATATCCGATATATTCTTATTCTGCTCTTGTCTGTCATAAAACAATCTGTCGTATAACAGTTCGTTCTGAATAAAAATTTTATAGCGCGAATCGGATGCCTTACGGTCGAATGCAGATTTGATAGAACCCAATGAACGTTGAATATCATCCCTTAAAAATACAGCCCGTACATTCGGATTGTAACGGGTAATCCATTTAAAAGTGGTATCTATAATAGGCATGGTTTCTTTTACCGTATTTTCAAATACTTCATTTTCGTTAATCTTTATTTCAAGCTCTGCTTTAGAGATTTCGTACTGTGATTTACCGCTATAAAAAATGCCAAAGCTTAACAGCCCAACCGTAAAAACAAATAGCGCTAAAAAGAACAAGAATTGTTCGCGTCTTTCTTTTATGCTTAATTTTATCATCGTATCCTAATTATCGCCCGAACCTACCGTTTCTAATTTTTTTTGCTGCTGCCTGATTTGCAAGGATGCACTCATCAACACGTTCTTTAGCCCTTTGAATCACCGACCTCGAATCGATAAGCGAATCTTGCAGATTGGCCATGGCGCCTACGTTGTTGTTCAGTTTTTCGTACAAAGCGAAGCTCGGCGTGACGGCTGTTTTTTTGGAGATCAGCTCTTTTATCCTGTTGTTGGCGCTTTGAATATCACTCAGCAAAATGGCCTGTTTGCTCATTTCATCTGCATTATAATTGGTATACTGTGAAAGCTCTTTAAACCGGACCAAAATCAGGTCGAAGTTGGTATTGATATCTTTTCTGAGATAAGATAGTTTTTCGGTTTCCTTTACTTTTTTATCAAGTAGCGTATATTCGTAATCGGAGGCTGCAAAAAAGAGATAAATGCAAAGAATGGAGAAAAGTGTTAGGAATACAAAGTTTAAGATAAACCTGGTATAAGATCTCCTAATTTCGATGGCGTTAATGGGTTTCATAGGGGGATTAATGGTTTCACATAGCAATAGTCTAGTAATTAATCTGACATCTACTTCACTTAAAATCTCACAAAATTCTCAAATTAACACAGTACCATAACAATTTTTAATATTTGTTGTTTGGTTATAAAAACGATTTTATTTCTTTTACTTTTAACAAACTTTAAGCCAAACCATCTATGTCTGAAAATTTTTACAACAAACCCTTCAGATTTAAGTCTGTTTTCTCGGGCACTGGCCTTCAGCCAACTGACCTCGGTAAATCGATTTCTAACCACATAGAACTGATTATTTTTACCCGCTTCGGAGAGCACAGGTACCACAACGATTTCGGCTGCGAGATATGGGACCTTGATTTTGAATTAATCGTGAGTGAAAGCATCTGGGAGGAAAAATTCCGCAAATCCCTGCTCAAATCGATTACCGATAATGAGTTCAGGATATATAATACTTCGGTAGAAGTGCGCATTACGGAGGTTGAAAATGTATATCCCCTGCGTAAGATAACTGAGATCAAAAAAAAGGTGGATATTAGCGTTAGGGCACTGATAAAAACCACAGGTGAAAAATATTTTTTTAATACGGCTTTATTTCTTAGCCCACTATCAACCTAAACGAAAACGCCCCAAATTTTCTACACATGAAGCCAGTTTTTTATTCATCAAAAGATGAAATCCGGAATAGAATCTTAAAAAATGCCGAAGATTTTTGGAATATTAAAGACAGTAATGATTTCGACCCGCTGGTAAAGCTGATTATTGAGGCATTAAGCAACGAACTTTTTAACGTAGCCAATGATGTTAAAAACCTGGAGAATAGGATTTTTGATAAAATCAGCCGCATTTTAGCACCCGATCATTTAACTTCATCCTTACCAGCCCATGCCATTATCCACGCCAGGCCTATCGAAGATGAAGATTACCTCTCGCCATATACCCAGTTCGCTTTTAAGAAAAATATCCAGCAGGAAAACGATAAGACCAAAAAAACCGATATATTTTTTAGTCCTTTGCATACCGTAAAGGTTCATAATGCATCGATAAAGTACATTGCCACCGGAAATACACTTTTTAATGTAGAACAATCTAGTAAACAGCCGGCATTAAATACATTGCCAGGTTCTGCGATTGAAAAGAATACGTTATATATTGGCTTTAGCGGGATCAAAAACTGGATGGACTTTAATAAACTGAACTTATTTTTTGATTGGAAAAATTATTCAGTACCCGAAAATACCTACGACCTGTTGTCGTTGGGAAAATGGTTTTACAAAGACAACGAACTTACGCCTTATACCGAAAGGTTTATGGATGAACCTTTAACAGGCAAAACTGAAGCGCCCTTTCACCACAAACAACTGCTTAATCTGATTAAAGCTGATGTTTTACAGTTTTACAGCAACCGGTTTATTACACTGGGCGACCTGAATGATTTTAATATTGATGAAAGCAGGGAACTGCCGCCCGTTTTCGAAAACATTTTTCAGCCGGCCGGATTAAACCGCATCGACGAATCGGTGAAATGGCTAAAGGTTGTTTTCCCTGCAGCCATCACCCAGGAAATGCTGAATGAACTGCATATTTATATCAATGCGTTCCCCGTGGTGAATAAAAGATTGAGCCAGATTAAACACAGGCTTAAAACCATGAATAATATTATTCCGATTAAAACTGAGGCAGCAGACCAAATGCTTGCGGTAGAAAACCTGAAAGATAACAAGGGCAAAAGTTACAATGAAATTCCATATACCAATGAGAACGAAAAGGGCGATGGCTCTTTTTCGATCAGATATGGCGGTACCGAACGTTTTGATACCAGAAATGCAAAAGAACTGGTCGATTATCTTTTTGAACTATTGAGGGATGAGAAAGCTGCTTTTTCTGCTTACGGACCCGATTTTTTAAGTACCATCCTTAAAAACCTGGAACAGAATATTGCGCTTATTGAACAAAAAAGCCGTTCGGCGCTTAAAGACATTAAAGAATTGCCCAGCTATATCGTATTAAAACCGATTGAGGATGCCGATATTTTATTCCTGGATATATGGGTAACACAGGCCGAAGAGGCCAACCACATTAATGCAGGTAGCCGGCTGGTGGTATACCACAACAACAGGGTGAATGCCGAAAGTATTATTTTGTTGAGCCAAACGAAAGGCGGTCGCTCGAGGCTAAATGCCACCAATAGGGTTCAGGCGTATAAATATGGCCTAACCACGGCAGATCGGATTATTACCAAAGCCGACGTAATTAATTTTTGCCGTTACGAACTGGGCAACAAACTGAAAGGGATCACGCTGGCCAAGGGCATTATCCTCGACAATAAGCCCAGCGCAGGTTTTATTAAAACCACAGATATCATCATCGAGCCTGCAGATCATCTTAACCTCAACGCACAGGATTGGGAAGAACTCCTGAGCCTTACTTTAGCAAAATTAAATTTACGGAGCACCATGAATACACATTACCGCCTGTTGCTAAAGCCTTCTATGTATAAAATGGTGTAAGGAAAAGCTGCTTTTAAAAAGAGCAGCTAAATATAAACGGTATAACCAAGGAAGGCACTTTCACCATCCGCACTGAGTACGGTTTCCTGAAAATCTATTGCGGTAAGCAACTCAACATTTACCTCTGCATCTACAGGCATCAGGTAACTGATGGCCATATCCAAAATGGCCCTGTTCTTTTGCCCCGGAATAAAATTGACCAATTCTTGCGGGGAAGTTGGACCTATATTAATATTGAATGATTCATGCTCCGGCATAAAACTATCCCCAATAATGGTATCGATCCCCAGTGCACTAGCCCCTAGCTGCATTTGCAGCTCATCGGCAATTTTGATGGGCGTAACACTGGCTGTAGCATCCACAATCGCAATTGGCAGGTTAAACAATGCCGTAAGTACTTTGGATACAAAATCGATATCGTTTCTTTTTAGCTGGATTTCTGGCAGTAAATGCATCCAGATAATGCTCTGTTCCTTATTTAACAGGTTAAATTCATCCCATCCGAATTCGAATATCCGGCTTAAATCAGAATAGGTGGTTTTTTTATCGAGCATGTTTTCATACAGCTCGGTCATGATCCTTACATAATTAATTTCAGCATCAAATGGCGTAAAAAATAACCTGGCTTGCTTTTCTTCCTCTCTCCGATCCCTGATATCCTTGATCATCGATTCTTCGTCCATGCCCGCGCTGCCTGTTGGCGGCCTGTGGAAAAGGCCTTCAGGTAACATATCATATAAACCTTCTCTGTTTGTCTGGATCCGGATACGGTCGTGCCTTCTTATCTCAGAATAATAAACATTGGTATTTTCGATATCTTTTGCAAAAGCACGCTTATCAGGCCCCAATGGGATGATTTCGATCCGGTCGGCCGATATGATATCGCGTTCTATCAGATCGGCAGCCTGCGCTACGGCCTTATAATCTGTAAAGAGTTCGTTATTAATCAATGTTTCTTTTTTCATTTAAACTTTAAGCTTGCATTTTTGTTATAGATTAAATTTACATTATCGAAAAAATAAAGGATCATAATCAAATACTAAAGATACTATATTTGCAGTACATCATCTAAAAAATTAATGGACGTTAAATCATTTTTTATCCGCTTTCTCTTATTTCCGCTGATCTTTCTAATCTCAACGGCAGTACTTTCTATCATTAACAAAAAGAACCAGTTTCTCAATAACAAACGACTTATCGTAAGTGTTCTGCTGATCGGCATTATTTTAGCCATCCCAGGTTTTTTGGGCTTTCTTAATTTTAATTTTATGCCCTGGGGTTATATTATATGCTGTATTTTTTACCTTTTAATGGGTACAGTATTCGTTTACCTGTTAACGAAATATTACCCTAAAGACGTACTGGAACGGAAGGTATTTATCTTTTTTGCCACCTTAATTTCGGCCCTTTTATCCGTTTATTTATTTCAACTTGCCTTTAACTGGTTAAGTTCGGTAAATTTCGGGTGGTTTGGTGCCGGCAGTATCGCCTGCTTTTTTGTACCGCTTATTTTTTGGTGGGCCTATGTTTCGCTACTGGGCATTCCTTCGGAAATCTACAAGATCTGGAAATATCCGGATACCCCTTTGGATATTAACATGGACCATGTAGATTTTAACAGGCTTCTGGTACTTGAGCTTGAACTGTACAAAAAAAGTACCGATCCCGAACCTTTAAAAGTGAAGGTAAAAGCCGTAGAAAACATGAATTTCGGCATTTGGTTCCATAAATTTATCGACGATTACAACCTGAAGTTTGCCAAAAGCCCGGTGGAGTTTAAAGGCGATGACATGGAGAATTACAAATGGATATTCTTTATCAAAACCTCCTTTTTTAAACGTAATATTTTTATCGACCCCGATCTGGATATCATCGAAAACGGCATTACCGAAAAAATGACGATTTATGCCAAGCGTGTATCGGAAAATGCAAATAAGCCTAACGAAGTTGGAGAAAGTGCTATCTTTATCTAATCTATAATAAAACATCTACCATGATAAAGCCGCTAAAATATAAATCCATCAACTGGATTAATGGCATGAAGCTTTCTAGTGATCATTTTACAGTAAGCGACCTCTATTTACAGGATTTTGTGCGCGATGCCGTATCGTTACAGCTAAACAGCAGTAATTACGGTTTTTTACCCCCATTTGCCGGATATAAAAGCTCGCACGATATCGAAATCATCGAAAAAGCCACCAATCATATCGAAGTGAGGGTAAGATACTGTAATGCCGTTACGCCCGAAGGCTGCCACATTGATATTACACAATCGGATAATATGGATACATTGGTCCATAACCATTACTTTGGCCAGTCAGAGCCCCGTAATTATGTAATCTTGCTGGTGGTTAGCCCGTTTAACCGCGTACCTACAGGCATGCCTAATCCTGAAGAAAGCCCGATCCGTTATCCCGAACTGGCAAAAAATTATTCGATTGCCGTTTTGCCCGAGAGTGAGGTAAGTTCGCAAACGGCAGACAGTTATTTCCTGACCATTGGACAGGTTTATTATGAAAACGGAAGGTTATCCATCAATAACAATTATATCCCGCCCAGCTCAACGATTACGAGCCATCCTGCATTAATCAGATACTATGAATCTTTCAGCGTTTTATTGAACGATTTACAGTTGGCGGCCTTCAAAATTATTGATAAAACAGGTGGCCGTGATAACATTACGCCCTTAGGTAAGAACATCCGTTTGATTTCAGAGAAGATTGTGGATTATATTGCCGGTTTATTTTACGAATACCGAAACATTGCACACCGCGAATCGCCAGTGGTTTTGGCAGGTTATTTCTCCAGTTTAGCCCACATTTTTTTCACAGCCATCAAACTGATCGATCCCCGCGAAAGGGAGGAACTGCTAAAATATTTTTACGAGTGGAAGGATGTTACCCCCGGAAACTTCGAAGAACTTTTAGCCAAAACCATCGAACTGGTTTACGATCATAAACAGATCAACAACAGCATGCTCATGGCCAGCGAGTTTAT
This sequence comes from Pedobacter humicola, assembly GCF_056490705.1. NCBI lineage: Bacteria > Pseudomonadati > Bacteroidota > Sphingobacteriia > Sphingobacteriales > Sphingobacteriaceae > Pedobacter > Pedobacter humicola. The sequence goes on along the minus strand of NZ_JBWJIG010000004.1, from coordinate 403,565 downwards.
GAATGTACTGGTTGCACTTTGGAATAAATTGAGCGGACTGGAATACATTGGCCAGCGCAAAGAAAATATTGTTGTTGCCGAGCAGCAAGTGGTACAACAGGTACAGGCCAGAAAAACCTGGACATTGCTGGACTAAAATATTTCCCGGAAATGCTTAACAAAGAAGCTGTACCCTTAAACCAGGTACAGTTTCTTTGTTTATTATGCCCGTTGGCCGTTAAAAATTGACCAGGGCCGAGCCGTCGTAATAACTTGGCTTTGCAATGCCCAAAAACTTCAAGATCGTTGGCGGTACGTTATATAAATAAGGGGCACCATGATAATCAGTTGTTTTACGGTAAAAAATAGGTGTAGTTAAAGCGCTACGTGTAATTACAGCGCTGTTTTTGGTCAGGATATCTATTTTCGGACTCACTAAAGTGCCGTTATAGGCAGTTCCCGAGGTTTCATTTCCCTTAGTATACAAAACAAGGTCGGCATTTTGTGGATGTGCCGAGGTTAGAGCCGTAAAACTATATGTACTGATACTCGTTGCAGGCAAAGCCGATTTAAACAACCTGATTTCGGATATATTCCCGGTAAAATACGGGCTATAATTTCCGGTACCATCCTGCCCGATTTTAAATGCAGTCCCACTTTGCAAATCACCAACAGCAGAAATATTACCTTCAGCGACTTGTATTCCGCCATCATAAATGGTCGCTTTTTGGGTAGTACGGTTCACTACTATGGCCACCTGGTGCCATAGCTGATCGGTTAAATCAACACCATCAACATCCAACCGGTGCGTGCCATCGCCAAAGTTTGCCCTGATTACGCCGTTTCTGTTGGCAATAATAATGCCTTTATTGTAACCGCTGGCCCAGTTTTTATTCCCGATAATGACCGGATCGCTTGTCGCTGAGGTTGCCCTTGCCCTAAACTCGATGGTAAAACTGCTGGTTGCACTCAGATTTAAATTACTAAGCGTTGGCAACTGACCATAAATATTGGTTTTAAAATCGACGGTGGTAATACTGTGTGGATTTGATTCTGTCGCTGTAGTGGGCAATGTATTCACCAATTGGGGCGCAATAGCACTATTGTTTAAAATGATAAAAGCGTTCTGCTCCGGATAACTGGCACCACCATGACTGGCGTCGCCGCCATGATCGGTAGCCACAACAATCAGCCAATCTTCGTTATTATAGGTCGGTCTGGCCCTTAATGCGGTTAATATCCGGCCTACACGTGCATCCGCAGCTTTTACCGAATCCATGTACATCTGGGTGGTTGTTCTATAGTTGCTGGCATGGCCTGCATGATCTACATCATCGAAATGGCAAAAGGCAACATCGGTATTGCTCGTGGTAATTTCCTGGATAATCCTGGTTTCTGTAGCGTTATCGTTTGCACTGTTCTGTTTCACCGTTACATCTGCAGTAGCCACAATAAAATCATTTATCGACGACCAGGTCACGATTGAAGCTGTACGTAAAGCTGGCAAACTGGTTTTAATCTGCCTGAAAAAAGAAGGGTAGTTTACAAAATCAGATTCCGAAAAACTATTGTCGGATGCCTTATGCTTGGCTACGCCTACGCCTGTAAACAAAGCCGACCATCCGTTCGACGACCAGGTAGGTACCTGCGCCAGGGCATTGGTGCTGGTGTACGATTGATCCATCAGAGTTTTTAGGTTAGGCGCATTCGTGGCAGTAATGGCCTTCCATACACAGCCATCAATACCAATAAATAATACTTTTTTAGGTTTGGCAGCGAGCGCGTTATTGGCTAACGACTGCTTATCTGAGATTTGGTTTTCTTCAGCAGCTGCTGTGTCTGCCTTTTTACAGGACAGGATGCATAAACCCATTAGAACAATTAGGGATAATAGGGATTTCAATGTTTTCATAGTTAAATTAAGGTTAAGGAAATGTTTACATAAAATGATTATTGTTTAGCTAAACTAAACAATTTTTTCGCCAATATGAAACATTCATATTAACTTATTGACCACAATATGGCTATGATAAATTTAGGATTGAGACGGATCCCCTTCGGAGCCGCTTCGGGCCCCAGACGGAGCTGTGACAATTGTACCCGAAAAAAATCCGTTTTAACTCTGTAGATATGATGCATTAATAGTTTATCAATTTTTAAACAACTGCCGATAAGATATCAAACCGTACGCTGCCGTTAATGTTCCCTGGCTAAAAATCGATGGGGTAAAAAAAAGACTCAACCTTGTAGGGTTAAGTCTAATATGAATGGACTGGCACAAACCGTGTTTTAATTTTTATCCAGTGCTTTTTATGCAGAATAAAGTGTTTTTAATCGAAAGCAATCTGTTCTGGTCCTGAGATCTTGCTGATGTGGCAGGCACAATCACCGCCGCTCACTTTTACTATGGCCGATTTAGTTTGATTGGTTGTTATAGATGTACCCGTGATTTTGAGATCATCGCCCTGCGCCGATAACTGTAATTTATTTCCATCATCAAGCACAATATAATACCCTTTTATGGTGTTAACTGTTGCACTTGATTTTGCGTAGAGTTTTTCTCCCGTCCTTTGATTAACCACACTAAAATCTTTTATCTCAGCTCCTGCGCCCTTATTGTCTGCAAATTTTATACCCGTCATCACAAATTCTTCTGTGCATACCTTGTTTTCACAATCAGAAGTGCCTTTGTTTTTTTTACAGGCGATGAGGGCAATACCCATTACTAATACGAGTGTTATTTTTTTCATTGTCTATTGGTTTTTTAATCAAAAACGGCAAGACGGGGCAAAACGCTACAAACTGTAATTTGTTAAGAAGCATTAACAGCTAAATCAGATCATCTTTAACCTTTCTTCCTCAAGGTCGATCTGATAGAGTTGATGACGGATGATTTCTTCATTAATGGCGGGATCTTTATTTAGTTCGGTAAGAAATGCCCGCTGGCTCTCGAGCAGTTCGATAAAGATGATTTTGGTATTTTCATTCATCCAGCTATCGTCAGTAGCATTGGCTTTTTCTTCCCAGTGTTTTAGTATTTTTTCCAGACCTGCATGCCCGTTCAATTCGTTATCATACTTGTTTTTAAGAAATTGATAGGCATGTTGTTTGAGGCCCCGTTTCATCTCACGCTTAACCGTTTCATCTGTTTCCTGCTTAAATATAAAACCAAAAGCCCCTGTACGCTTGATGATGGATGGTAGCGTAAGGCCCTGCACCAGGAGTGTCAACAAGATTACGATAAAGGTAATAAACAAGATCAGGTCTCGCTGTGGAAAGGCTTTTCCATTATCGAAGGTCAAAGGTATGGCCAGAGCTGCTGCCAATGAAACCACGCCACGCATACCCGTCCAGCCGAGCAATAACGGCATAAACAGCAGTGCCCTTCCCGAACGTGCCGCAGGTGTTACGCTTGGCCGGAAAATCAGCGTAGCGAGCATGGCGGCATAGGAACTGATGATCCGGGCAGCAATTAATACACCGGTAACCAGCAAACCATAACCAATGGCGGTACTTAAGGGAATGCCCTGTGCACGCAAACCATCCCTGATTTCGGGAAGTTCCAGCCCGATAATCAGAAAAACTACGCCGTTTAAAATAAAGATAAAACTTTCCCACACACTGAATCCCCTGATGCGGCTGGTACTGTTTAAAAACACCAGTCGCTTTGCCGACATATACAATCCCCCGCTTACCACTGCCAGTACACCTGAACTATGCACCTGTTCGGCGATCCAGTACATAAAATAAGGCTCAATGAGGGTAAGTGCGGTATCGGATGGCGCATCGGTGGGTAAATACTTGTGTGCCTGCACAAATAGCCAACCCAATACCAAACCAATGCCCGCTCCACCAATTACCATCCACAGAAAGCTTGTAGCCGCATCCTGCCAGATAAACTGACCTGTGCCCACCGCAACCAATGCAAAACGGAAAATAATCAGCGAGGAGGCATCATTTAACAAACTTTCGCCCTCCAGAATAGCTGCGGTTGACTTTGGGATTTTTACAAACTTGGTAATGGCAGCGGTACTTACGGCATCGGGCGGTGAAACAATCCCACCCAGCAGAAAACCTAAGGCAATCGTAAATCCGGGAATAAAATAGCTGGTCACCAGCGCCACCGATAGTGCGGTAAAAAAAACAACCAGGAAGGCGAAACTTCCGATAATGCGCCACCACTTTTTCATCTCTTTAAATGAGATCGACCAGGCGGCCTCAAACAGCAGTGGTGGAAGAAATATAAAAAATATCAGGTTGGGATCAATTTTCACCTTTGGTAAGCCAGGTATAAAACTGATCACCAATCCACCAACAACCAGCAAAATCGGATAAGCGATTTTGAGCCTGGTGGCCCACATGTTTAGCAGTACAATGATGGCTACAATAGCCAGCAGAAAAGGTAAAATGGTATGCATAGGAGCAGTTAAGGTGAAAGGAAATAGTATGGTTTCGGTACCTCAATTTATAAAAAATAAGAGACAATCCTAACCACTGCATCACGATTTGAATGTGATTATCCATGTAAACTGTTCGGTGCCGCACGATCGACTGTTCGATAATGAACACTAAAATCCTTCAAAAATAAAATCAATTAACTGATTATCAGCACAATAAATATAATTATTTGTTTTGGCACTTCCTTCGTTAATAGGCATTCGAACGATATGATCACTAAAAGAATTAACGATCTTATCAAAAACGATTTATCATACACCATTAAAATAAAACACAATGAAATCTTATTTAAAATCCTCAACTGCCATGGTATCAATCATTATTTTAGTATTGATCTACCTATTTCCAACAGCTGCCAGTGCCAAAGCAGATCAACCTGCCAAAACCGATCAGGTTGCTCCCTTTAGGAAAATCCTGATCAAAGGGAATGTCGAAGTATTGCTGATCCAGCGGCCTCAGGTTGGTGTTTCTTACACCGATGATAATGAAGGAAACGCCAGAATAACACAGCAGGGCGATGTGCTTAGCATCACCGGAACGGGTAGTGCAACAGGTAAACTGATTGTTTATGTATCGGAAATTTACCGAATAGAGGCCGACGAAAATGCTATTGTAAAAACGCAGGGTGTCTTATCAGTTAAATACCTTCAAATTATTTTAAGGGGAAATGCAATTGCTGATGTGAATACCACAAGCCAGCAACTCTATACCGCCATTTACGATAAATCGACACTGTACCTCAAGGGAAATACGGATACACATTTTCTTGTAATGGATAAAACGCAAAAACTCACTTTCGATCAGTTTGCGGTATTGCATACGCAAGTAACTGAATGATAAAAATGTATTATGCCAGGTAGCAAACCCGGTGAAACACCAAAGCCGTAACTTTTGCAAATTACGGCTTTGGTGTTATTAAGCTTTATATGGTTTAACCACTCATTTGGATGATGAACACCATATTCATTATTTTACTACCGTAGCTTCGAGTTCTACTGAAAGTGTAGCAAAAAGCCCTTTCACTTCAAGCAAGGTAGTGGCCTGCTGGATATTGTATTTTTGAATGAATGGGACATACACATCCATACAACTTGTAAAAAAATCCTGCGTTGAAGTGGTATACACATTGAGCCTGACGATGTTTTTACATTCATAACCTGATTCTTTAATGAGCTGTTCCAGATTCGCAATGGTCTGGATCAGTTGTGAACGCATATCTGCATGGCTTGGCACACCGTTTTGATCAATCGCGACTTGTCCAGAACAATAAAGTGTCCCCGTACTGTTTTTAACTTCTACCGCCTGTACCGAATTGGTAGATTTACCCCATAACCAGGGATCAAATGTTTGCTTTTCCATCATGTTGTTTTAAATTATGGTACAAAGATGGGCTGCGATTGTGACAAGGGTATGTCAGGGCTAAGCTGGCAATGATGATATTGTTGAAAATTCTGATCAGATCCTTTTATAATGGTCAAATGTGCCCACTTTGGAATCATTTAGTTTAAGCGATCCACGCTAATGATCTAAATAGACGAAACCCGAACCCTATCATTAGATAGCAGTCATTTTGCGCTTTAGGGCTAAAAAAATCCATTAGATTGTAAAAAACATCCATTTTTCCCTGGCGGATATCCAGCCATCTTTGACAGACAATAGCTTATACATAAAATTTAATAAAAATGTCTGTTTCTGATCTGTTCAAACCACTCACTTTACTACATGGGCCTGAGATGAGAAATCGTTTCATGATGGCACCGCTCACCAGTCAGCAAAGCAATGATGACGGAACTGCTTCCGAGTTCGACCAGCTCTGGATCGAGCAACTTGCCGGGAGCGGTTATGCGTTGATACAAGCTGGTGCTTCTACCGTGGAAGCTGGTGGGATTGCCTTTGAGCGCCAGATGGGGATCCATAGCGATGACCATTTACCCGGCCTGACCAGGATGGCAAGAGCGATCCGTGAAGGAGGCGCTCTTGCCGCAGTGCAGTTACACCATGCCGGGCACCGTGCCGTACCAGCAGTTGGCGGTATTCCGGCTCCTGCCTCGGACGAGAGAGTCCCGGGTGTAAAGGCAATCACTACCGGAGAGGTGGAGCGAATCCGTGACAGTTTCATTGCGGCAGCTAAAAGAGCGGAGATGGCAGGTTTCAATGGGGTCTCTGTACACGGTGCTTTCGGGTGGATCCTGTCAGAATTTCTCTCTCCCAACCTGAACGACAGGACGGACAAATATGGAGGCAATGTGCAGAACCGCGCACGTTTCACCCTTGAAGTTATCGAGGGTATCCGCAGGGCCTGTGGCCCTATGTTTCAGATTGGCTGGCGCTTATCGGTTGAGCGCTATGGATTGCGCCTGGAGGAATTGCAGGAAATTACTGCTGAGATATTTGACCGTGAGCTGATCGACTACCTGGACCTGGCCTTATGGGATTCAGCGCAAGTTGTTAGGGAAGGAACTTTTAAGGGCAAACCCTGCTCAGCGTTTTTACCGATATTCCCCGCAAAGGCGTTCGTTTAGGCGCAGCCGGAAAGATATACAGCGGACAGCGTGCAGCTGAGCTGCTGGAGGAAGGCTGCGACTTTGTACTGATTGCCAGAGCGGGTATTCTTCAGAGGGACTTTCCACTCCAGGTCAAAGCGAATCCACTGTACGAAAGTCCCCAAATGCCTGTTACGGCCGACTACCTGCGGCAGGGCGGGTTAAGCGAGCGCTTTATCGAGACCATGCGGGGATGGCAGACATTCGTTCGTCCAGGCTCCAAGTAATCGCTTGCCCCGTGTAAAATGCTCTATGATATAGTCAAAATCATCCATTCTCTAAGCATCACGTTTACCACAACTTTGTACTATAAATAAATATTTGACATGAAAAAAACAGCAATAATTATTCTTTCTGATCCCAAGGCTGGTTCAGAAGAAGCACTTGGACGCGTATTCAACGCTTTGGCATCTGCATATGAATTCAAACATGCAGATGAAGATGTAAAGATCATTTTTCAGGGTGCAGGTATCAGATGGCCTGAACAATTGGAAAAAGCTGATCACCCGGTCCATGGGCTTTTTTCAGAAGTAAAAGATCATGTGCATGGCCTGTCAAAAGGCTGCGTTGCCGTGTTTGGTACTGAAGTTTCAGGTTATGATCTGTTAAACGACAATGAAGTACCAGGTACTCCTGGCCTACCTAGCTTCCTGAACCTGAGAAACGAAGGTTACGACCTTTTGATATTCTAATTTAAGCTTTGAACTGTCCTTTGCTTTCGGCGAAGGACAGTTTTTGGTTTCAAGACCATCGGAAATTTTTTAAGTAAATTTGTGGGAACATGATTCGAATTATGCAGGAAGAATATCAATATTATATGCATCAGTGCCTGGACATCGCTAAAGCAGCACTGACAGCGGGTAACCCTCCCGTGGGTGCAATTGTTGTTTATAATGGCATGGTGATTGGAACGGTCAGGAGGATGGCAAATCAAGTGGTGATATCACCAATCATGCAGAAATCTTGGCGATCCGCTCAGCGATCAAAAATGGCTATGCAGCACAATTACCTTCGGCACAAATGTTTACTACGCATGAACCTTGTATCATGTGCTCCTACTTGATCCGCCACCACAGGATACCCGAAATCGTTTATGGTACATCCGTTCCGCATATTTGCGGATTTACCTCGCAGTTTAGCGTCCTTTCTACCGAAACAGTACCCAAATGGGGAAACAAACCAAAAGTAACCAGTGGTATCTGCCTTGAGAAATGCATAGCGCTAAATGAGCAGTTTCAATCTTTAAATAAAACCTGACAGATGTTATCACAATCCGTTTATACACTCGTGAACCAACAGAACGGTAATCTGTCGTTCAAGGTTTTTGAGTTCGACAATAGTAGTTACTTTGATCATATCCAGCGGAACAATTATTTTACCCTGATCATCATTACCTCTGGGAAGGGTTTGGCCAAGGTGGATCTATGTGAGTATCAGTTCCAAGAGGACATCATGTTTGCCTTTTATCCCTACCAGCCATTTATGCTGATCTCAAAAGGGCCGTTAAGGGGCATTGCAATTCAGTTCCATCATGACTTCTTTTGCATCTACCGGCACCATAAGGAGATAGCGGCCAATGGCATATTGTTCAACAATATTTATGAACGGCCTTTCATCGCGTTGGACGAAAATGCGAAGACTGCACTGCTCAATATTGTCAGTGAAATCGTTGCTGAGCTCAAGACGGATGATCTGAGAAAGGATGAAGTGCTAGTTTCGTACCTGAAAATATTGTTGGTATTAGCAACCAGGATTAAGATCCAGCAGCAAACGGTTCAATCGCCGGCCATCCTCAACGGAAAACAACTGGCCATGGTACAAAAACTAAGGAATGCTATTGAGGAAAATTTTCGGCTAATGCATTCGGCCAGCGAATATGCTGACATGTTGCAGGTAACACCAGTTGCCCTGGCGAGGGTTACGAAAAACCATTTTAACAAAACCCTTTCTGAGCTGATTACAGAGCGGATCATCGTTGAAGCAAAAAGGGAATTGTATCTTACCGATAAGACGGTGAAGGAAATAGCTTATGAGCTTGGCTACAACGATGAGTTCTATTTCAGCAGGTTATTCAAGGTAAAAACAGAGACATCACCACAATTTTATAGAGATACCATAGGTTTCAACAGGGGCGCTTCATGATATGAAAGAGCTTATACTTATAACGGCAATTTAGAATTAGCTTTCTTAAAATTGCTCGCCAAAATAATCGCCGATATTTCTATAAGAGAGGCTAATGAGCAAAATAAGGAATTTATCAGGACATAAACGGAACTCGAACAGATAGCATCACTTAACACCCACTCAAACGGCTAGTTAAATTTTTCAAATTTAGCCCGACCGTAAACTCCCACAATAAGATTTTAAACAAAACAACCTGCTAAAAATCAATGTTTTAGCAGGTTGTTTAATTTACTTTTGCGGAATGGACGGGACTCGAACCCGCGACCTCCTGCGTGACAGGCAGGCATTCTAACCAGCTGAACTACCACTCCATTTGTTCTTCTTTAAAGTTCGAACCTCTTTCCCTTTCGGGATTGCAAATATAGATAAATATTCCGTTTATCACTATCGCGGATAATCTTTTTCGCTATAATTCCGTAACCCACTGAACCTCATTCTAAATAATTTATTAAAAAAGGATAATCAATAAGGAAGCCTCGGCATTTCCAAATTAAGTTTCATAATATTCAGGCAAAAAGTTTTTATACCACCCGCCGCATCTCTTATCTTTATAATAATCAATGGAGCAGTTATAATTTAAGCATCAGATAGCCTGCTAAGGTTATGATTTAAAATTAAAGGGATGAAAAAGAGCATTTTGAATATTGCGCAAAGCTATGCCGATTTGCCGGAAATAAACTCCGCCATCTCCTTTGGTCCTTTCATCAAATACCTGCACCGAAAAATTGAAGAAGAGCAGACGGTAAAATCGGCTATCTATATCAACGCCCTGGAAGCATTTCAAAAACAAGGTATTGATAACCAGGTTATCGCTATTGAAAACATCTATGAACATGAGCTGCTATTAGAACATGTTTACGCCTGCCTCTCCCCCTCGCTTTCAACAGAAAGTCATCTCGCCTGGGGACTATGCTTCCCGATGCAGCCCATTACCTTTTACGGAACAGATTTGATGTACCACTTATTGGAAAATGAAGAAAAGGACCAAAACGGCTACATGGGCGGTAAAACCATTCAGCAACACCAGCAAGACCGTTTGCATTTCATCTATTCGTTTATCCTTAATGAGCTCTATACTTTCCATACCCCTTTAAAAGAAAAATACCACTCCGGCATGAATGCCGATACCGGCTTGCCAGGCTATTTTCATATCGGCATCAATACCAATTTTATGGAGGTAAAGGCCAAACAACAACTTCCGGAGCTGAGCTACCGCGAACTGCAGCAATATTTCAATGAAGAATCGGGCCTCGATCAGATTCAGCAGGTTTTGCCGCTTGATCTTTTTGAGTTTAGGGGCATTTCGGTACTGACCATTAGCGATGTAACCACCAAAAAGGCGGTAGAAAATATTAAGAGCATCAGATTGAGCCGCAGCCCGGGCGATGAGGAAGTGGCCTATACAGAGGTGATCCAGTCGCTTAAAATCCTGGTGCAAAACGCCAACATCGAGTTCGATCTCTTTCCCTTTGTAAGGATTAACAATAAAATGGTTTATGGCTATGTTAAGGGTGGAAGTGGCCTGCTGTTTTCGGTATGGGGCGAAGAAACACTCAGTCCCGAAGCCTTTCAACAGATTGCAGAAGGTTATGCCGCACATCCCGATTCCTTTTACTCGCCCGATATCTGGGCAGAAGATATGGAAATGTTTCCCTGGTTAGATCGGTTTAGGGAACTGCGTGTTAAATCAATGTCGCTCTCGCCCATATTTCACAACCACATACTGGTAGGTGTGCTGGGCATGCACACCTGGATTGGGGAAAGTTTTGATGAAAAGAAAATCACCCTATTGGAGCCAGTACTTGAGCCGATTGGCCAGTTGCTACAGATCTACATCGACGAGTTTAACCTGGAGATTGAAAATATCATCAAAGAAAAATATACTTCCATCCAGCCATCTGTGCAATGGAAATTTAACGAAGCGGCCTGGCACCAGCTTTACGACAAAAAGAAGAACCTCCCCTTGCGCACTGAAGAAATCAGTTTCGATGATGTATACCCTTCTTATGGCGCTATCGACATCAGAAACTCTACAACCGAACGCAATAGCGCCAGCAAGGCTGATTTTAGGCTGCATTTGAACATGCTCTCTGAAACATTGGCACAGCTCAACAAATTGTATAGCTCGCCTTTGCTGGAAGAAAAGATCTTCAGCTGTAAAAAATGGAGCAATGCCCTGGAGGCCGGCGACCTGAATACCACCGAAGAAAACAGCCTCAATATCTTCCTTAAAGAAGAATCCACCGATTACCTGAAACTTATTTCGCAGTCGGATCCAAATACCAAAAAGGTAATCGATCAATATCTTCAGGAAATTTCCGAACACAACGGCGAGGTTTACAAACACCGTCAGGCACTGGAAGTTTCTATGCAGCTGATCAATACCGCCATCAACAATTATTTTGAATCCGAGCGCGAAAAGCTGCAACAGTCCTATCCCTGCTATTTTGAGAAATTCAGGACAGACGGCTTAGAATACGATATCTATATCGGGCAATCTATTGCACCTGATAAGCCCTTTAACAACTTTCACCTGCAGAACCTTCGCTTGTGGCAGCTATCATCAATGGCCACAGTGGCTAAAATGATACAACAGCTCCAACCTGAGCTCCCGGTTAAACTGGCTACCACACAATTGATCTTTATCCATAACCACCCGATAAGCATCAGTTTTAGGGCCGACGAAAGGAAATTTGATGTAGAAGGTGCATACAACATCAGGTATCAGATGATCAAAAAAAGGATAGACAAGGTGCTGATCCGCAATTCGCAGGAACGGCTCACCCAGCCCGATAAACTGGCATTGATCTATTTCAATAAACGCGACATTGAAGATTACCTCCCATTTGTAAAATACCTGCAGGAAACCGGTGTGTTGAATACTGAAACGGAAGACCTTGATCTGGAAGATCTGCAAGGATTAAGCGGACTGAAAGCTTTGCGGATCGCAATATTATAACGCAAAAGCATCACAAACAAAAAAGCCTCAACTTTTACAAGTTAAGGCTTTTGTTGCGGAATGGACGGGACTCGAACCCGCGACCTCCTGCGTGACAGGCAGGCATTCTAACCAGCTGAACTACCACTCCATTTGTTCTCCTTTAAAGTTCGAACCTCTTTCCTCTTTCGAGGTTGCAAATATAGAGACTATATCTTAATTCGCAAACTTTATTTTAAAAAATATTTAACTCCTTATCCTACAGCACCTTCCTGCATTTTTTCTGCATTTTCTGCGAACTGAAGCGCATCGATAATCTCCTGGATGTCGCCATCCATAATGGTTGGCAGATTATACATCGTTAATCCGATACGGTGTTCGGTAACACGCCCCTGTGGATAATTGTAGGTTCTGATCTTGGCCGAACGGTCGCCGGTTGATACCATTGTTTTACGTTTGGCAGCAATATCCCCGTTCTTTTTCTGCAATTCGATATCGTAAAGCTTGCTACGCAACATTTCCATCGCAATCACACGGTTACCGAGTTGCGAACGCTCCTGCTGACAAACCACTACAATCCCCGATGGCTTGTGTGTTAACTGCACCTTGGTTTCTACCTTATTTACATTCTGTCCACCCGCACCACCTGAACGCGAAGTTTGCAGTTCGATATCGGCAGGATTAATGTACAGATCAATTTCTTCAGCCTCTGGTAAAACGGCAACAGATGCCGCCGAAGTGTGTACACGGCCCTGGGTTTCGGTATCTGGTACACGTTGTACTCGGTGTACACCACTTTCGTACTTCAGCTGACCATACACATCATCGCCATTTACCTTCAGGATCACCTCTTTATAACCACCAGCAGTACCTTCGGTTACATCAACAGTTTCCACTTTCCAGCCCTTGGTTTCGAAATAACGGGTGTACATGCGGTATAAATCGCCGGCAAATAAAGCCGCTTCATCACCACCAGTACCACCACGGATCTCAAATACGGCATTCTTCGCATCTTCCGGGTCTTTAGGAATCAGCATCAAACGGATATTGCTTTCCATTTCTTCCTGTTGCTTTAAAAGCATATCCAGTTCTTCCTTTGCCATCTCACGCATTTCGGCGTCTTTCTCCGTTGCTAAAATCTCTTTGTTGGCATCGATATTACTCATCACATTTTTGTAGATTTTATATTCGTCTACAATTTTGCCCAAGTCTTTATATTCTTTGTTTAAAGCCGCAAAACGTTTCATATCCTGAATAACATCCGGATTGCTCAACGATTCTTCTACATCTTCCCAACGCAGCTTTATAGCTTCTAATTTATCTAACATATTTATTCTTGTTGAAATTTCCTGACGATTGGCATAGGCTCAAAAATTCAGGAAATGCAAAAATAAGGAAAAAAGCTGAATTTGTTTGTTTGGGGAGAATGGTTAATTGGGTAACTGTTGAATCGTTTAATTGTAAGGTGTAAAAAAGGATGGTTATAGTATTATTTAAAAGGTTTTGGAAATGAACGGGTTCTGTTTCTATGGGGCCTGTAGTCCCGCTATCACTTCAAGTCCTCGCTACGTTCCTCGCTCCGGGCTTTTCGTTCTATCGGGTTTAGATATAAAGGGCGGTGCATTTTAGACACTTCGCAACCCTAAATAGTAGCAAAAACCGGGGTATTTAAATGGGATTGGAGTGACAGCTCCCGATTTTCCTTCAAAATCGGGACTATAACGAAAAGCCCGGCGAACATTAAACTGATGCTACAGGTGCTGCTTTCCAAAAAATAAATAGGGACTATAAATTAGGCTTATAATACTCCAATTTCAACTCCTGCCCATCAAACACTGCGTAAGAATTATAATTGAGCCACTCGCCGATATTTACATACCTGCTCCCCTTACCTAAATCGATATCGAGCGGCAGGTGCCTGTGCCCAAAAATAAAATAATCGAAATGGGTTTTCTGCAACTGTTCTTTGGCATAAATAGCCAGCCACTCCCTGTCCTCACCTAAAAAAACTTCCTTTTCGGTTTGTGCAGCCCTGCTCCCCTGGCTCCACGAGTTGGCAATACCAATGCCCAGGTTTGGATGCAAGCGGGCAAACAACCACTGACAAAGTTTGCTTCTGAAAATTTTCCTTAAGAATTTATATTTATTGTCGCCTGGCCCCAAACCATCGCCATGATGCAGGTAAAATTTCTTACCGCCCCGTTCAATAATCAGCTCATCGCTGATAATTTCCATGCCGATTTCCCGGGTAAAATAATCGCGCACCCACATATCATGGTTGCCTTTAAAAAAGTAAATTTTTATTCCGGCATCGGCCATAGCAGCCAGTTTTCCCTGCAGGCGGATAAAACCTTTCGGAACCACCTTCGCATATTCAAACCAGAAGTCAAAAATATCCCCCATCAAAAACAGCTCACCGCAATTTGGCTCTATAAAACTCAACCAGCTTACAATATGCGCTTCACGGGCACGGCTTTCGGCATAACCCGGTGTGCCTAAATGAAAATCAGAAGCGAAATAAATATTCTTTGCCATGTACAAATCCAAAGGTAAGGCAAAAAGCTTAAAATATCTTAATCTGTGCAATCCTAAAATCTGCGTAATCAACCCGAAGGAAAAGACCAAAACAACATAACCTGTGCAATCCTAATATCTCTGTAATCAACCCACAAGGAAAAAAACATATATTAGTAAATAAATCTGTTTCAACATGAAAAAACAAATTGTATTGAGCTTATTTGCATTAAGCCTTTTCGCCTGTAATCAGGGCAAAAAACCTGCAGAAAAAATAACATTGATGAAATATCCCGAAACCAAAAAAGACAGCACAACCGATAATTACTTCGGAACTACCATTGCCGATCCTTACCGATGGCTGGAAAATGATACCTCTGCCGAAACAAAAGCCTGGGTAGTAGCTGAGAATAAAGTGACCCAAAATTACCTGGAGCAAATCCCCTACCGTGCAGATATTAAAAAACGCTTGACCGAAATCTGGAACTACCCAAAAGAAAGCGCACCGTTTAAAGTGGGCGAATATTATTTCTCCACCAAAAACGACGGACTCCAAAATCAAAGCATCTGGTTCATTAAAAAAGGATTGGATGGCAAGGAAGAAGTTTTTCTAGACCCTAATAAGCTTACCGCCGATGGAACAGCAGCGGTTTCTCTACTGGGTTTCTCTCACGATAAAAAATACCTAGCCTATTCCGTTGCACAAGCCGGCTCAGACTGGAGCAATATTTACGTAATGGAAATTGCCAGCAAAAAGAAACTGGCCGATGAGTTGAAATGGACCAAATTCTCGGGTGCTGCCTGGAAAGGCGATGGCTTTTACTATAGTAAATTTGATGAACCTGCCGTAAAAGGAACTGATCTTTCTGCAGCCAACAAATACCAAAAAGTATATTTCCACAAACTGGGCGATGAACAAAAAAACGATCAGTTAATATTTGAAGACAAAACCAATCCGAACCTATATTTTGGCGCCAATATTACTGAAGATGAACGTTTTCTAGTGGTATATGCCAGTGCAGGCACTTCGGGTAATGCCTTATTCTATCAGGATTTAAAAGCACAGGGAAGCAAAATTGAGCCTTTGATTAAGGGTTATGAAAATAACCATAGCGTTGTGGATAATATTGGCGATAAGCTATTGGTGAATACTGATCTTGGCGCCGAAAACAAACAAGTGGTTTTGGTTGATCCAAAAAATGCAGATCCAAAAAACTGGCAGAAAGTGATCCCCGAATCTACACTGGCATTAGAAGGCATTGGCACGGGCGGCGGTTTTCTTTGGGCTTCGTACCTGAAAGATGCAAGCACCAATATTATACAGTTTGGTTTAAACGGAAAGAAAATCAGGGAAGTAAAACTTCCGGCAATAGGTACTGTTGGTGGTTTTGGCGGCTATAAAGAGGATAAAGAATTCTTTTACACTTTTTCCAATTTCACCACGCCAGGTGCCATTTACCGTTACGATATCAACAAGGCAGAATCGATCCTCTATAAAAAATCAGAACTGCAATTTAACACCGAAAATTACGAAACCAAACTGGTATTTTATCCATCGAAAGATGGCACCAAAGTACCCATGTTTATCGTATCCAAGAAAGGTATCAAACTTGATGGCAACAATCCGGTTTATCTTTATGCTTATGGCGGCTTCCAGATCAGTTTAACGCCAGGATTTAGTCTGTCGCGGATGTTGTTTTTGGAGCGTGGCGGGATTTACGTGCAACCGAGTTTACGTGGTGGAAGCGAATATGGCGAAGCCTGGCATAAAGCGGGCATGTTATCAAAAAAACAGAATGTTTTCGACGATTTTATAGCCGCAGCAGAATACCTGGTGAAAGAAAAATACACCAACCCTTCTAAAATCGCCATTTCTGGTGGTTCGAACGGCGGTTTGTTGGTCGGCGCTTGTATGACCCAAAGACCCGATCTGTTTAAAGTGGCACTGCCTGCGGTTGGCGTTTTAGATATGCTCCGTTATCACAAATTTACCGTTGGCTGGGGCTGGGCGGTAGAGTACGGAAGCAGCGACAAAAAAGAAGATTTCGATTACCTGATCAAATATTCGCCACTTCACAACATAAAAAGCGGCGTAAATTATCCGGCGACACTAATCACCACAGCCGATCACGACGACCGCGTGGTGCCTGCACATTCATTCAAATTTGCTGCAACCTTGCAGGAAAAATACAAAGGTGAAAACCCGGTTTTAATCCGGATCGAAACCAAGGCTGGCCATGGTGCGGGTAAGCCCACTACCAAAATGATCGAAGAAGCCGCTGATGTATGGAGCTTTGTATTTCAGAATTTGGGAATGAACTGGTAAATGCTTCTTTGTCATCCGGAACAAAATGAAGGATCTTTCTATAACAAGCGAAAGCTTTGACAATTAAAAAGATCCTTCGTTCCTTAGAATGACAATCGTTCGTATCCCACTAAATCCATAGACCAATTATAATTTGCTTTAAACTACCGAAAACCCTTAACTTTTGCTTTTTGCTAAGCCAGGGAATATAAAATACTGAATATAATAGGATTGCAAAATTATCTAGAATATTTCTAAATAGCAGAATTGGTAATACTTTATTTTGTAACTTTGCGTCAAATTTTTTTTAATGATCACTACTGATATAGCCGTAATAGGCGCTGGTCCGGTTGGTTTATTTGCCATTTTTGAAGCCGGTTTATTAAAAATGCGTTGCCATTTAATCGATTACCTGCCTCAGGTTGGTGGGCAGCTGTCTGAAATTTACCCTAAAAAACCGATATACGATATCCCTGGTTATCCTTCTGTGCTGGCTCAGGAACTTATCGATAACTTAATGGAACAGGCAAAACCTTTCCATCCAACGTTTACTTTAGGCGAGCGTATCGAAGGTTTAGAAAAGCGTGGCGAAGCCGATTTCGTTTTAACTACGAATATGGGTACCGTTATCGAAGCTAAGGTTGTGGTTATTGCCGGTGGTTTGGGCTGTTTCGAACCACGTAAACCTGCTGTAGAAAACTTAGAGAAATTTGAGAACGGTAAAGGTGTAAACTACATGATCCTTGATCCGGAGAAATACCGCGATCAGAAAATGGTGATTGCCGGTGGTGGCGACTCGGCTTTAGACTGGACCATTTATTTAGCTGAAGTTTGTTCTGAGTTAACCTTGGTGCACAGAAGCGAGAGTTTCCGTGGCGCACCCGATTCAGTAGCTAAAGTAATGGCACTGGCTGAAAGTGGAAAAATCAATTTGGTTTTAAACAGCAACCTTCAGGCCGTACAGGGAACCGATAAACTGGAACAGGTAGAAATTGTGCAGAACCGCACGATGGAAAAAACGGTTGTTGAGGCCGATCACCTTATTCCTTTGTTTGGATTGAGCCCTAAATTAGGTCCGATTGAAGACTGGAACTTAAATATCAACAAAAGTGCGATCGAGGTAAATGTGGATGATTATTCGACAAACATCCCTGGAATTTATGCAATTGGCGATATCAACACCTACACCAATAAGTTAAAGTTAATTCTTTGTGGTTTCCACGAGGCTGCCTTAATGAGCCACAGTGCCTATTCTTATATGAACCCAGGTGTGAAATATACCATGAAATATACAACGGTAAACGGAGTTTCGGAATTTTAAGCTTTCTACTATATTTGTGAATCAATATAAGTAAGCTAAAAAATGGAAAACAATATTAATATATATATGCAAGAGCCGGATGGCTCGGTTACCGAACACGTTGCACCAACTGACATGGGTTTAAGCCTGATGGAGTTTTTAAAGGCATCAGAGTACGATATCCTGGCAACCTGTGGTGGAATGGCTTTATGCGCGACCTGCTGTGTTGATGTTTTGGAAGGTGAAGAAAAACTGAACGAAATGACAGACGATGAGTATGCCATGCTGGATACCTTGCCTGACCTGTTGCCAAACTCGCGTTTAGCCTGCCAGTTGCAGTTAAATAACAACATGGACGGATTAAAAGTAAAATTACACGGCGTAAGCTAGATTTTAAAACATATTAAAGCAAAGGCGATACATAAAGTGTCGCCTTTTTTGTTTTTAATAGCCCTGAATTGCAAACGTCTTGTTAGTCGAGATTTGCAATCTCTACTCTCCGTACCGTGGATGCATCGGAATCTGGAGCAGCGCACCCCGTTATTAAACCTGATAAAGCGGAAAGCCCGGAGCGCAGCGAGGACTTGAAGCGATAGCAGGACTGCTGTCCGCCATTATAACAGCAACCATCATTTCCAAAAAAATCTATCAATAAAGATGATATTTATAGACCTATCAGATTTCGAAAAACCTGATAGGTCTTGTAAGCTATTGAATACTTACCTTCTGCTTTACAACATTCCAGCCATATACTTCTACAGCTAAATTGCTTTGTTTCCCTGTATATTCTACCGTTACCGTTTTGCTTTCCCCAGGTAAAATACTCACGTAGTTATCATCATAAAAAGCAGGAAGCACGCGTTCGTTGCTGTTGTTATTAATTAAGGCCACACGGTTAAAAAATGCCACCGGATTACCGTTCGCATTGCTCAGTGTTACTTCTACTTTACCGTTTTTGCGATCTACAGCATCGACTTTTAACGGCGTTTGCCTGATATTTTTTAAACCTGAATATTCGCCATCTTTACCCGGAAGCCAATAAATATTCTCACTCAGTATATTCTGCTTCTGATCCAAAATCCTTAATGATACAAACACCCCTTCTTTTTTATCCAGCTTGGCCAAAAATTCGTTCATTGGAAAAAGTCTTCTCACAGAAGATGGCCCAACCGAATTAAACACCTGTGAGTAGAAATAATCCTTTCCATCCATATCGTAGGCTTTGGCCTGAACCATTAGATTGTTTTTGGTGGTAAAACCGTTGTTTACGATGGTAACCATACTGTCCAAAGGATTCATCATTACATGTAGCGGCTCACTACCTTTACGCAAACCGTATAAACAAGCGTTAGGATCGAGGTAATAATCGTACATCTGCCCGCGCATGGCCGTCCAGGGGTTTTGGGTTTTCCAGATGATGGAACCGGTATACCAATCCCACATTTTATTCGAAAAGCCTTCCATCAAAGCCCTGTACTGATCATAATTGGCCAACTGGGCTTTCATGGCAAAGTCTTCAGCGTTTTTTGGTTTACCATATGGATTAATGTATTGCTCGTAAGAGATATATTTATGGTAATCCCACACCGAATCGGGCTTTGCTTTGTATTGTGGCGCAATCAGGTTTTCTTTTGGGATAAAACGGAGCAAAGAAGCATAGTCGCCCACGCCTACCGAACCTACTTCCGAATTGTAAGGGAAAGTTTTTGTACCCCAAAAAGTTTTAATATCCTGTATCCCATACGGTCCATCGCCATTTCCACCGATAGCATTAAACGACATTTCATCACTGTTAGAGAAATCGAAAAGCTTTCTCGTTCCATCTAAGCGCGGCAGGATATCGTTTTTTAACGGCTCCAAAATATCTTCTGGTGGCGTAATTTCATTTCCTCCGCACCAAAAAGCAAGTGACGCATGGTTTCTGATCATTTTGATCTGATCTTCAATAGCAGTTAAAGTTAGGTTGTGGTCGTCCGGATAATTTCTTCTTGTCCATTGATCTCCTTTTTTCATTGGATCTACCCAACGGCCATTGCAATCGCCACTAAACCAGAAATCCTGAAAGACCAGTAAGCCATATTTATCACAGGCATTATAAAATTCAGGTCGTTCTAATATCGCCCCGCCCCAGATGCGGATCAGGTTGAGGTTCATGTCTTTGTGGTAACGGATCTCCGCATCATAACGGGCATCACTAAAACGTAACATGGCGTCAGAAATGATCCAGTTACCGCCTTTAATGAAAATCTTTTGTCCGTTTACATAGGCGCCCATACTTTTGGTATGTTCGTTCCAGATGTTATCGATCTGACGTACGCCTACTTTAAGCTGCTCCTGATCCAACACCTTGTTAGCCGCCACAAATTCGATTTTTACATCATACAGATTTTGCGCCCCATAGCCACTTGGCCACCAAAGCTTAGGGTTCTCGAGCTGTAAATCAGGAAGTTTAACTATAGTTGTTTTATTCGCGGCAATGGTAGCCGCCTGTTTAATCAACTTACCTGCAATCTGATATTGCAACATACCCGAAACAGCCTGACTGGTTGGATTTTCTACCTCAACCGAAACTTTAACAGTTGCCGGGCTCTGCTTTCCTTCCGGTAAACGTTTACCTGGCACTAAGGTAATTACCTGTGGGTTCTGGATGTTAATATTTTTGGTTTTTTCGATCGTTACTTTATCCCAGATTCCGGTATTACGGTCGCGGGTGGGTTGAATCCAGTCCCAGCCGGCAGTATACTGTGTGGTTAAACCTTTGGCAATAGTCCCGTCACCACCTTGGCCGCCATTCGGGTTGCCCGGAAAATCTGGTGGATAAACAATTACAGCAAGCCTGTTTTTCCCATTTGGCGATAATAGTTTGGTAATGTTATACTGTGCCCTAAGGTGCATACCTACCTGGGTTGCCGGATTCACCTTTTTGCCGTTTAAATAAATCTCGGCTTTATAATTTATCCCTCTGAACTGGAGCCAAACCTGTTCATTGCCAACTGCACGTTCCTCAAAATCTTTTACAAACCAATAGGTGTAGTAATCGTTTCCCGTTTTGTACACATCCGGGATTTTTTCGTTATTCATCCCATAAAATGGGTCCGGAACTTTTTTATTGTTCAATAAGGTTGTCAATACCGTTCCGGGCACAGTTGCAGGCATCCAGCCGCCAAGCGAAAAAGCGGGTTTAGAAATTGCTGAGCCATTAGCCTGAGCGTCTCTGATATTGGCACAAACCCAGCCCGAGTTTAGTTCGTAACGCTGTTGCGCGTTCACGATGAAGGCCGGACAGAGTAAAAGAAGTAAAAGTATTTTCTTCATGTATTTGGAATTATTGAATGAATGAATGATTGCATTTGTGCCTGAATGGAAGAATGATTAAATGAGAGAATGGTTTCTTGTTCATGATTAAAAATTTCTTTATTCTCTCATTTAATCCTTCAAAATTCAATCCTTAATGAGTTGAAACAGGTCTGTCTTCAGGTTTTATGCCCCAGCTTGCAGATGCTTTATTTCCCATGTAAATCTGCATATTTCCACCAGCCATTATGGCCTTGTGCAAAATATATGATTTCGTATAGGGTTTCCCATTTAATACAATTTTTTGAATGTACTTATTTTCAGTACTGTTATCAACAACTTTGATATTGAATTTCTTATTTCCGGCAAGTGAAATGGTAGCATCGTTAACCAAAGGTGTTCCGAAAACATAGGCCCCATTTGCCGGGTTGACCGGATAAAATCCCATTGACGTGAAAACGTACCAGGCACTCATTTGGCCCACGTCTTCGTTACCGCATAAGCCATCTGGTTTAGACGAGTAAAAATCTTTATCGATTTTTCGGATCAGATCGGCAGTTTTCCAGGGCTGACCTGCGTAAGTATATAAATAAGGAATGTGGTGGTTGGGTTCGTTCCCCTGTGCATAATTACCGATTAATCCACTGATATCCGGCGAGCCGTTGGTTCCCAAATCCAAAGGTAAGGTAAATAGCGAATCGAGTTTTTTGGTAAATGGCTTATCCCCTCCAAAAAGATTAATCAGCCCTTCTACGTCTTGCGGCACCAACCAAGTATATTGCCAGGCATTCCCTTCTACATAATCATCTTCACGGTGTTTAGATGAAAAAGGATCAAAAGGACTTCTCCAGTTTCCGTTGGCAAGTTTACCACGCATAAACTGAACACCAGGATCGAAATATAAACTATACAGTTTCGATCTCTTGCTAAAGTAATTGTAATCTGCCGTTCTGTTCAGTGCCTTAGCCATCTGCGCGATGCAATAATCGTCAATAGCATATTCTAAAGCCTTTCCTACTGATTCGTTTATTTTATCGGCCGGAATGTATTTAAGCTGCTGAATGTATTCGATGCCATCTGTTTTCTGCATGGCCGATTGTTTTATCGCTTCATATGCCAGCTTTACATCAAAGCCGCGGTATCCCTTTAAATAAGCATCAACAATAACCGGCACGGCATGGTAACCCACCATGGTATTGGTTTCACTTCCCATTAAGTGCCAAACGGGTAATTTCCCTTGTTGCTTGTAAATGGCCAGCATGGTATTCACCACATCGCTCACCTTATCCTGGTGAAGGATAGTAAAAAGCGGATTTGCCGCACGATAGGTATCCCATAGGGAAAACGTAGTTAAATTATTAAAAGTGGCCTTTTTGTACACCTTTTTATCTGTACCGAGGTAATCTTTATTTACATCATTAAATAGTGATGGCGCCACCATAGTATGGTACAAAGCCGTATAAAACACCTTTTTTGTCGTATTCGATGCTTCAATTTTAACTTTCGAAAGCTCTTTCTCCCATTTTGCATCACTGTTTTTAACGGTAGCCGCAAAATCCCAGCCTGGCAGTTCTGTTTTTAAATTTAAAATGGCATTTTCGATACTTACCGGAGATAAAGCCACTTTAATCTGCAGTTTTTCCTTATTGATGGCATTAAAACTCACCACTGCTTTTAATTTTTTACCCGATAATGCTGCTCCACTTTTAACTACGGTACTATCGTATAAGACAAGTGTTTTAATCGGTTGCGAAAGTTTGATTACAAAATACAAACGCTGATCGTTAGACCAGCCTTTAGAATTTCGATGTCCTACAATAGTGGTGGCATCCAGCTGTTTCAATGAAGCCGATACAGGTGCATCCCAACCAATGCCTTCGATCAAATCGATCATGATATGAGGGTTTTCAGCTCCTTTTTTAAAAGTATATTGATGAAAACCCACCCTTTCGGTTGCAGTTAATTCGGCTTTAATCTGATATTTATCTAGCAATACACTGTAATAACCTGCTTTTGCCACTTCGTTTTGATGCGAAAACGTAGAGAGATAACCCTCCTGATCATCGGCTGTTTTACCTTTTTCGAGCAGGATTTTACCCGTTGCCGGCATGATCGAAATATCGCCTAAATCGCCAATACCCGTACCACTCAAATGGGTATGCGCAAAACCGGTAATCGTATTGCTGCTATAATTGTAACCACTGCACCAGTCCCAGCCTTCAAAAATGTTATTTGGTCCGAGCTGTACTGCTCCAAACGGAACATTGGCGCCAACAAAAACGTGCCCGTGTTTGGCCGATCCGATCAATGGATCTACGTATCGGGTAAACTTCGTTTTCTGTTGAGCTGTGGCATTAATTGTAAATAGAGAGGCGGTTAGAAGTAGAATAGATGAGGTTTTCCTGAACTGCATGTGTGCTTATAATTTCCTACAATAGATTTAAAAATCTAAAAGTAAAACGTTTTATGTTCATTTCTCCTAAAAAGGGGAAAGAATTACATCAAAAGCAGGTCATTTCGGTCCGATCGTTATCGGATGTCTCTTAGCCCCGAACATTTGAGAGAGAAATGACGATTACACCTGCAAGCTCTTTTATCCAACCTCCAAAACAATCACCTGATCAGGTTCAGCAGCATTTGCCCCGGTAG
Organism: Pedobacter humicola; assembly: GCF_056490705.1. NCBI lineage: Bacteria > Pseudomonadati > Bacteroidota > Sphingobacteriia > Sphingobacteriales > Sphingobacteriaceae > Pedobacter > Pedobacter humicola. The sequence continues at coordinate 379,401 of NZ_JBWJIG010000004.1, read as the reverse complement.
TAACTGTTAATTTCGATTTTTTAAAGGTGAAACTTACTGCACTTTTATCTTTCAGTAAATATGCCTTTTTGATTTTCTTTACCGGAACGTTTTCGAGATCCAGGTTTGTGGTTTTTCCGTCAACAATGTGGATATAGATTTTGTTACCATTCTGCGTGATGCTCCCCCAGGCTTGTGGCTTGATAAATCCGGCTTTTGTGCCGTAGATACTTTCGCCATACACCTTAAGCCAATCGCCGAAACCCACTAAGCGGTCTTGAAACTCCGGCTGTATCTTACCGCTTGGCATCGGACCAATGTTCAGTAAAAGATTGGAACCTAAGCTTGCGGCTTTAACCAACATGTGCACCAATTCTTTATTCGTTTTGTAATAGGTATCGCTTAAGTTATAACCCCACGAGTTGGAGATGGTTTCGCAGGTTTCGAGCGGCAACTGATCTGACGCTTTTTGAAAACTTAACCCTGATTTATTCTCCCCCGGAAGATCACGCTCAAACATCTGAAAATCTTCTCCTGCAAATGGTGTAAGGTGATGGTTATTCCCAATCATACACTGCGGTTGCAGTTTGTGTATCAAACCATAAATTTCATTGTACTTCCAGTCAATTCGAGAGGTCCTGTCTTTTGATCCTTCGGGTTCGGTTTGGTCCCAATGGCCATCAAACCAAATCCCACCGATTTCGCCATAATTGCTCAATAATTCGGTCAGCTGGTTTTTCATAAACTGTAAATAGCTGGCATAGTCGCCTTTGCCTGTCCGGCCAGAACTCTGCCCCGTGCGCCCGGTTTCGTGCGGATAATCTTCCCTGCGCCAATCTAATAAAGAGTAATATAAGTACAGTTTTATCCCCTGTTTGTGGCACTCATCGGCCATCATTTTTACAATATCCTTTTTGTAGGGTGTATTCATGATGTTAAAATCCGAATATTTGGTATCCCACATGCTGAAACCATCATGATGACGCGTAATCAGTGTAATGTACTTCATCCCGGCATTTTTTGCCATGCTTACCCACTGTCCGGCATTAAAATCAACCGGATTGAAAAAATCTTTAAGATTGGTATAATTGTGAACAGTTAACTTTCTCTCGTTCATTACCCACTCTCCACTGCCCGGGATACTAAAAGGCCCCCAGTGGATAAATAATCCGAAACGGGCATCGCTAAACCATTCGCGTTGTTTTAAATTAGAAGCTGCCGGCACGTAGTCCTGCGCTTTTAGCTGTAGGCCAAGCAATAGGACTAAGCCTATAATCATTAATTTTTTCATGGGGTAATGAAGTATATTTGGTTGGATTTTAATCTATCGAAGCCGTGGCTTTACTTGGTTTACCAATTACTTTGTAGTTTCCATCGCCTTTTAAAATCGCAAGGATCTGTGTTTGGTTGGTAAACAGGTTTTTCGCTGCAGCCAGTTCTTTATCGTATTGGAAACTCTGCTCGATTCGTCCTTTTTCGTAAAAATAACGGCTTACGATCTGTGTTTCCAAAACTCTTTTGATTTCAGCTTTATGGCTGGTTAAATCAGTCTTTTTAGAGGAAGTGAGTTTGTATTTAAGGTTTTCGAGATCGGTTTTTACCTCGGCAGATTTATTTTCTTTTTCCGCCTCTGCGCGCAGATCAGAAAGTAATCTTTCAGTGCGGCTTTGGTACGACAGGTCTTTATCGGCCAGACTGCTAGAGAAAGTGGCATAATCTGCATCAGATAACTGGAAGGTTTTAGCAGAGGCCAAAGTGGGCTTTTCTTTTCTGTATTGGTTGGCATAATTAAAGAAAAGACTCTTATTGATCATTGAAATGGTAATCGGGCTTAATTTGGCGGCATCAACCACAATATCAGGATAAACCCCATTGCCGCTGTACACATTCCTGCCTGCCTTGGTCTGGTACATCACCATGGTTGAATCGGCAAAACGTTCGGCTACGCCTTCAGCATTTTTATGTGCATAATCCAGTTTCTGGATGCATCTGCCTGATGGGGTATAATATTTGGCCACGGTTACCTTAACCAGGCTGTTATAAGGTAAATTGAAAGTCTGTTGCACCAGACCCTTGCCATAACTCCGTTGGCCGATTACTATGGCACGGTCTAAATCCTGCAATGAACCGGCAACAATTTCAGAAGCCGAGGCCGAATTTCCATTCACCAGCACGACCAGGGGAACTGAGGTGGATATTGGCGCCGAAAGTGTTTTGTAGGTGATTGTTTTCTCCACGTTTTTACCTTTTTGGGTCACTACAAGCTGATCCTTATTGACAAAAAGGTTAACAATTTTAACGGCTTCCTGTAAAATACCTCCCCCATTATTCCTCAAATCCAACACCACTCCTTTAGGATTTTCTTTTTGGATGGCCAACAAAGCATCTTTTACTTCCTGACCTGAATTTTCGAGGAATTTATCGAGTTTGATGTAACCTATGCCATCGCCAACCATACCAGAATAAGAAACATTGGGTTGTTTTATTTCCTCCCGAACAAGTTTTTTAGTGATTTCTTTCCCTTCCCTGATCACCAACAGGTCAACCGGAGTTCCTTTAGGCCCCCGCAACAACTGGCTAATCTCGGGGCGGTCTTTTCCCTTTACGGCAATTCCGTTTATGCTTAATACCTGATCTCCGGCTTTTATTTCACTTTTATTGGCAGGGTAACCTTCGCTAACATCGTTGATGAACAGTTTACCATCAATAAAAACGGTACTTGCACCAATACCACCGTATTGTGTACTTACATATTTCAGCTTATAATCTTCAATTTCCGATTCCGGAACGTACTCGGTATAAGGATCTAAACTGTCCAGCATGGCATCAATCCCCGTTTTCATCAATTGCGGGGCATTGGTGTCATCAACATAATTGATATTGATTTCTTTATAGAGTGAGGCAAAAATATCCAGGTTTTTAGATACCAGGAATAAATCTTCTTTAAATGAAAAAGATAAAACAGCTACACCAAATCCAGCTGCCAAAAGACCATATTTTAGTTTTTTCATTCCCTTAAATTATTTTAATTCCGACCGGAGCAAGTTAAATGAAATACCTGTCTGTTTGGAAGATTATTTATAACGTGTACAAACGTAAATGTACAAAAAGCCATAAATATTAAAAATAGCTTATTTGGGCTAAGCGTAAATTAAGCGTTACGCTAAAAGAAGTAATGGATTATTAAAGAAAAGAAGGCTAAAGTCTGTTGCCCTTGGTATCGGCAAGTGCCTTTTGAATGGTAAATTCGATATAAGTACGATCGCGTTTAACCAAACGCATTAAATCTTCAATCAATTGATCTTCTTTACCAGGTGTAAAATCTAAAGGTTCGTTCGCTAAGTCGCGGTATTTCCTTAGGAACTTAGTTTTTACTTTAAATGCGGTTTCTGAAGTAAGTTGAAAATTAGCCATGGCATATTTTATTTGATGCAAAAGTAAAAAATATTTGCTCAGGTTGATACCTTTTTATGTGATGTGACAAAAAAAATGGAGATTCGCGAACTCTTTTTGCACGATAATTGTGTTAAAAGCGCGTTATAAAACCTAATCGGGAATAAAACCCGGATCGTGTTAATAATAAAAATGAAACCATGGCCGGGAAAAATGCCTTTAAAAAGCCCTATCCATGGCCTATGGATTCGAAAACCCTTAAAAAAGCAAATTAAACAACATGAAAAAAATCATCTTCTCAATTGTTTTCCTAACCCTCGGTTGGGCAACATCAAAGGCACAAACCTTTAACCTTGGGGTTAAGGCAGGCGTAAATTTAGCCAAGTTAAATGCAGATTTTGCGAGTGAAGAAAACCGTTTAGGTTATCAGGTCGGTGCCTGGGCACGTATTGGTGGTGCAAGTTTTTATGTACAGCCGGAGGCTTACATTGGCAGCAAAGGCAACAAATTCATCAGCATTCAGCAGGATAATGGCAATGAAGTATCTGCAGAAGGAAAAGTAAAATTTACCACGTTAGATATCCCTGTTTTACTGGGAACGAAATTCGGTGCTAAAAACCTAAACTTCCGTTTGATGGCGGGCCCGGTGATTTCATTTATTCTGGATGAGAATTCATCATTTAGCTCAGCTTACCAACAGGCGACGGATTTTGGCAATTACAAAAACCAGGCTTTGGGTTTACAGGCTGGTGCAGGCGTGGATGTAGGCAGTATTTCGGTTGATTTACGTTATGAAGCCGGTTTATCGAACATTAGCAAAAGCGAAAAATACAGCCAGAAACCTAACCTTTTTCAATTGAGTTTAGGATTCAAAATTTTGTAATTTTTACAACAGATCATATTAAGAGGCGGCCATCGGTCGCCTTTTTTGTTGAATTCTTTTCCGGCAACAGAAAGCCATTTCTTAACCTACCGTACCACATTTGTTAACATGTAAAATTGGCATTACAGCCCTGTTTAAGCCCTAAAAAATGTCGATTTTTATAGTAAAACAATTTAACGAAAAACAAGATGAAACATCCCATTCTTTTGCTGTTTGCTGTACTCTTATCGCTCTCTGTAAAGGCCCAAAATTTTAAATATGCTTTTGTTACCGATACCCATGTGGGTTCATCAACAGGCGAAGAAGACCTCGCCAGAACTGTTGCTGATTTAAATGCGTTAAAAGACATCGATTTTGTAATCATTACCGGCGATATCACCGAAATGGGTACCAATAATGAGCTGAAACTGGCAAAGGATATCCTATCTAAACTGAACAAACCTTATCACATTATTCCCGGAAACCATGATACCGGATGGTCCGAATCGGGAGGTGTAAATTTTATCAAAGAGTTTGGGGGCGATAAATTTATATTCGACCATAATGGCTACCGGTTTATTGCCTGTGCATCGGGCCCCTATGTAAGAATGAGCGACGGGCATATTCCAAGGGATGCTACTGTTTGGCTGGACAGCGTGCTCAGAGCGACACCTAAAAACATGCCCATTATTTTTGCCAACCACTACCCTTTGGACAATAGTTTAGACAATTGGTACGAAGCAACAGACTTATTAAAGAAATACAATATCCAATATGCCATTTGCGGTCATGGGCACAACAACCACCCTTACAATTTTGAAGGCATTGAAGCTACCATGGGCCGCTCTAACTTGAGGGCAAAAGATAGTATTGGCGGTTACAACATTGTAAGCATGACCAAGGACAGCGTTTTTTTCCAGGTTAAAAAGCCAACACAAGATGTTCTACCTGCATGGCGAAAAATCGCACTTAAAACTTTTCAAGGCGACACAAAAAAATATGAACGACCAGATTTTGCCATTAACAAGAAATATGCACGCGCAAAAGAAGTTTGGACTTACCACTCAAACGCCAACGTGGTGAACACACCTACCTATGCTTCGAACAATGTTATTTTTGGAAACAGCTTAGGTTTGGTTGAGGCCTTAAATAAGCATACCGGAAAAAAAATGTGGACTTTTAAAACCAATGGGGCTATCTATTCTTCTCCTGTGGCAGTAAACAACACGGTTATTTTGGGCTCAGGTGATGGAACCATCTATGCATTAGATGCAAAAACAGGAAAGGAAGTCTGGCACAAAGAAACGACCAACTCGGTGCTGGGCTCTCCGGTAATTAACGGCGAACAGGTGTATATAGGTGGCAGCGACAATACATTTAGGGCGCTGGACGTCAAAACCGGAAACGAAATATGGGCATTTAAAGAAGTTGAAGGTACAATTGTGGGCAAACCGCTGATTTATCAGGGTAAAATTATTTTTGGTTCCTGGGGCAGGCATTTATATGCACTTGATATAAACACCGGTAACTTATTATGGAAATGGAACAATGGCCAGGGCAACAGGATGTTTTCGCCAGCCATGGTAACCCCTGTTGCTTACAACGGTATCGTTTACATCGCGGCCCCCGACCGGCATTTAACAGCAATTGACGCTAAAAGCGGTAGTACACTTTGGCGGAATAAAGAGGCTACCGTTCGCGAATCAATCGGCCAATCGGCCGACAGCACCATCATTTATGGCAAAACCATGCAGGATGAAATTGTAGCCTATAAGGCACAGGCGCAAGATCCGGGGATACTTTGGCGTTATAATGCAGGTTTTGGATATGAACATGTACCCTCTATGTTGATTGAAAAAGATGGAAAGGTATTTTTTGGAACAAAGAATGGTGTTATTTACGCCATAGACCCTAAACAGCAAAGCACCGTTTGGGCACATAAGATCGATAATTCGATGATCAATACCGTAAATGTGATCGATGGTAAAAATATTCTGGCCAGTACAATGGATGGTAAAGTGGTGTGGTTGCGCACAAAGTAAAAGACATAAAAAAACCTCCTCAAATTAGGCAATTTGAGGAGGTTACTATACTTTTCTACAAAAAACTACCAGCCCGGATTTTGTTGTAGCGTATTTGGTGGATACAAACTAATCTGACTAGTTGGAATTGCAGATAAATAGTTTTTTGGATCAACAAATGTTCTGGTTAAAGTTGTAGCATATGGAATAATATAACCCTCTGAATTTCTTAAAACTTTACCGTTATCAGGTACTTTAGCCCCTAAGAAGGCTTCAACGTTTTGAGCTCTATCTAAATACTTCCCTTTTTTCCAACGCATCAAATCCTGATACCTAAATCCATTCATCATTAATTCTACCCTACGTTCGCGTCTTATTTCCCACATTAAAGCAGAAACATCCGCATCTCTTTTAGGATCGGCAATAGCTGTTGTACCAGCAGCTACATTACCGCCGCCAGTAACGGTAAGCTTGGTAATTCCTGCACGGCCTCTTAAAAGGTTGATTGATTTATCCATATCGGCTTGAGTAAAGGTAAGTTTACCCAATTGATCAAGAATTGCGGTAATTTCACCATAATTAAGTAAAACCTCAGGATAGTAAAAGATAGGTGCATCGGTTTCATTAAATGGTGCCAACTGGTTGGAAGCCGGGTTCAGAAACTTGGAAGGACGGTAACCAGTGCTCGAACTATAACCATTTACCAAAGTACCATTATAGCATAAAAAATTATCAATGGTGCCCAACAAACGGTTATCCCTATTTGCTCTAAGTGTGGCAATGGAATTATCACCTTGATAAAGTGGTGATTGGCCAATAGGCAAACCATCGGTTGCCGGATAAGCCTCAACCGCTGATTTGGTTAAACCACTCATTTGCGTAGTAGCATTCGTGTAACCAATAACAGAGTGCGTTAATACACCAGCTAAATATCTTTTATAAAGTAAAACCTCTTTATTTCCCGCCAAATCCATTGAGCTGTAGATACTTCTATAATCGGTGTTTAGAATATATTTTCCTGTCATTAACTTTTCGCAGGCATCTTTACCCTGGGTTAAAAACTTATCAGCATCTGGCAAGGATAATTCGGTGTGGTAAACCCGATAGGAGCCTTCAAAAAGACAAATCCGAGCTTTTAATGCTAGGGCAACATCACGATTTACAACATTATCTCCATCATTGACACGGATATTTTCTACTGCATAATTGATATCACTTAAAACGCTATCCATTACTAATTGGCGGGTATCACGAGGCTTATAAATTACATCCGTTTGAGAAACATCTAAAGATTTGCTGATGTATGGAACTCCTCCAAAGGTTTTTACCTTATTAAAATAGTCCATCGCCCTAAAAAACTTGGCAATCCCATTCCAATGTTTCTTTCCTTCATCGCTCATCGGCACCTGATTAATACGCTCTAACATAATATTGGCCTTACGGACATAAGTCCAGTCCCAATCTGATGAGGTTGTAGATGCTGTTAATGCAAAATTTTGGAAGGTTGAAGCATTCTGATCATCCGACAGTGTTGAAAAATAAAAATCGGCAGTCGTACCAGTTCCAAAACCTGTAAATAAGGCATAAAAGCCCCAATTATAAGTCCGAACATTATTTTCACTCGTCCAAAAGTTGTCATCAGAAAACTGATCTGGCGTGTCTACATTTAAATCTTTAGAGCAGCTAATGCCTAAGATTGTAATAAATGAAAGATATAGTATTGATTTAATTAATTTCATGGCCCTTATTATAATGTTAAATTAACACCGAAAGAATATTGTCTATTAAATGGAAAGGTACGCCCTGTATAACCAGCTTCTCCATCTGTCATCTCAGGATCTATTGGCACACCCACGTTTGAAATTGTTGCAAGGTTTTGTCCACTCAGGTAAATCCTAAATTTCTCAATTCCATATTTTTTTAGCCAATTATTTGGCAGCGTATAACCAATAGTTACATTCTTTAACCTGGCATAAGCAAGATTTAATAGATATTTAGATTGGGGATAGAAGTTGTTTCCACTTGCAGGAAATTGAGCAATTTTGGTTGCACTATTACCAATATATGGGCGCGGATAAAATGCATTTGTATTTGTAGGTGTCCAGAAGTCTAACTGATTGGCATACATAATATCTGCGTTGCCATAGGCAGGAATAATCATAGTACCCAAGCCCCAATAATCACGTTTACCTACCCCCTGAATATATACATCTAAATCAAAGCCCTTATAAGTTCCTCCTAAACGGGCACTATATTGATATCTGGGCTGACTATTGCCAATAACTTTCAAATCACCATGATCATCGGCCGTTCCCTTACCTTGGTTAATTACGCCATCGCCATTTAAATCTTTGTACTTCACATCTCCTACGCCATAAACAAAGTTTCCGTTTTGCAAAGCCACCTGACTAGCAGAGTTTTTTACTTCATCCGCAGATTGGAAAAAACCCTCCGTTTCGAATCCCCAGATTTCACCATATTGCTGCCCCACATAAAAACCACTATTTTGATAGTTTGCATTATTCTGATAAATTAGATTAGACGGGTTGTTCCATTTCGTAAATACCGTTTTATTATCAGCAAGGGTTAAGGTGGCATAAAGGTTAAGGTCTCTGTTAACCGGATAGTTTAAGTCTAAACTGATTTCGTAACCCCGATTTCTAAAATTACCAGCATTAATTTTTGGGCCCGCTGTACCGAAAGTAGATGGAACAGAGGTTGACTGCAACATGCCTTTGGTATCACGTTGATAATAATCAACCGATAAACCAACGTAATTTTTCAAGAAACGGATATCTGTACCAAAATCAAGTGTCTGTATTTTTTCCCAGGTTAAAGACTGCGCAACGGCAATCGGCGCTGCAACTCCCTGAACCAGTGTAGTGCCAGACGGTGTGATCCAGTTAACCGATGATCCTGTCATTGTAGGAATATAATACTGACCACCAACATTTTGATTCCCCACCGAACCGTAAGAGGCTCTGAATTTAACCTCATCAACATACGGTTTGATAAAACTCATAAATTTCTCTTCCGTTAAGCGGTAACCAGCAGAAGCTGAAGGGAAAAAGCCCCATCTATCTAATTTAGAGAAAGCGGATGAGCCATCATATCTTCCATTTACCTCTAGAAGATATTTTCCTCTATAATCGTAATTAAAACGGCCAAAATAGCCAGCATAAGCACCAACTGGATACGACACATTACCATTTACCGTACCATGATAACCACTTGCCAATTGTGTGCCAACAGCCAAGGCCAATTCGCCCCTGGTAGGATCTAAAACAGTATTTTTTGCAGCAGTAAATTGAACATTGTCATAATTCTCGGAATTTACGCCTGCCGTAATTTTAATATTATGGTCCGTACCAAATGTTTTTTGATAGGTGGCATATGCGTTAAGTGTATTAACCATATTTCTTGTTTCGCCATAGCTTACAATATCTTGCGAAGCTGTTGCGATATTGGCAATAAGGGGTGGTGTGCCTGCTGTCCAGAAATCAATCGCATTAATGGGCCCACCAACTTCGTGCCTTAGCGCATTAGATCGACCCAACGTATAATCGGCCCGGATGCTTAAATCCTTGGTAATTTTAATGGTTGCACCAAGATCCACCCGACTGTAATTTTCCGTTACATTTGATGTTTGTGCGTTAGCCAGGTAAGCGGGTGTATGCCTAAAGTAGTTTCCATTGTACTGACCATATGGAAAATAAGAGCCCCATCTCCAGAAATAATACCAATAATTTTGGTATTGATATGGATAGTCATATTTAAAGTTTCTATACAGAAATTTGGCATCTACATCCAACCATTTGGTTGCTGCAACATTAACCGATCCGCTTATATTATATTTGTTAATCTGATCAGGGTTTAATTTGAAAATACCACCCTCATTGGCATAACCACCAGATAAATAATATCCAATTTTATCGCTTCCTCCTTGCAAGCTCAAATTATGGCTAGATTGAGCCGTGTAATCTTTCAGCATCTCCTTTTTCGGATCCCAAACCTTATAAAAATAAACGCGACCATCCACGTAATCAAAATCCTGACCTAAAATCATGTCATTACCTGTATTTGTGGCCGCATATTTATTCTGCCAGTTCGCAATGCCATCCCTAAGTTTAGTTAACTGCATACCAAAAGTTTCGGGTGATGTAGTACCGGCCCTTACAGATGCATCATATAGTGCCTGCAATTCATCAACTGGATTCGCAAAATCGGCCAATACTGTTGGCTTGTTCCATGAGAAGTTGTTGGTGTAAACTATTTTTGTCGGCTGGTTTTTTTTGCCTGATTTGGTTTTAATTAGAACTACCCCAAATGCCGCTCTGGCTCCATAAATTGAAGTTGATGCCGCATCTTTCAAAACGGAAACACTTTCAATATCGGCTGGATTAATGATGGAAAGATCGGGAGTTTCTACATTGTCAACAATAATTAGCGGCCGGCTGTTACCATTTATAGAGCCAACACCTCTAATGTTAATGTTTGGCCCTGCGGTTAAGCCACCATTACCATAAGTAATGGTTAAACCAGGAACAACACCTTGTAGTGCTTTTGTAGGATCATTTAAAGGTTTACTTCCAAAAGTTTTTGTAACATCCACCGTGGTTACAGCGCCTGTTAAATTCGCCTTTTTCTGGGTTCCAAAGCCCACAACCACAACTTCCTGAAGTCCTTGCGAATCGGAAGCCAATGAAACGTTAATTGTATTGCCTATACCCACAGCTTTTTCTTGAGTGGTATAACCTATAAAAGAAAATACAAGGACATCGCCTTTGTTGGCTTTTATGGAGTATACTCCATTTCCATCTGTTTGTACTACGGTAGTTCCAGTTTTTACCCTAATGGAAACACCAGGGACGGGTCCATCATCGGATGTAACCTTACCTGTAATGGTTATTTGTTGCGCAATGGCATTGGCCAGCAACAAAAACATACCAAGAAAAATTAATAGTAGTTTTTTTTTCATAAACGTAAGTTTAGAATTGTTTTGTAGTTTAGTTTTAATACCGCATAAAACAGCAATATTTAAGTAAATATCATTAATTATTTGATTAAAAAAAACAAATTTAAGTTTGCAACATTTATATTACCGCATAAACACGCAAAAAAGCGCACAAACTGATTATGAAGCAGTTATTGCCTTTGCTACTTTCCTTACACAGGCTCAAAAAAGTTGCTAAATAAAAAAGCCAACCGCTAAGGGTTGGCTTTTTTATCCTGTAAGGTTCTGTTTATCTGATTAAGAAGAACGATACATATGGCCTGCGTGGCGCTGTGGTGATGCCATTATAGCCACTCGCAAAAATGGTATAAACCCTTTTGTTTAAAAATGTACTTGCACTGGTATAATTGGCCAGCACCGTTGCGCTTGTAATGGCCGCTCCGGCAGGCCTGATTTTCCAGGTTTTTGATTGTGCAGACCTTAATGTAATCTCATTGCTTATGTTTAAATAATTCACATTGCCCGCAATGAGCGAGTCTTTTGCATGATCTGTTGCACTCGTTCCATAATACAGGTCTACAGATGGCACATTGGGCATCAGGTTAATAAACCGGTATTTACAATACGCCGTATCCGGCCTGACAAAACTTTCCTGGGTTAAAACATTCTTAGTGTTTGCAGCAGTATCGGTAATATGGGCAACGTAGTTTTTACCAGCTTCTATCTGGAAGGTAGTGCTGTAGAGTACGAGCGAATCGGTTCCGTCGTCCTTCTTTTTGGGAAGGACGATCGATAGTTTTAAATTCCCCGGGCTCACGGCAAGGAAATCGGCGGTAGAGCTTCCTCCTGTATTGTATCCACCACCAGGAAAAGGTGTACGTGCGGTAATTACACTGCTTACCCTTTTATCGTTAATTTTAATCGCTATTGCCCTATTGTTATAATAGTAAGAAACATAGTTCACCTTTAACAAGGCTTCATCGCCGGTTAATTTCTCCGTTTCACCATAATCGAGTACATTTTTAGTACAACCGGCTAAAGCCATTACAATAAACAGGCAGGCAAATGAGTTAGAAAATATTTTCATCTTGATATTTTTTAAATTAATAATTATGGCTGGCTAAACCAGGTTTCTTTGGTCATGTAGTCAGCGTCTAGTCCACCCCACTTGCGCAACTCATCTGCATTCCAAACGTATTCAGAATTGTAACGTGGCCTAAAACGATATGCATATTTCCCACCCAAAAGAAGATCTGCTGCTGGAATTTGATAGAACTGCCTGAAAACCGTTGCGCTGTAGTGGTACTTTCTGATATCGGACCATTGCTCCAGGCCGGCCCACCCCCATTGTGCAATATACTTTTGCCCCATAATATCGGCTAAGGTTAGTGCAGCAGCACTTTGTGCAACTTCAGAAGAGGTTAAATAAGTATTGATTTCGGCATCGGTTATCAACGGATCGGGCGTTTTAGAAGACCTGCCGTAGGTATTGCAAAAAACCATGTGACCTAATATCCCAGCCTGGTATGCCGTAAAAGCATCCGTAATTTTTCCCTGTATAAACAATGCCTCTGCTTTCGTAAACTGCAACTGTGAATAGGTCATAATCGGATATCTTGCCGCATCGGCAAAAATATACTTCCCGTTATAGGTAGTAGCACCTGCCGGAACGGATCCGAAAACAATCGGCAGGCCGGATGTACTGCTTCCCTGGGTGGGAACACCCGCTATGTACTTACCCAATGTAGCTGCAGCCGTACTTACGGGCAACATCCTACTCAAACGTGGATCCACAGCCTTGGTTTGGTCGGGCGTCCCTTTCACTCCCCCGGTCAGATAATTTAAGATGGTGGTCGAAATTCTTCCATAGTAGGTCGATGTTGTGCCAGAAGTGTTAATATAACCCAAAGTCGGACCAAATGGATTGGTATCATCGGTACTTGCTGCAGAGAAATAAACTGTTGCTGATTCCGCCTCATTGGCGAAAGATAAATTAGTGTATTTCACAACACTATCTGCATACATGGTTGCAAATTCCGGCTTATTGATCAAATGGCTGTACTGTAATGCATAAATTGCATATACAAATTTTCTCCACTTGGCCATATCGCCTTTATAAATGCCATCTCCGGTAACACTTGCCAACTGTGTAGCATAATTAAGCGGGCTTTTCATCATAGAATACTTCAACGACTGCTCACAGTAGTAACGCACTTTTGCATATACCTCCGGTTGATCATGGTAAGGAAATTTTAACATCCCCGGGGTAAAGGCTTCATCTAAAATAATCGGACCATGCAGATCTGTTGTTTGCTGATAGGCCCAAGCTTTAATGGCATAACCAATAGCTGCATACTCATACTTTTGATTGGTAACGGCATCATTGATTAAATTTTCCAGGTTCAAGCCCAGATCAACATAAGTCATTCTCCATATTACCCCACCATTATCGCTCGAACGCAGGAAAGTATGTTTTTCAAAGGCAATAGAGCCATCATCATTTGATGCCCCAATAAGATTTTGTGTGATTTTCCAAATAAAACGGTAATCCTGCGAGGTTCCGTTTGTCATCTGAAATAGAATCGGAGGCAGCAGCAATTCTGCTTTACTGGTTTGAGGCACGGCAGGATTGGTATTGATATCGAGGTATTTTTTACACCCTCCAGCCATTAATAATACTGCCGCAGCAATATATAGTTTATATAATCTTTTCATGTTATTCGCTATAATTTAACCCTAAATCCTACGTTAAAACCTATCGGTTTACCCACATTACCATAATCGATACCGTAACCGCCAATCCCGCCAACACCTGGCGAATTTGAATTACTCTCTGGATCACCACCTGAATAATTGGTAATCAGTATCGAATCGGTTAACGTAAAAAAGGCACCAAAACTCTGGATAAAGCCGATACGCTTAACCAGTGACGGTGGAAAATCGTATGCCAAAGTAACATCCCTTAAACGCAGTGTTTTAATATTCCTTTCTACAAACATCTCTGGTGAAACATTTAGAGAGTAATAATTAGAAGCATAAAATGGCGTTACCGCGATGGTATTAACGGTAGGATTGGCCGTATTTTGCAATCCATCGGCTAAAACCCCTTTAATTACCCGCGGAAGTTCCCTGTCTAATGTTTTCAAACTAATCCCTTTTCTATAAGAATCGTATTCTGTACCATTCACTACATCGCCGCCATATCTTAAATCCCACAAAAAGGAGAGATTAAAGCCTTTATAGGTAAATCTGTTTACAAAACCCAATGTAAATTTTGGGTTCCTGTCGCCAATAGGATAATATTGCGTATCAGAGCTTGTTGGCAAACCAGAAGACGTATTGATCAAGATATCGCCCCGATTATTTCTATCAAACCTGGTTCCGCTGATCGCACCCGTACTGTAACCCGGATGAACTGCGCTCCTGATTTCACCAATTACCCAGGTATCAGATTCGTAAAGTTCGGGAAGCTCATTTGCCAGCGATAATACCACACCACGGTTGCGGGTGAAGTTAAAAGTTGTGTTCCAGCTAAAATCTTTTCCTTTTACCGGATTACCTGTTAATTGTACCTCGATACCCCGGTTGCGCACTGTACCGCCATTCATCATCTCTAAAACGAAACCCGTACCATAACTTAAACGCGGATTAATGATCTGATCTTTACTTAAGAGATTGTAGTAGTTAAAATCCACTCCGATCCGGTTTTTAAAGAATTGCATTTCAGTGCCGATTTCAAAGTTTTCTGACACCTCCGGCTTTAAGTCCGGATTGCCACCATAGTAGGAATAGGCATAACCACCACCGGTAAATCTTTTAGCTTCGTAATTTGTGCCTGTAGAATATTCTCTCCAGGGCTCTTTACCTGTTAATGCATAAGAGGCCCTTAACTTACCATTATCCAACCAGGGCAAAGCTGTTTTAACAGATGCCAGATCGGTAAAGTTAAAGGCCAAACTGGCTGACGGATAAGCAAAATACGGATTGTTGGGCATTAACCGCGAAGCGCCATCAATCCTGCCCGATAAGGTTAAATACAATAAGGTTTTATAACCCAAAATGGCTTGGGCAAAAGCACCAACTGTGCGGTAACGGTTTACATAGGTTAAGGTACGCTGTGTTGTTGGCAGCGTATTATTAATGCTATAGAAATTCGGATCGTACATGTTTGTACCGCGCTGAGAATCGGTAGTGGAGTTGTAATTGTTAAAGGTGGCACCAATCACATAGGTATTGTTGAAATCGCCAAATTGATGCTTGGCACTGGCCGTTAACGATCCATTAAACACTTTAGTTAGTTGATCATAGGTCATTACCGTTCCTCCCGTTGGGGTTGCTGCAGAACCCGAACCACGGTAAGATTGAGCGTGATATACCGACAATCCTTTGGTATTGGCAATATCAGCGCCAATAATGCCATTAATCCTCAACCATTTTGTAGGCTTTAGCTCCACATTCGTATTGGCGATCAACCGGTTAACTTTATCATTGTTCACATTTTTAACAACATCCCAAAGGGGATTATCAAATTCCGAATAGATGCTTGCAAGATGCAAAATCCGGTTTCCGTTGGCATCCTGATAATTCTGAACATCGTAGGCAGAACTAAACCGCATCAACTGAAGCAAAGATCCATTAGCACCTTTGTTAGCCTTATCGTTATTAGAATTGATATAGTTGAAGGTGCTCGTTAATTTTAGTACCGGTGAGATCGTACCAACGGCGGTTATCCTTGAAGAAATTCTGGTGTAGGCAGTTGTGGGGATCGTTCCTTTTGTATCGGTATATTCATTAGACCAGCGATAAGAAAACTGCTCAGTTCCGCCCTCAAAAGACAAGTTGTGTTTTTGCGTAAAACCCGTTTCAAAAAAATTATGGATATTATCGTAAAGCGGCGTACTTGGTAAAAATGCCGGTCCGAAAAAATTAGATGAACCACCGTCATAAACCCCATTAGAGGCTCCGGAATTATACTTGGTCTGTATTTCCGGAAATTTATTCAGCTGCTCTACCCTGAACGAGTTATTGTAATTAATACTTCCACGACCCGCCTTACCCTTTTTTGTGGTAATTAAAATCGCGCCACTTGCGCCAGCACTTCCATACAGGGCTGTGGCCTCAGGGCCTTTCATAATGACATAACTTTCGATATCGTTCGGATTGATATCCATTCCCCTGTTAGAATAATCCTGATCTCTGTTTGCCGCCCCCGAAACAAGTTCGCGGGTCTGGTTTAAAGTACTGTTGTTAATTGGCACGCCATCTACAACAATCAAGGCATTATTGTCGCCACTGATGGATACAAATCCACGCAAAACAATCTGTGCGGAAGCGCCTGGGTTCCCATTGGTACTATTAATCGATAAACCAGGAACACGGCCCTGCAAGCCCCCAAAAAAATCGTTCCTCTGGGTTTCGGCAACTTCGGACCCTGAAACTTTGGGTGTAGAATAACCTAAAGATTTGGCATCCCGATCAATCCCATAAGCGGTAACTACAACTTCATTAAGATTGCTTGCATCGGCAGAAAGATTAACGTTGATGCTGGTATTCGTACCAACAGTTCTTTCAACACTCCTGTACCCGACATAAGAAAATATCAATACATCGGTTTTTGAGGCCTTAATGGTATAATTCCCATCGCCATTGGATTGTGATACGATGGTACTCCCCTTCACCCGGATGGAAACACCGGGAATGGGGCCGTCAGCGGAGCTGACCTTACCGGTAATGGTTATCTGTTGCGCAAAAACTTGGGCACACAGCATAATCATACCGATAAAACTACAGAATAGTTTTCTCTTCATAATTAGTTAGTAAGAATTAGGTTATTAGAGGTTGTTGTTTGTTTTCCGGCTTATCAAACACGCATATTACCGCATATCTGATGTTAGTTCAGTAAATATGATGAATGTTTTTGATAAAAAAAACAAATAGCTAAGATTTAAAGCCTATAAAAACAATATTTAATTGCAAATACACGCAAATACACGCAACATTTAAATATTCTAAAAATCTTTTATACATTCGTTCTAAAACCAGATAAGTTTATGCTGAAAAAAGAACGTCACGACTTCATCATGCGCCAGATTAACCTACATAACCGCGTGTTAACATCCGATTTAGTGCAATTACTTAATGTTTCGGAAGATACCATCAGAAGGGATCTGCAAGAACTGGTTGATGAAAATCTACTTTACAAGGTGCATGGAGGTGCTTTATCTAAGTCTTATCACAGTTCTTTTGACGATAGTACAGTGTACGCCAGAGATAGCAAAATTGCGATTGGCAAAAAAGCAGTTCAGTTGATAAAAGATGGTATGGTTGTTCTAACAGGGGGAGGAACAACGATTTTGGAGTTTGTAAAACTACTTCCACAAGGCTTATCTGCTACTTTTTTCACCATTAGCCCGCTGGTTGCAGTGGAGCTTGCCAAATACAATAACATTGAAGTGATTTTGATCGGCGGTTTGTTTTCCAAAAATTCGCAGGTTACTTATGGCGGACAGGTAATTACGCAGTTATCAGAAATAAAGGCTGATTTATGTCTCATGGGAACCAGTGCCATCCATCCCGATGAGGGCCTGACAGATACCTACTGGGAAATTAACCAACTTAAAAAGGCCATGTTGGCCTGTGCAAAGAGAACAGCCGTGCTCTGCATTTCAGAAAAGCTGGACATTGCTTTGAGATTAAGGGTTTGCCCGATAGAAAGCATTAGTTATTTGATAACCGAATTAGATTTAGATCACGAATCCCTTTCCCGCTACCGAGAAAAGGATTTGAACATTTTGTAAAAAAAGTCCCGATTTTCATCGGGACTTTTTTGTTAAAAAGCTGGATCAGCCGGGGTATTGGTGTTGTTATCCCGTTCCTGAAAAGGGTAAGGGAAGAAATTCCGTTTGCGATCAGCTAGAGGCAGATTGAACCTTCTCATATCTTCAATCTTTAATCCAGAAGCATACAGTTCTATCGAACGGTGTTTGTAAATAAGATCAAGCAATTGTTGCTGTGTATAAGGTCCCGTTAGCGGTGGCAATGAAGCCGCAACGCCAAAAAGATCGGAAGTTTTGGTTACCACCTTATTCAGTTCAATTAATGAATTGGTCAGATCTGGTTGCCTGGCCAGGACTTCCGCTTTGATTAAAGTAATTTCCCCAGGCAAATATATTGGGAATGGTGTTGCCGTTGCTGCCGCAAAACCATTCATCCGCAATGTTTGGGGGCTACCCGCCAATATGGTATAAAAAGCAATTCTTTTATCAGCTGCATCCGGAATGTTAGCCCCTGTAAGCCCCAGATTTGTATTTAATGGCTGAAAAACATTATTAGAGGAGATGATACTGAATAAAATATTCGGTGAAGTTGTATCAAACTTGAAAAATGATGCCTTAGTTAGATCAACAGCATTTGCTTCTGCTAATGCCAGCGGATAATTTCCTGAGAACAGTGCATACCTGGCTTTCAGGGCATGTATTGTATTTACTATATTCACATCAGATGGAACATTACCTAAAAAACTGGCAGAAATTGAGTTTGCGGCAATAACAGCTAATGCGTTATCCAAAACGGCAATTGCTTTTGTAAATCCTGCAGAACGGGTAATAAAAGCTACATTTTTCCCAGTTCCATCAGGAATTTTCTCCCAGTATTGCGCCATATTTCCAATGGCAAGGGCTTTGAATATACTTGAATAAGCAATTAAGCCTGCCGCATATCCTTTATCACCCAAATTACTGGCATTGGCAATCACTAAATCTGCATCGTAAATAATCTTGTTGGCGCTTGTCCAAAGATTAAATAAAATGGTATTTGTTCCATCAACAGTACTACCACCGGTGCTTAACTGTAATTCGGGAATATTCCCCGAATTGAGCAACCTTAATTCGTTGGTTACAAAACCATTTGCCGCAACGGCGTTGAACATCACACCTGTACGGCTTAAGGTGTACACCCGTTGCAAACCTATTGCCACGGCAGTCAATCCTTGCTGAGTACCCAAAGCCACATCTGTTTTAGCCCTGGATGGATCCTGATATTCTTTCGTACATGAGGCGAAGCACAATGTTAACGAAAGCGCTAAACAGGTGATATTTGTCGAAATATTATTTCCTAAAATTTTCATAAACTTTCCTTTAACGATTATAATTTAACTTGTAAACCCAGACTAAAAGTTCGTGGAATAGGCACCGAGCCAAAATCTATATTTCTTAAGATGGTTGACTGTCCACCAGAATTTAACTCAGGATCGTAACCTTTGTAATTATCCCACGAAATGAGGTTCCTACCACTAACGGTTACCGTAAGATCCCTTAGGAATTTTAACTTGCCCACATTATAGCTCAGCGAAATCTCTCTCAATTTAACAAAAGATCCGTCATCAATCCTCCATTCTTCAATGGCATAAACGCCGGCAACGTATCCCCTTGGCAACTGGCCAAGTTGTTCCTGCTCCGCTACTTTACCATTGCCAACACCCTGACGGGTTCTCCAATCGGCATTCCATACATCACCGCCCTGAACAGCATCGAATTGCACATGTAAATTCAATCGTTTATAGGTAAAATCGTTCACAAACGACATGTTATAATCTGGATTTGGATTACCAATTACTTTACGTAATGTGGTTCCTGTGGGTAAACCATTTGCATCGCGCTGCGGAGTAAAGGTTGTTGCAGAATTTTGAATTCCTTTTTCAGTTTGAGGAATTCCTGCAGCATTTGTTAGCAGACTTCCATCGGGATTACGTGCAAAAAAAGTTCCGTAGAACACGCCAATTGCCTCACCATTTATAATCGCCACCGGAGCACCTGGATTTGTACTAAACAATCTTAAACCACCTACGTCAAGTGCTGTATTTCTATTCCTGTTGAAAACAACCGAAGTATTCCATTTAAAACCCTTCCCATCAACAGGTGTTCCGTTCAGCACAAGCTCAATTCCTTTGTTCCTTAATGAACCAATATTATCCAATAAGCTCGAAAACCCGGTTGAAGGCGCCTGCACGCTGGCAATTAATAAATCGCTTACTTTTTTATTGTACCAGTTAAACTGTAGGCCCAGTCTGTTTTTGAAAAAAGATAAATCTGTTCCCAGTTCCAATTCGCGCTGGCGTTCTGGTTTAACATTTTCGTTAGCCAAAGTCGCACTTGAAAACAACGAAGCCCTACCCAAAAATGATTGCGTTGAATAGGCGTTTATACGATCGTATGCACCAATGCCCGTCAAGTTTCCCGATTCTCCATACGCGGCTCTGATTTTAAATGTGTCCCACCAATCAGAAACACCAAAACTTTTCCAGTAATCTGCTGAAGAAAGCACATAACTTAAGCTTCCCTTCAGGTATTCCTGTGTACGGTTCTCAGCTCCAAAAACAGAAGATTGATCGACCCTTAGTGCGCCCGTAACGAATAAATGATCCTTGTATTTAAAGTTTTGTTGGATATATCCTCCGTTAACCGACAATTCAGTCCTTCCATCTACGCTTGGCAGTTGTGTAGCAGCAGCATTTACGGTTTCGATTAATGGGGCTAAACCCCTGCCATTTACCAACTGGTATCTTGTTTTTTCATATTGAAACGAATAACCAACCTGGGTGGTTGACGAAATCAGATCCGACAGTTTAGCTTGGTAAGTCGCATTAAACTCATTGTTAAACTGAAAGGCATTGTTTGTTGCAGCGCTGGCATAACCGTTCAGCGTGCCATCTAAAGCCGCACCTCCTCCATAAAAATCGGGGTTTACATTGTATGCAAAGGGCGGAATATAAGTTGAGCCACTTTGACCAGAATTATCAACACCCAAAGTAAAATCTAAGGTTAGGTTTTTTACCGGGTACAATTTTAAATTGGCATTTGCAATAATGCGGTTTGTTTCCTGACGCTGTTTAATATCTTCGATTACCGAAACAGGATTTACCCTTCCCCGTTCTCCAACTGCCATTAAATTACCATTGGCATCTCTGGCAAAAATATCATGAATGTTTCCGATAATGGTAACCGAATTCATCGGCGAAAAAAACGAGTTCCCATCTGGTTTCTCGTTAGCCGAACTGCGGATATAGTTTAAGCCCGCACTCAATTTTGCCCATTCAGTGATTTTCTGATCGATGTTTGCCCTGAAATTATACCGGGTAAAATCCGTATTTTTAATAATCCCCTGATTACTGAAATAAGCAGCAGAAGTATAATATTTTGTATTTTCATTACCTCCGGAAACAGAAACCGTATTATCAGTACCTGTAGCCGATTGAAAGATATAATCCTGATAATTATAACGGGCTGCAGGAATGGTTCTGGTTTCCAGAACAGGCGGATCACCAACCGTTTGGATCACATCTTGTGTAGGAAAAAGCGTAGGTGTACCAAACCTAACCGGAGATTCGTTTACCTCAACCTGTTTACGCAGGTGGCTTAAAGTTAAACTTGTGCTAAAATTAACCTGAGCGGCTCCACTCACACCTTTTTTGGTAAAAATCTGAATTACCCCCGAATTTGCCCTCGATCCATAAATAGCTGCAGCCGCAGCGCCGTTAAGCACCTCGATACGTTCAATATCCGCAGGATTGATATCCACCATTCTATTCTGCCCAATACTCCCCACAAAATTACCCCCATCGTAATTGCTCGACGTATTGGTAACCCTGGTAGTTGAATTGTTAACGATTACACCATCAATAATGTAAAGTGGCTCTGATGATGAATTTACGGAGCTTATACCCCTTAAGCGGACCGATAGTCCACCAGCCGGATCACCTGAATTCTGACTGATCTGGGCACCTGCTGTTTTCCCCTGTAAAGAAGAGAGCACATTTCCACTCGGCGCTTTGTTCAGATCATCACCCTTAACAGTACTCACATAACTTCCCAACTCTTTCCTGGTTGTTCCCTGTGATGTTCCGGTAACAATCACTTCATCCAGACCAACAGCATCAGCACTTAGGGCAGCGCTTATCTGAATCTGATCGCTAGTGCCAAGATCTACAGATTGGGCCTTGCTCTTGTAACCCACATAAGAAAACTGAATCTGGTATTTGCCCGGGGCCAGATCTACTGCGAAAGTATAGCCGCCGTTAGCATTGGTACTGGTTGCTAAATTTGTATTGATGATTTTAACCACTACGCCAGGGATGGCCTCATTATTTGAGGCGTCAGTCACTTTTCCGCTAATGTTATAGCGTTTATTCTGTGCCTGAACTGTTTCTGTAAAAAGAAGCAGCAGAAATGGGATCAACAAAATCGCGAAGAATCCCGATGACCATTTTAGGTAACTTTTTTCCATAAAATTTGGTTTTGTGTTAGAAGATTAGTGTTAAAACAAATTTAACAAAATACGGCACAAAGCAAATTTGTGGTTACTGTTTATTTTTGATGCTTCGACTTGTAAAGTTGGAAGGTTTGAAAGTTGCAGAACATCAAATTAACTGCCAACTCAGGACGATCGAATGAGGATTTAAGACTAAGACTCCAGGTTCACCACTTATTCGGGCAGGCTAATTTTACCCATACAAACAGAAGGAACACCTAGCCTATCGCCAAAGTTGATCGCTTTACCACAAAGTGTTTCGTTGGCTAAAACAGCAAACAAAACCGCTTCTTTAGCATCAGGATTAATATTTAGATCTTCAGTGGTTAGAAAATTGGAAAGAGGCAGTTTGGCCTGAAGAAGCTTAACCAGCAAGGGATTATGCATCCCACCACCACTCATAAAGATTTGCACTTGAGTTGCTTCGCCAAAACAATGTTTTATAGCATCTGCAATCGTTTCTGCCGAAAAATGACACAAAGTAGCCATTACATCTGCCCCATTTAGATTTGTTGTTGATGATTGTTCCTGAGCCTTTATTAAATATTCCAGATTAAATAATTCGGGCCCCGTGGTTTTAGGGAAATCCAAATCAAAAAAACTACAATTTAGCAAAGCCGACAAGAGCTTCGAATCTGAACTTCCTGCCAATGCCACCACAGCATTTTTATCGTAAAACTGATCAAAATGTTTTTGCATGTACTGGTCCATCAAAGTATTTCCCGGACCAATATCCGTCGAAAAAATTTCGCTGGCATCCATACTGGCAGGTAAATAGGTAAAATTCGCTATCCCGCCAATATTTAGCATCACACGGTCTTCACCTGCTTTCGAAAACATTAAATAATCGCCATACACCGCCAATGGTGCTCCTTCGCCTCCGGCAGCCAAGTGTTTTTGTCTAAAATCAGAAAGGGTAATAATCCCTGTCTTTAAGGCGATATGATCACCATCGCCAATCTGCAGTGTTCCGTTAGGGAAATCAGCCAGCTGATGCAACGATTTCGGTGCATGAAAAATGGTTTGTCCGTGGCTGGCAATAAAGTCAACATCTTCATTTTTATAGCCCCACTCCTCCAAAGCATCATTGATGAGCTGCGCATGGATATTGGCGATATGCTCATTCATCAGGCAGACCAATTGTAAATCAACCTCTTTTTTAGAAAAGATGGCCTTTATTTTGGCCCGAAAATCATCCGTATAATCGCCCGTTTTAAATTTTAAAACCTGAATATCCGTATCCGCCCCGCTTTCCTTAACCGAACAGAGCGCAATATCCAGTCCATCCATGGAGGTGCCGCTCATTAATCCGATAATTAAACGTTCTGATTTGCCTGCTTTAGCGTATAACTTCTGGATCTGTGCGTTCATATTGCTTTTTATCATAAAAAGATCAAACGTTTGTTTGGCCCTTTAATCGAATGTTGTGTAAATACTTGCAATAAATGTAAATAACCTTTGGTACAAATTGGGCATAACTCTCTATATTTACTGCTCCGTACATTAAAATCCATATAAAAAAAATGGCTAGATTAAATCTACTGGAGGAGACACGTTTCGAGAAATTACCCGTAAGCGTGTTCGAAAATCCAAAAATTGCTTCAATTAATGTAGCACACCGCATTGCCGAGCTCATTAAATCAAAACAAGCAAACAACACACCTGCAGTACTGGGCTTAGCAACAGGTGTTACCCCAATTGCAGTTTATGCCGAGCTGGTTAGACTGCATAAAGAAGAGGGCTTAAGTTTTAAAAACGTAATTACTTTCAACCTGGATGAATACTATCCAATGGCGCCAACTGCGGCACAGAGTTACGTTACTTTTATGAACGAGAACCTTTTCGATCATATTGATATCGAAAGGAAAAATGTTCACATTCCTGATGGAACACTTGCACTGGAAGACATTCCTGCATTCTGTTTGGAATATGAAAAGAAAATCGGCGACCTAGGCGGTCTTGATATCCAGATTTTGGGTATTGGCCGTACTGGTCACATCGGGTTTAACGAACCGGGCTCCGCACCAAACTCGGGTACCCGTTTGGTTACTTTGGATGACCTAACCCGCCGCGATGCTGCACGCGATTTCGGTGGAAAAACCTTTGTACCCACCAAGGCAATTACCATGGGGATCGGTACCATTTTCAAAGCAAGGGAAATTATATTAATGGCCTGGAGCCGTAAAAAAGCTTCAATTATTAAAAAAGCAGTTGAAGGTGAGATTTCGGGCGATGTTCCGGCAACATACTTACAGCTTTCTGATCATGTAGAGTTTATCCTTGATGCACCTGCAGCCTCAGAACTGACCCGTTTTGATACCCCTTGGCTGGTTAAAGACTGTGTTTGGACTGATGCGCTGATCCGTAAAGCAGTAATCTGGTTGGCCAATACCTTGAAAAAACCGATCTTAAAATTAACTGAAGACGATTACAACAATAACGGTATGGCACAACTGGCAACCGAAAAGGGCCCGGTTTACAATATCAACATCCATATCTTCAATAAATTACAGCATACCATTACAGGCTGGCCAGGCGGCAAACCCAATGCGGATGATTCTCAACGTCCCGAAAGAGCTGAGCCTGCAAAGAAAAGAGTCATTATTTTCTCTCCGCATCCTGATGATGATGTGATCTCGATGGGGGGTACTTTTCTCCGTCTGGTTGATCAAAAACATGATGTACACGTAGCTTACCAAACTTCGGGAAACACAGCAGTTTGGGATGACGATGCACTTCGATTTGTGGAGTTCAATGTAGATTTTACGGAGAAAATGGGTATGGACAATACGCATTTAAAGGACCTTTACAACAAAATGAGGACCTTTATTGAGCAGAAACAACCAAATCAGATTGATACTTCAGAAATCCAAACGGTTAAAGGGCTGATCAGAAAAGGTGAAGCCATTGCTGGAGCAAGGTATTGCGGTCTTGAGGATGATCATATTCATTTCCAGGCACTTCCGTTTTACGAAAGTGGTAAAGTTCAGAAAAATCCGGTAACAGATGCAGATATCGAACTGACTATTGAGCTTTTACAAAAAGTTAAACCGCAACAGGTTTATGCAGCCGGTGATTTTGAAGACCCACATGGCACGCATATCGTTTGTTTCAATATTATCTTAGAAGCATTAAAACGTCTGCGCAAAACCGAAGACTGGGCAAAAGACTGTTGGTTATGGATGTACCGTGGTGCATGGCATGAGTTTGAAACCCATGAAATCGAAATGGCTGTTCCAATTTCTCCACAAGAACTTGAGCGCAAAAAATACGCGATTTTCAAACACCAAAGTCAAAAAGACAGAGCTGTTTTCCCTGGTGATGATTCGAGGGAGTTCTGGCAACGTGCAGAAGACCGGAACCGCGAAACAGCAAAAGCCTACGATGAACTTGGCCTTGCAGAATATGAAGCAATGGAAGCTTTTGTTCGCTGGAAGTTTGAAGATTAGTTAAAATCTAAATAAATACCAATCCTGCGAAGTCTCAATGGCCAAGAGCACTGGAAGACTTCGCAGGTTTAATAAAAAGCGCTAAGTTAATTCACCGCACAAACCCAAACTAATCTTCATAAATAACTATTCGTTATTTTCAAAATAAATATTTATCTTTCTATCTGATCAGTCATCCCCTGACGTCAATTATTCAAATCATTAAAATATGAAGATAGAGGAAGGGTGCTGTTACCACATTTACAACAGGGGAAACAATAAGGATAAGATCTTTTTTGAAGACAGAAATTATATTTTCTTTTCAAAGCAGTTTAAAATTATGTCTTAACATCGGTTGATGTGTTTGCGTATTGTTTAATGCCAAACCATTTTCATTTCTTTATCAGGGTAAAGGATAGGTTAAATTTTGAAAAAGGAATTAGAAATATGCTTATCTCCTACACCAAGGCAATAAATCAAAGTTATAACCGGGTTGGAGGCTTATGGCAAGGGCGATATAAATCAAAAAAAGTTAATTCTGAGACTTACTACACCCGGATTATTACCTACATACACCAAAATCCAGTAATTTCGGGATTGGCAAAAAACATGGAAGACTATAAATATTCTTCATTCAGCTCTTATCTATTGAATGAACCAACTTCAATCAGTAAATCTGAAGTTCTAGAATGGTTTGATGGCTTAGCTGGGTTTATAGCTAATCATTAATTTAATGAAGTATAAGTTTTCATTTTGCCCAGCTTACAAATATAGATGACCAAGCGAACCGCAAGGCCTCTTAGTTTTTTCAGACATTTGCTTAGACTTACGAAGTTATCCTACCCCACCTGTCCTTTCTAAACTTCGTCAGTAATTTCTCATTCTAAGAACAATACTCTAAATTAGTTTACCGAAGCCAAACAAAAAACCATGACCGAACCTAAACAACGATTATTATCTCTCGATTTTTTCAGGGGATTAACTGTAGCTGCAATGATCCTAGTAAATAATCCGGGCAGCTGGGGGCACATCTATGCTCCTCTAGAGCACGCTGAATGGAATGGTTGCACCCCCACCGATTTAATTTTCCCATTCTTTTTATGGATTGTTGGCGTATCCATTGCCTTTGCCATGAGCAGCAGTAAAGCAGATCCATCTACGCATAAAAAAACAATCATAAAAGCCATTAAACGCGGTATTATCCTCTATTTACTTGGATTTTTCCTGGCTATTTTCGGGAAAATTATCAGTGCTATAATGGACGGCAGATCCATTTGGGAGGCCTTTCAAACAGTAAGGCTATTAGGCGTATTGCAAAGAATAGGCATTGTTTTCATCATTAGCAGTGTAATCTTCATCAAGGTCTCAAACAAAACGATATTTAAAGTATTAATCATAATACTCGCAGTTTATTGGGCACTGATGACTTTCATTCCTGTTCCCGGAGTGGGTTATCCCAATCTGGAAAAAGAAACCAATTTAGCGGCCTGGATTGATCGTGGAATTTTAACAGAGGCGCATACCTGGGCCTCATCTAAAACCTGGGATCCGGAGGGAATTTTAAGTACATTACCAGCAATAGGAACCTGTTTGTTTGGCATTTTAGTAGGCGTTTGGATGCGCAGGAGAGATGTGGATAACCCAACAAAGGTTGCCTGGCTATTTACCACAGGTATTACAGGCGTTATTTTGGGCTTGCTTTGGGATTTGCAGTTCCCGATCAATAAAGCATTGTGGACAAGTTCTTATGTTTTATATGCCGGCGGACTGGCTTCAATTGGACTAGCACTGTGCTATTGGATCATTGATGTGCAGGGCTACAAAAAATTTACTACTCCTTTTGTGGTATATGGAGTAAATGCCATTACTGTTTTCTTTCTGGCAGGTTTAATGCCACGCGTATTAAACCTGATCCAGGTTACCAAACCCGACGGCACCAAAACTGGATTATTGGTCAGGTTTTACGAAACCTGCTATACGCCGTTTTTTAGCCCCATCAATGCATCACTCGTTTGGGCGGTTACTTATGTGCTGGGGTTTTATGTACTATTATATTTCATGTACAAAAAGAACATTATTATTAAGGTTTAGTAGATTTACACCTGAATTAAATGATTTCCTTCCTTAATTGAAAAAGAAAACCACCATATATGATATAGCCAAGGAGCTGAATATTACGGTATCAACAGTTTCCAGGGCACTTAGTGGTTTTCCGGCAATTAGTGATACCACGAGAAAAGCGGTAATAGAGACCGCTAAAAAACTAAATTATAGTCCAAACAAACTCGCTTCCGCATTAAAATCGGGCAAAACATATATTATTGGCGTGATTGTACCCAGTGTACAGGCGCACTTTTTTGCATCAATTATACATTGTATCGAAGATGGACTAAAAGACAGCGGTTACCGCGTTATTATTTATCAATCGAATGAATCAGTTGAAAACGAAATAAATGGCGTAAGAGCCTTATTAGAAGCCCAGGTGGATGGTATTATGGCCTCCATGTCGTTGGAAACAGAAGATGTTTCTCACTTTGCTGAAATTATTAAGCAAAACAAGCCGCTTATCTTGTTCGATCGTGTAAACTCAGATTTAAAAGCACCAAGCATTACACTGGATGATTTTAAGGCAGGTTATATTGCCACTGAACATTTAATTGACAAAGGCTATAAAAAAATTGCATTTGTAACTACAGTTCATCAGATTAAAATATTTAACAACCGCCTAGCGGGGTACAAGGCAGCACTTACAGATTATAACCTCCCACTTACAGAAGAACATATTATTTTTAATGGCCTATCCATTAAAGATGGCCTATTCGGCGCAGATAAATTAATGCGCAGCAGAAACAGACCTGATGCGATTATTGCCGGCGATGATTTTACTGCTTTAGGCGTGATTAACAAGCTTAAAGAGCTAAATGAAATACCCCCGCAAATTGGTGTAATCGGCTTTGCAAACGAGGCATTCTCAGCCTACATTACACCCAATTTATCCACCATCGATCAGCATGCGTCGCAAATGGGAAAGGAATGCGCCAAAATGTTTCTCAAAATGATCAGCCAGGAAAACCCTTATACCAATATGCAGCATATAGTTCTTGATCCATCAGTTGTAGAAAGAGAATCGACCAACAAAAAAAATTAACAGGCCGTTACTCCTTCGCTAAAGGCACTTCTATTCCTACAGGTCCACTCGGCTCACTTTCATTTTTTAAGCGATCGAGCGCTGTTACCAGATAACTATACCGTTTCCCGCTTTCAACACTGGTATCGATAAAAGATAGGTAATCTTCGAAACTGATTTTAATGATATTCTTGGGATCAAGCACAGAAATTTTCTCTCCTTCAGCAAAACGATAAATCACAAACCCTGAAGCTGTTTCTCCATCTTTTGCCTTTAACGGAAGTTGCCATTTTAAATGTACGCCATCTTTCAATGCATCGGCTGTTAAAGCCTGGGGTTCGTTTGGAGGCACTTCATCCAACCATGGCATTTGCGGTGGCAAAGCCGGATATTTATAAAAGTCGTTTTTCAGTGAATCACCAACAGCTTTTGCAACGGTGCTTAAAGATTTAGAGCTAAAAAAAACGCTTCCCTGAATCCTGTTGTTATCTCTGATATACCTGATCTGATTCGGAATTTCACTCAGGTTTTTCCAGGCGGCTTCTGCCCTCGAGTTTACCAGATAGGCACCCTGCCCGATATAAACATGCCTACCGAAAGTATTATTGCTCCACCAATCAACCAGAATACCATAAGGCGCTACCCTTCTGGTAAACGTAAAATAAATTTGGGGATTGATATAATCTACCCAGCCTTCCCTTACCCATTTACGGCTATCGGCAAAAAGCTCTGCATAATTGGATAAACCACTTGTAGCAGAGCCTTCCGGATCTTCGTACTTGTTTTTCCAGATGCCGAAGGGACTGATGCCAAATTTAACCCATTTCTTATAGTGATGAATACTATCATCTAACGCTTTAATGAGCAAATCGACGTTATTTCGCCTCCAATCTTTAATATCCGAGATATTATTGGGGTATTTATAAAAAGTACTGCCATCGTTAATACTTTGCCCTTCTACTTTATACGGGTAGAAATAATCATCAAAGTGAATACCATCTACATCGTATCCCTTTACAACATCTAAAATTACCTGAACAATATATTCCCTGACTTCAGGAATCCCAGGATCAAACTGTTTTTTGCCACCATAGGTAAAAAACCAATCTGGGTGTTTGCGGTATGCATGGTCTTCGCTCAACACAGCAGTACTGCTCATACTGGCTCTGTACGGATTAAACCAGGCGTGAAGCTCCATGCCCCTAAAATGAGCCTCTTTAATAGCAAAGGCCAATGGATCATACCCAGCTGCGGGTGCCAAACCTTGTTTGCCCATTAGCCACTGGCTCCAGGGCTCTCTTGATTTTGCGTAAAAAGCATCAGCTGCAGGCCTTACCTGCAAAATAATGGCATTCATGCCCTGACTTTTATGCCTTTCTAAAATGCCGATTAATTCTTGTTTTTGCTGATCGATACTTAAACCTGGCCGCGATGGCCAATCTATATTGGTAACAGTAGCCACCCAAACACCCCTAAACTCCCTTTTTGGTGCAATTTTTGATAAAGGTTGTGCATTTAATATATAAGGTACTACAGTTAAAGATAAAAGTGCGTATAGGAAGTTTTTAAGCATTATTTCTGTCTTATTTTTTATTCAGGTTGTGTATTTGTGTTGATTTGAATACAAATGAACATTAGCAATTAAACGATTTTTTTTAAAAACTCTTATAAGTTTATTAAAAATTTTAATTTGCGCCCTGCTAAAATTAATTGTGTACACCCATTTACCTATGGAGAACAAAAGTATATTAATTTAAGAAAGATACAGCGTTATTAAAATGGAACCACAAAAGATTAATAAGGGTGATAGAAACAAAATTTACTTCCTGGTCATCGTTATTGCGGCTTTAATCGGCACAAATGCTTACTTGTTTTTTAAAGACCGAAAGCAGAGCGAAAAATTTGTAACCGTTAGCACAGAAAAAGATAAGTTAAGGCTGGAGGTGGAAAAGATTGAGGTTGAGCTGGATAAGGTGAATGCTTTAAACTTAGATTTAAACGATAAACTGGTTGAAGAACAAAAACTCGCCCGCGTAAAGATTGAAGAACTTAAGGCAGCCTTA
Organism: Pedobacter humicola; assembly: GCF_056490705.1. Classification (NCBI taxonomy): domain Bacteria; kingdom Pseudomonadati; phylum Bacteroidota; class Sphingobacteriia; order Sphingobacteriales; family Sphingobacteriaceae; genus Pedobacter; species Pedobacter humicola. Next base: position 348,270 of record NZ_JBWJIG010000004.1, on the reverse strand, counting down.
GAAAAAGCCCAGATTACCCAGGGCGAACTAGATAAAGCCAATGTGCAGATAAACGAGCTGAAAACATTTGTAAAAAATTACAACGAGCAGATTATCCAGCTTCAAAAAGATAACATTTTTCTAAAAAATAGTCGCGATAGTTTAGAAAACACCCTCAGAAACATTAGCAATAAGGCTTCGAATCTGGAGAACGAAAACGCAAATCTCAATGCAAAGGTTAAAACAGCCGCAGCATTAAAACTCCAAACCGCCGAAATTATCGCTTTCAGAACAAAATCAAGCGGTAAAAAAGTTGAGGTAACCAGATCTTCAACGGCAGAAAAACTAAGTGTCCGTTTTAACATTATACCTAACGAGTTAGCAGAAAAAGGCCATCACAACATTTACCTTAGGGTATTTGATCCTGCTGGCAACTTACTGGCCGATGAAGGGAACCGTTTCGAGGCTGATGGACAGGATATGCAGTACAGCCACTCTATATTTATCAATTACAATAACGACGACAGTACCTATGTTATCGATTGGGCCAACCCAAAACCTTTTATAAAAGGTATTTACACTGTAATTTTATATGCTGATGGTAATACCATGGGCAAGGCTCAGGTAGAACTGAGATAAAATTATCCCCTCAAAACCAACCTTAATTCTTTTTTATTTAGCTAAAGGGAAATTCAAATAAAAGGTAGTCCCCAAGCCGCTAATAGAGGTAAACTTAACTGCCCCACCTGCATTCTCTACCGCTTGTTTTACAAAAGCGAGTCCTAATCCTGTTCCAGAAGTTTTGGTGGTAAAGTTAGGCACGAATATCTTATCATGTAAAGTTAGCGGAATCCCTTTACCGTTATCTTTGATCTCGATATAGGCATTCTGTACATCCACGTAAACAACAATGGTGATGCAGCATAAAGTCTCCTCATCAATGGCCTCAATGGCGTTTTTAAGCAGGTTATTAAAGGTTCTTAAAAGCTGATCATGATCGGCCATGATCTCAACATCCTTATCACTTTTATTCAGCACGTCTATGGTTACGTTTTCTGTGCTTTTAAACACCTCTCTTGCCTGCTCGATAATTGGCAATAAAGAAAGCCGCTCCAAATTGGTATCGGGCATTTTAGCAAAATTGGAGAATTCGGAGGCAATTTTAGAAAGACTATCTATCTGCTCTATAAACGATTTGCTAAACTTATTAAACTTAAGCTCGAAGTTTGGATCCTTCTCCCGCCATGATTTTTCTAACAATTGAACCCCCAATTTCAAAGGCGTTAAGGGGTTTTTAATTTCATGGGCAACCTGCTTGGCCATTTCGCGCCAGGCGCTTTCGCGCTCCGATCTTGCGAGCTTCAGCGCGCTGGCCTCCAAAGCAGAAATCATATTGTTATACTCTTTAATTAAAGAGCCGATTTCATCGTGCCTACGCCATACAATGGGTTCGTTCCGCTGGCCAATTTTTGTTTTACTGATGCTTTCCTGAATAAACGTTAAAGGGCTCGTAATCTGGTTGGCCAAAAATACCGCCAGCACGCCAATGGCCACAAAAACCAAAGCATAAATATTAATCAGATTACTTACGAAAAGGGCAATCTTATCGGTATACTCTTCTTCGTTAGAATAATTTGGCAAACCGATATAAGCAATTGTTTTATTTTGGGCATTTCTGATCGGCGCATAGGCAGCCGCATATTTTAAATTACCAATTTTCTCATTCGCATTGATAAACTCTGACCGGTGCAGAATGCTCAAAGAAAGATATGCTGACGGGCCCATCTTTTTCCCAATAATTTTATAACTATAGAGTTTTGGATAAGTAGTCATTATTAGGTCGCCATTCAGATCATATAAATTTAAATCTGCATTGTTGATATCTGCAAAATTGTTAAAATCTGCTACCGCATTCTCATCATTGGCAACAATTCCATTGCTAAAAACCTGCTTTTCAAAATTCTGCTGAACCTTTCTGATCTTATCCTTTAATATTGCATCTTGCTGGCCACGGTATTCGAGGTTCATATAATAATAGGTTACCCAACCTACAATAACCAATGTAGCCACAACAGAAAGTACAATCGAGACCTGGATCCTTGTTTTATATAAAATCTTATTGGCATTGATCATTAACGACCTGTTGATACTAAACCAGCCCACCTTATCATCATCCAAATTCTTGATGAGCCAGATTAAGCCGTAAAGCAATATCGAAAAGATAATAAACACCAGAAAAAAGAAAGATAATGCCGCCAGACGTTCAAGATAATCGACTTTCTCTCTGCTGATAATGACCATTTTACTATTAGATGGTTTATAAATTAAATGGCTGTAACGGAGCTTATCATCGCTGATGGTCACAAAATCATCTTTTTTACCTTTAAATATGCTACCATCAAGCGGATAGGTATAGTTACCAGATTGATTAAGGAGTTTATTATTACTGTATAAAGCAATGGAATAACCTTTAAAATCTTCATCCTTCATTATCTTTTGATCACCCAAAAGATCTGGTAGACGATTATTATAATTGTAAGGCTTGGATCGAAGTTCGATAACGAGTGTTCCGAGTAAACTGCCCTGATCTACAACAGAAATAATCCCAAAGTAATCCTGATAACCAAACGTGTTGTTAACCTGATAGAAAAAGTTTGACCCATCAATTTTAACTGAACCGGCTTCTACCAGGTTTTTATACTTATCAATCGGCGGACTATCGGCGCTTCCAATGATGATCCCGGATTTATCGTAAGGATAAATCTGATAATCATATCTGTTTAAATAACCATCCAAATAATCTTTAATGTGATTTTTGAGCACAGCATAATTGCCCATCCGTTCCTGGTTAAAATACCGCACCAGAAAATCATCTTTAACAATCTCATTTCCTAGGGCACCTAAGGCTACAATGGCATTGGGATCTTCTGATGATTGTACTTTTCGTGCCAACGGCTCGCGTAAGCTTCTTTCTTTGAAATCTTTATACCTGGTATATTTAATCGAAGTATTAAAAGCCAGACAGAAGAAAACAATGGCAAACATACCGATAGAAAAATTTCGTTCTTTTAGGTAAACAGCTCTTGCAACAATAAATAACGCGAGCGCAAAAACGATAAAAAATGCATTAAAATCAACAATAAGTTTATATACAAAAACACCGGCAAAGCCGGTTAAGAAAATAATTAACCGCTCTCTGTTCGTAACATTTAACTGGCTGCTTACTGTTGCAGATATAACCGTTATCAGGTAGATCTGAAACCAGGCCAAACATAAAATCACGATCCCTACCCAACTTGTTCCACTCAGTTTTAAAATGTTTACGATATCAAAATTGATTTTGGAGTTGAAGATCAATCCGAAGAAAATATCGTCGGTATCCCAAACTATCCGCCCGATCAACACCAGTAATCCTGCCTGGATCAGTATCCCTATTATCTTATTCCGCTTGATCCATTCGGGGAACTGATATTGCGCCTTATGGTTGTACATAAACAGGAGCAACCAGGTAAGTACGATAACATTTAACAGAAAATCGCCCAATGAGGGCATTAAGAAACTATCGGCATAGATGCGTGGGTCAAACAGCTCTAAGATAAACCGGTGATTAAACCATCCATAATATAAATCTGATAAACGAAAAGCCAAAAAGAAAAAAAGCAGTAAAAAGGTACTCCATGCAATATGCCCCCGCCTGGCAATAAGTGAGCTTAAAGAGTTAAAAAACATACAGATGCACAACATACCTGCAACAAATAACCATAACTGTGTACCAGAATAATAGGTTTCTGCATAACCCGGCTTCACTTTAAGTCCGAATAAAAACTTATTATCAAGACTTTTTATCACATAAACATCCTTATCGGTAAAAGATGCAAAAGTTAATATTTTGGTCTTTGATAAAATGGGGTCAATATCATTTTTAAAGTACTGCGTTTCTTTAAAAGGATACTGAGACTGAATGGAAATCAGAAAAATAAGGCTAAAATTATGCCGTGTGCTTTTGATTACCTCATACCAGCCATTGGAAAAAAACAATACAGAACTACCTTCCCTTATTGTAGTCGGATCTATTTCCGAAACTTTATAGGTGCTCCAGAATTTAAGTTGATTATTTTGATAGGTTAATAGATTGATGCCGTTCTTTTCACGGAATGATTCGATAAAATCAAGTGCGTCTTTAGGATTGAGATGAAATTGCTCGGCCTTGGCCACCTCTTTTTTATCGGTCAGGAAATTTTGCACCGATCTTTCTTTGATCAAAAGGTTTTGTTGAATTTCTTCGGCATCGTGCTCGAGCAGTTCACTCTTGGTAGTAAAACGGCTCAGCGAGATGGAAGTTGCCATCAGGCAACAGCCCAAAACGAGCAATAGAAACCTTATTTTTACACCAAAGCTCATTTTCATCCTATTGATAAAGATATTAAATATTGATAAAAAACAACGCCATAAACACTTGGGTTTATGGCGTTGGAACTATTATTCTATTTTGAATAAGTTAAGCTATGCCAGCACTGCTTGTTTGTACTTCGCGGCTCACTTTTTTAACCAATCCCTGTAATACATTTCCCGGGCCAACCTCAACAAATTCTGTAGCACCATCAGCAAGCATATTTCCTACTGTTTGTGTCCAACGTACAGCACCTGTTAATTGTTTAATTAAATTGGCTTTAATTTCGGTTGGATCTGTATAAGGCCTGGCATCAACATTTTGATAAACCGGGCAAATTGGCACCGAAATATCTGTTGCCTCAATAGCCGCTTGCAATTCAATTTTTGCAGGTTCCATTAAAGGGGAATGAAATGCTCCACCTACATTTAATTTTAATGCTCTTTTTGCTCCTGCTTCAGTTAATTTAGCACAGGCCAGATCAATACCTTCTATACTGCCCGAAATCACCAATTGGCCCGGGCAGTTATAATTCGCCGGTACTACTACCGCATCTATTTCTGAACAGATTTTTTCAACCACCTCATCAGCAAGACCTAAAATAGCCGCCATTGTTGATGGCTGAGCCTCACAAGCTTTCTGCATTGCATTTGCACGCGCAATAACCAGTTTTAAGCCGTCTTCAAAACTTAAGGCCTTTGCCGCTACCAAAGCAGAAAACTCACCCAAGGAGTGGCCCGCAACCATATCAGGTTTAAAATCATCCCCTAACACCTTCGCCAATATAACCGAATGCAAAAAGATAGCCGGTTGCGTTACATTGGTTTGTTTAAGCTCTTCATCTGTTCCGCCGAACATAATATCGCTGATGCGGAAACCGATAATCCCGTTGGCCTGTTCAAATAATTCTGCAGCTTTTGGGTGCTCATAAAGATCTTTACCCATACCTACAAACTGTGCTCCCTGTCCGGGAAAAATATATGCTTTCATACCCCTTAATCCCCTAAAGGGGAAATTAAATATTTTATTAAATTATTATTAATCCATCCCCCTTAGGGGGCTGGGGTTAATCTAAACTTGCTGTAATTAACCTTAAAAACTCAGCTCTTGTTTTATCATTACTTAAAAAAGTGCCGGTAAACGCCGAGGTTGTAGTAACCGAATTTTGTTTTTGTACTCCGCGCATCGACATGCATAAGTGCCTGCATTCTATCACCACGGCTACCCCCATAGGGTTTAGCGTATTTTGGATACAATCCCTGATTTCGTTGGTCAACCGTTCTTGTACCTGTAAACGGCGGGCAAAGGCATCAACTACACGTGGAATTTTGCTCAAGCCAACAATATGGCCGTTAGGGATATAAGCGATATGCGCCTTGCCAAAAAAGGGCAGCATATGGTGTTCGCACATCGAATACACTTCAATGTCCTTCACCACAACCATTTGGCTATAATCTTCCTGGAACATGGCTCCTTTGAGGATCTCATCTGGTTTTAAATCATAACCGTGGGTTAGATATTGCAACGCTTTAGCCACACGTTCAGGTGTTTTTAACAACCCTTCGCGTTCCGGATCTTCGCCCAACTGGCCAAGAATATCTTTGTAGTGTGTAGCTACAGCTTCAATTTTATCTTCGTTGTAACGGTCTATTTTCACATAACCATCCCTCGATTCGCCTTTTAATACGTCTTTACTGCTCATTAATTTAGGTTTTTAACCAAAGTATTCAACAAAATTATTTTCGGTTTCGTAGATTTTTACACAATGTAAAATTGCCCCGCTCTCTGCAATTGGCGCCCATAACTGTTTCCAGATCTCTATGGCCAGATTTTCGGTAGAGGCCAGTTTGCCCTTCATAAAGTCTACATCAAGATTTAAATTTTTATGATCAACCTTATCTACAACATAATCGTTCATTACGTCTTTCAGCCATTTTAAATCAACCAAAAAACCTGTTTCCGGATTAACCTCGCCCTTAACTGTAACATACAACCAATAGTTATGGCCGTGCCAGTTTGGGTTGGCACATTTACCATAAACTTCATTATTTTTATCATCATCCCAATCGGTACGGGCTAATTTATGTGCCGCATTAAATGATGCTTTTCTCGTTATGTAAATCATTACTATAAAATAAAGTGCAAATATACAGATAAAGGTTTAAGCCCCGTTATGGAAAATGTAAGATGGAAAAATGGATGATGTAGTCGGATTATTATTTAATGAATTAACTTTACCATATGAAAATTTTAGTTGTTGCCGCTACAAAAGCGGAACTTAACTTCGTTTATCAGCATTTTAATCTGCCCGATGGAAATTTTGTGGAGCATAAAAATTTCGATTTGCTGATCACAGGTGTTGGAATGGTGGCAACAGCATTTGCCTTAGGTAAACACCTTTCGCACAAATACGATCTTGTGGTAAATTTTGGTATTGCGGGCTGTTTTGATCGAAGCATAGCCTTAGGTACGGTATTAAACATTACCGAAGATACATTTGCCGAACTGGGTGCTGAAAATGGCGACGACTTTCTAACCATCACGGATTTAGGTTTTGGAGAAAACCATTATACCTCCCGGCCCCATAGAGAAGTGGCTTTGCCGATTGCAAAAGGCATCACCATGAATTGTGTAACCGGAAGCGAAAAAAGCATAAAAAAACTGATTCAAAGGTTAAACCCAACAACCGAAAGCATGGAAGGGGCTGCCATTTTTTATGCCTGCAAGCAGTTAAATATCGATTGCCTCCAGATTAGGAGCATATCCAATTACGTAGAGCCCAGAAATAAAGAAAACTGGAAAATAGACCTTGCTGTTAAAAATTTAAATGATTGGGCAATTGCTTTTATTGGAGAAATGAACTGATTATGACCGATTAATTTATTGCAGTAGTTAATTTTGATTTGTGAACCCGACACAATTAAAATAATTATTTTAATTGTCAAAGTTCTATCTAACACCTGAAAACAAAAAAATAAATAGATGAAACTTACACTTGGATTTTCACCCTGCCCTAACGACACCTTTATTTTCGACGCGCTCATTCACCATAAAATTGATACTGAAGGTTTAGCATTTGAAGTTTCTTATGATGATGTAGAAACCTTAAACCAAAAGGCACTCAGAGGCGAATTAGACATTACCAAGTTAAGTTTTCATGCATTCGCCTACGTAGCTAATCAATATGCCTTATTAGACGCCGGCAGCGCCTTAGGTTTTGGCGTAGGCCCGTTGTTGATCAGTAAAAATCATTTCGATAACGCCGAACTTCAAACTGCAAACGCTGAACTGAGAATTGGGATTCCGGGAAAATATACCACGGCAAATTTTTTATTGGGCATTGCCTATCCCCATTTGCTGAACAAACAGGAACTCGTTTTTTCGGAGATCGAATCCGCCTTGCTGAACAACGAGATTGATTTAGGTTTAATCATACATGAAAACAGGTTCACCTACCAGGATAAAGGTTTAACCAAGATTGTTGATTTAGGAGATTACTGGGAAAAATTAACCGGCTGCGCCATTCCCCTGGGCGGAATCGTCATCAATAGAAATTTAGACCGCGAAGTACAATTAAAAGTGAACCGCTTAATCCGCCAGTCGGTAGAGTTTGCCTTTGCACATCCAAAATCAGGAATTGATTTTATCCGCCAGCATGCCCAGGCCATGGAAGAAAGTGTAATGTATAAACACATTGAACTGTATGTAAATAAATATAGCGTTAATCTTGGCGAAGAAGGCCGTAAAGCGGTTGATACCTTATTTAAGCTTGCGCAGGAACGGAATATTATTCCCACTATTCAGGAGAACTTATATATTTAATTCTTTTCGTCATGCTGAACTTGTTTCAGCATCCTTTCTTAATTGTTTCGTAAATCCTGAAACAAGCTCAGGAGGATGGTTGGTTTAGTTAATTTAACTGACCAGCAACTTATAGCCTTTTCCATGCACATTGATAATTTCTACTGTGGGGTCGGCTCTAAGATATTTACGAAGCTTACTTAAAAATACATCCATACTTCTACCGTTGAAGTAATTATCATCATGCCAGATACTTAACAAAGCTTCCTCACGGGTTAAAACGGTATTCTTTTTTAAGCACAATAAGCGTAGCAGTTCAGCTTCTTTGGTAGACAGCTTTTGTTGTACATCATTATGGGTAATAATCTGGGTGGTATAATCGAAATGATATTGACCGATAGAAAATTGTGTCTCTGCAGACTCGTCGTTTTGATCGGTTTTATTGGCCACACGCTTAAACATGGCGTTAATGCGCAGCAAAAGTTCTTCTATACGGAATGGTTTGGTAATATAATCATCACCGCCTAAATCATAAGCAGCAGATTTATCTTCCAACATGGTTTTAGCCGTTGCAAAAATGATCGGAACCTGTGTGTTTACCTTTCTAATGTCTTTACCTAAGGTAAATCCATCTTTTTTAGGCATCATCACGTCCAAAATACAAAGATCGAAATTCTGTTTGTTAAACGTTTTTAATCCGTCTTCACCATCAGTACATAACACTACATCAAATTTACCTTTTAGCTGCAAATAGTCTTGTAATAATAAACCTAGATTTGGGTCGTCTTCTACCAGAAGTATTTTTTTCATTTTCTTAATTTTATTCACGTATGTAGCATTCCCTACACTGAAAGTTTGATTCTGAATATGCATAACGGTTTAATTTATGATGTAGATTAAATTGATACTCTACTATATTAGACAAATTAAACCTGTTATATTTTAATGTATCGACAAAGCAACCTTTTGTACCGATGGTTAGCCGGTTTATAAAGGTAAAGATATTTCGAACGTTGTTCCCCTATCTTTTTCGCTACTTACCTTAACTGTTCCGTTCAGTTTCTTGATAATATCCTGAACATAATTTAACCCTAAGCCAAATCCCTTAACATCGTGCAGGTTTCCTGTTGGTACTCTATAAAACTGATCAAAAATCCTTTTAGATTGCTCTTTGGTCATCCCTATGCCCTTATCTGCTATTTCAATAATTAAACTCCTGTTGGTATTGCGCGTAGTGATGGTAATTTCCGGTGTATTGCTGCTGTATTTATTCGCGTTATCAATGAGGTTATAAATGACATTGGAGAGATGCAATTCATCGCCATAAACTACTGCGTTTTCGGCATCGGTATTGACGTGGATAATGGCATTCTTTTTTTGTAACTGCAACTCCATACTATCGAGCACAATCACAATTAAATCGTTCATATCTACCTCGGTATTCTCCATCGTAAGCTCACCCTTTTCCAGTCTGGCGATACTTAATACACGTTCGATATGACTGCCCAAACGAACATTTTCATCATAAATAATCCCTGCCAACCGTTTCAACCGAGCCTTATCTTCCGTCACTTCGGGATCTTTCAAAGCCTCACTGGCAATCATAATGGTGGCCACAGGGGTTTTAAACTCATGCGTCATGTTGTTGATGAAATCTGTTTTCATTTCTGATAGTTTCTTCTGCTTTAAAATGGCATAAAGGGTATAAGAAAAGATGAAAACGAGTACCAGTAACAACCCGATAGATGAGGCAAGTGTAGCACTCAGGTTAGAAATAATCGCTGAGTTTTTATTCGGAAAACTCACGAAAAGCATACCGGGGTCGCGGAATAAATCGTTACCGAATAAAGGTGTTTTATAGGTGTTTTCTGGTAAAAATTCTCCATTTTTATTGGAAGCTGTCATAAAAATAGTAGAATCTTTCTTAGCTAAAGAAACCCGATAAGAAGGCTCTAATGTAATATTGTGGGCCACGAGTTCTTGCTTTAAAAGTGGTCCGAGGGCAGTAAAGTTTATCCGTTTATATATTGGAACATTTACCTCCTCCATTTCTTTGGCCACATCTTCGATTAAGTTAGTCTGCGAATAGTTAATCGGACCTTTCCCTTTACTCAAAGTAGCAATTTTAAGATCAAGTCTCTTTTTAGCCAGCTGATCTTCCCTTTTAAACTTCAGGGCCATATCATCCGGTATCTTCGGTACACTAATTAATCCCGGCGCACCATCTCGTGGATCGTAAACCAAATACCTGATAGAATCGGGAACGCTTTTCGGTGAACTAAAATTAAAAGTCTTTCTATCGTTCGAATACAGTTTCGACCGCATACTAAAGGCATTCATATTATAGTTTTCATCAACAATACCATCAATCTGTATGTCTAGACGTGCGCTTCCGATTTTGGTTGTTGGAGTAGGCGATGATAGCGACTTAAAGGTGTTTTCGCTGAGCATTTCTGGCTTACGGTAAGAAACCCTGATTACACTATCCTGTTGATTCAGGTAATTTTCAATCTCAATTTCGCGCTCCGATTGCCTAACTTCTACTTCCTGTTCGTACTGTTGCCTTAATTCATTAATATCCAGTGCCCTTTGCCTCACATCCTGCATCTGCTGCAGCCTGATTTCGGCACCTCTTCTATTCAGGTGATCAGCGGTATTTTTCCGCTGAATTTTATTTACCACCGAGGTCAGGGTCTGATTTACCTGTTCATCGAAAAGTTGGGATTTTAGTTTATAAGACTCCCTGATGTAATACAATTGCATTACAAATACACCAAGTAAAGCCACCGTCATTAAAACGGTAATTAACCAAAAACTCTTTTTCTTCATTGAACTAGAATGATTTTAAGCTTTAAAAAACCAAATCACAATCTTTTTAAATTTAAACAGATATCAAAAATACTGAATCGCTAAGCTAAGTGTTTGTTTTTAACATATTTTAACAGCGGCGGGAAGACTTGTTAAGTTTTGCTATCGCACAAGTTATGTAAACTTCGGAAGTCTGGCACGTAGGCAAAAAAAATGCCGAGACTAAAAGTCTCGGCATGGTTCAAAATTGTTTGCTTAAAAAAGATTCTTTATTTAGAAAGGCAAATCATCATCTTCACCTGGTGCATTGCTTACATCAACCGGGGCTGCGTAAGCTGGCGCTGCTGCCGGAGCACCTGCTGCAACCGCATTGATACGCCAAATCACCAAACTATTAAAATATGATGTTTTACCCGCTTTATCTGTCCATGGGCGACCACGTAAATTAAAGAACACTTCAACCTCATCGCCTGCTTTAAAAGTGTCTAATAATGCAGTTTTATCTTGCAAAGCCTCAAAACGGATATATTCTGGGTATGTTGGATTTTCTGCGTATTCTATTATTAAATCACGTTTTTTAAACGTTTCACTTACTTGTTGTGTGGCACCTACTTCGTGTACTTTTCCTTTAATTTCCATATCTAATACTACTTAATGTACTATAAACATCAAATCTCTATAATTTTATTGATAACTTCGCATATATTATGATGCAAGTTTTCCACAATAAAAGCAAGGTAATCATTACCTGCAACAAGCGCCTTTCGCCCTACTTACAAGCTGAAGTTACGGCTTTGGGCTACACCATCGAAAGAGCTTTCGCTACGGGCGTTGAGCTTAATATCACCCTTACAGAGTGTATAAAGCTCAATTTGAACTTGCGTTGTGCCAGTCAGATCCTCTATGCAATTAAAAGTTTCAAGGCCATTACGCCTGATGATTTATATAACGAAATTTCTGCCATTGAATGGGAAGAACTGATTGATTTTTCGGGTTATTTCTCGGTAACCTCAAATGTGGATAACCCAAATATTACTACGCCGCTATTTGCCAACCTAAAGGTAAAAGATGCAATTGTAGACCGCATGAAAGAGAAAAAAGGCATTCGCCCCAATTCAGGATCCGATGCGAACAAAGCAGTAGTTCATTTATACTGGAAAGATGCAGATGCAGATGTTTTTATGGATACTTCCGGCGAAACCCTTGCCAAACATGGGTACCGTAAAATCCCAGGAAAAGCACCCATGTTAGAGGCGTTGGCGGCCGGTGTTATTTTAGCCACCAACTGGGATAAAAAATCGCCATTTATCAACCCCATGTGTGGTTCGGGAACGCTAGCAATCGAAGCAGCTTTAATTGCAACCAACCGTGCCCCGGGTTTATACCGCATGAATTATGGTTTTATGCATATTTTAGGCTATAATGAGGAAGATTTTTTCGCAGAACGCAGAATTTTAAAAGATCAGGTGATCAAAAATATTGATCTAAAAATTGTGGCATCCGATCTTTCTGAAGACGCTGTTGAGGTAACCCGCAGAAATGCCAAAACCGCAGGAGTAGATACCTTGATTGAATTCGAAGTATGCGATTTCGAATTGACCCCTGTTCCTGAAGATGGTAAAGGTGTGGTTGTTTTTAACCCTGAATATGGTGAGCGTTTAGGTGTTCACAGCAAATTGGAACTGACCTACAAACGCATGGGCGATTTTATGAAAACCAAATGCAAAGGTTATTCTGGTTATATTTTCACCGGAAATCCCGATCTTGCAAAGAAAATTGGATTAAAAGCCGCTAAAAAAGTTGAATTTTATAATGGTAAATTAGATTGTCGTTTATTAGAATACGAATTATATGATGGCTCGCGCCGTGCACCATTAATTGAGGGCTAGACTTTTTGATTGAAAATTAATATATTAGGCTCTCTTACGTACCATAACGTAAACAATTTTGAAAAATATGGAATTTGATGACATGGACCATATGCCCGAATGGGAGCATTTTAGCCGATTTGGCCGGGATGATGAGGATGAAGAAAATCTATCAAGTGATGATGCGGAAAAGGTTAGGCTAAAAGTAACCCGGGCCAAAAGCCTTTACAACCAGGCCAGGGCTGTTTACAAATACGCTGCCTTGTTTTGCGAAACACTGGAAGGTGAAATGGCAGAAATGACCGCAAACCTGATCATGCAGAATGCACTAATGCTATGCCCTAAAATTGTTGGGGCAGAAGGAGCAGATATGTACATTTTAAGGATGGAAAATGCCTCCATCATCCGAACCAACTGTCGCGAATTGGAAACCCAGGTAAGGGCAGCAGATATGTTCGAAATCTGTACACCAGAATATAAAGACATTGTTTTAGACGAAATTGAAAAATTTCGTCTCCTGTTTATCGAATGGGTTAAATATTTCGAAAAAGATGAATTTGAAGATGACTGGGGATTATATTAGTCCTTAGCATCTAAATTTTCCGCCGTTCTCTTTTTCCCCTTTTTTAAAGTAGCTGTGATGGATGGGAATTGCTTATGCCACATGCTGGTATACATACCATCACGTTTCACCAATTGCTCGTGTGTTCCCTCTTCAATCAGCTTTCCTTCTTTTAAAACCACAATCTTATCTGCATTTACCACAGTACTCAGACGATGGGCAATCAAAATAATGGTCTTTCCATTTTCACGCAATAAAGAAATGGCATTGTGAATATGCTCTTCAGAAGAAGAATCAAGTGATGAAGTAGCTTCATCCAAAATCAAGATTTCAGGATCGCGGTACAAGGCTCTGGCAATGGCCAAACGCTGTCGTTGACCGCCAGATAAATTGGTTGCATTTTCGCCTAGATAGGTATCAAATCCATTTGGCAAACGCTCTATAAAATCCATGATGTTTAACTGGGCACAGATGCGGATAATTTTTTTCATATCGGGCTCCATCTCTCCGACTGCGATATTTTCAATTACATTCCCGGCAAAAAGGTGCACATCCTGAGGCACTACCGCCACCAGTTTTCGTAAACTTTCGTTAGTAATGTAGTTGATATCAAATTCACCGACCATAATATTACCCGACTGGAGCGGATAAATATTCTGCAAAAGCGAGAGCAGCGTGGTTTTACCCGATCCACTTTCGCCAACTACAGCCGTAATTTTCCCCTTCGGCACGTGCAGGCTAAAACCATCAAATACGGTTACCCGGGTTCCATACCTAAAGTTTACATTCCGAAATTCGATATCGCCAATCATGTCGGGTGTTAAATCGGTTCTATTTTCCGTCTTTTCACGTTCCAGGTCCATAATTTCGAAAAGCCTGTCGGCTGCAATACGTGCATCCTGAAATACTTTGTTCATCCCGATCAAACTGATTACCGGCCCCGTAAAATATCCGATAATGGCATAGAATGACAATAATTCGCCGGGCGTAATCATATTCTGCAACACAAAACTCGCGCCTGCCCAAAGTAAGATTACGGCAAAAATGCTGGAAATAAAACCACTCGCATTTCCTACTAAGAGCGAGTTCGTGCCTGAGGTATAAACAGTTTTTAAAAGGTTAATAAACCTGATTTCGGTTTTTAAGTTCGAGAAATTCTCCAAACCAAAACGTTTAATCGTGCTTACAGAATGCACCGATTCTACCAATTGATTTTCCAGTTCGGCACTTTTCTCCATCAACTGGCGCTGGGTAGTCTTATTTAAGCGGTTAGATACATAATACACCAAAGCATATAAAGGCACCACCGTAAGCATAATCAAAGCCAGTTTCCAATAATAGGTAAACATCAGGGCGAAAGAGAAAATGAGAACAAAAACATTTACCGCAAAGCCAACCAGCACATCATTGATAAAAGCCCTTATTTTTACCGCATCGTTCATCCTCGAAATAATCTCCCCTACACGCATGGTATCAAAAAACTGCTGCGGTAGCTTTAAAAGATGTTTGTAATAGCCTAAAATCAAGCGGGCATCAATTTGCTGTCCGGTTTTTATCGTTAATAAAGTTTTAGCGTAATTGATAAAAATCTGCACCAAAATGATGATGATCATCACCGTACCCATTAAATTAAGCAGATTGGTATTTCCCTCCGGCAACACATTATCTACAATTTTCTGAAGAAAAATAGAGGTTGACAAACCCAGTATCGTATAAAATACAGCCCCTATTAAAACCTGTATCAGAACCGATTTATGGGGCGTTAACAGGTAAATAAATCTTTTTTCTAAAGAAATGCGTTCAGTGCCAGCTGTAAAATCATCGCCAGGCAATAGCATAATTAACACACCCGTCCATTTTTGCCTAAACTCATCCGGACTTAGCCTCTGCATTTCGCCATAAGCCGGGTCCATTACCTCTACATAAGTTTCGGTAATATTATAAAGTACAATATAATGGGCAATATTATGATGATTGACGTGCGCAATAACCGGCAACGGAATGGTAAAAAGATTATCATAACTGGCTTTTACACCTTTAGCAGAAAAGCCCAGCCTTGCCGATGCTTCGATCAAACCCAAAACATTGGTACCCTTTTTATCGGTAGATGCATACTGCCTGATCCGGGCAATGGGAAGATCCAAACCATAATGAATTGCAATTGAGGCTAAACATGCTGCCCCGCAATCGGTAACATCATGCTGTTTGATAATCGTTTTTTTTGCTTTCTGCTTTGATTTTAAAGACTCAAAAAACTGGTTTATGGTTTTCATAGGCGCGTAACTTGGGTTTCTTTACTTTGGGGAATTACGTTCGGGTTTAACCAATCGTCTGCTTTATCGTAAAGCAACTGAAACAAAGTCCGGCGGGTAACAAAAAACCGTGCCTGTAAGGTCATACCCTTTTTAATTTTGCCGATATAACCATTGCGCAGTTTAAGGCTGTTTTTATCCAGCAAACACCTCACTTTAAAAAAGGGCTGCGCACCATTCTGCATAAAAACATCGCTCGAAATGGAAATCACGTTTCCGGTTGCCATTCCCCATTCGTTATAATTGTAGGCATCAATCTGAAACCTCGCTTTTGTGCCAATATGCAAGAGGCCAATGTCTTTAGGCTGCACATAGGTTTCGGCAATTAAACCAGAATCAGGCGAAATCTCCCCCAAAATTTCATTGGCAGAAATAGAACTTCCAGACTGGATCCCCTTTAGCTGTTGTACCGTACCGGTTAATGGAGCTTTAATGGTATAAAACTCCTTTTCTTCTTCGTATTGCCTGTCGCGCGTGCCCAATTGTTGGTTCTGGATACTCAACTGATTGAGTTCCGTTTGCCATTTACTGCCCTGCTCCTCCCCGATTAGGGAAAGCTCGTTAAATACATTATCTTTTTTAAGTTTTACCTCATCGTATTCTAATGCCGAAACCGCCTTTTGTTTATAGAGATAAGCATAACGGTCGTAATTTTTATAGGCCAGTTGGTAGCGGGCTTTTGCCTCGGTAACCCGTTGCATAAACAAACTGTATTGCTGACTGTAAACACCTGATTTAAGCGGCAGTTTTTTCGACCAGTCGTTTCGTTTGTAAGCATTTATGAGCAAACCCAGATCGTGAAGCTGATCTGTAACATCACTTTGCTGAAATTGGTTCAATGCATCCTGACTGTCGATATTTTCTTTTTTGATGGTGAGTAAAACCTGCCCGGCTTTAACATGCATATTTTCTTTAATAAACAACGAATCGATCCGACCGGCTACTAATGGCTTTATTTCGTTGCGTTCGGCAGTTGGCCGAAAAAGCCCTGTACTTTTCACATTTACATCTACTTTGATGAGAAACATGGCTAAAAAAGCGACAATAAGCATGGCCAGGATTACCTGATAGATAATTTTGGTATACGAGTTATGCGAGTGAAAATGATATTCAGCCGTATTTTCAATCACTTCTTTAGGAAATATGTATTTATCGCTATCCATATCTAATTTATATACGCAATTGTGGTATTTTGGTTTTTTCGTACACACGAAAAAAGACCAAAACAATGGTCTCTTTTAATATGATTAAGCATATAATTATTGTTTGTTGCTTAAAAAACCAAGGTTCAAATCAATATTATTTCCGGTTGATAATGTGGTTGAGTTTTTATAATCTCCATAACTCCCAGTAAAAGTGACGCTTAACAAACTATCTGCCGTAGCAGACAGCGATATCCCCATTGATCCCGAATTACCATCGAATACCCCCCCGCCTCCAATGGCTACAAGCGCCTTTTCTGATAAATTTTCCATGATTTTTCAAATGAACTGAACAAGAAAAAGGAGGATAAATTAATATCCTCCTTCTTTAATTATTTATTATTGACTTAAACTGTCAAACAGTCCTTTTAGGCTACCACCGATGTTGTTACCGATTGACAACGAACTTGCGCTGGCCTCATCACCATCTTTACTTGCGGTTTGGAACGACAATAAATTACCAATTCCGATTGAGCCCAATAAACCACCCGAATTAGATGAATCATTGCTACCAAATAAACCACCACCATTAATCTCTTTCATTTCTGTTAAATTCAAATCTTGCATTTTCATAATAAATAGATTTACTAAGCCTACTCTCTTAAAGGTTTTCGGCATACCCTAAAGGTTGATTTTCATCTCCCTTTAATTAACAAACGGAAAGATTCTACTTATAGATTTTCTTAAGGAAGGGTTTCAAACAACAGCGTAGAATACATTAAACTTACTGGTTGTCAGATAATTAAAACAATATCACAACCTAAATGGTTAGGCGGGCGGCAATAAAAAAGGGACCTCTGAAGAAATCCCTTTTTTATTAATTGAGTTGTGAAGTCAAATTAGCTGGTTAAGCTTTTGAATAATCCCTCTAAGCTACCACCAATGTTATTTCCTAAAGAGAACGAGGTTTTACTCGATTCATCTCCGTCTTGGGTTTCGTTTGAGAAGGTTAATAAATTACCAATCCCGATTGATCCTAACAGACCACCAGAACTTGATGAATCATTACCACCAAATAAACCACCACCGTTGATTTCTTTCATTTCGTTTAAATTTAACTCTTGAAGTTTCATAACGTTTCTAATTTTAATAATGCCTACTCTGTTTGAGGTTTTCGGCTACTCCTTTTATAAGCCTGCCATTTAAGTGGCGAAGCTATTATAAGAACGATGCCAACAGCCCTAAAGTTTTTACAAAACCCTGATTAACAACACTAAAGCAGAATACATTAAACATTTAGGTTGTTCTTTTGTTATAATAAACTGTTGGTTTCCCCGTTTCGCGCGACTCCTAATGGTGCTAAAATTCAGAAGCTAAAAATCTGTTACGACAAAAGTTTCGTACATAGTAAAAGAACATTAAAAAATTTTATCCCTTTTTTATGGAAGATGTATTGGCTTTAAAGACGAAGAATGTTGCCGGGAATATTAGAAAAATTAGAGAATACAGAGACTATACTCAGGATTATCTGGCAGCAAAATTGAAAATTTCTCAAAATGCATATAGTAAAATTGAGCTTGGTTATAGTAAACTCACTATCGACCGTTTATTTCAGATTGCGGCAATTTTAGAGGTTGAAGTACCACATTTATTAACCCTTAACCACAATGATTTGATTAAAATTATTGCGGATGATGAAAACAGAACAGCAGCGGCGAGTTAATTACTCGATCCGCTGTTGATATCATTTCTTCTTACCTGCAAATAAATCCAATACATTTGGAAGAAATTTAAGGCTATGCAGGCAACCATTGAGAAAACCATTGAATTTGTACAGAAAACTTTAGCAAATGCCGAATCCGGTCATGATTGGTTTCATATTGAACGCGTTTTTAAAACCGCTCAAAACATTAATCAGCAAGAGCATGGTGACGAACAGGTAGTGGCTTTTGCGGCCTTATTGCATGATATTGCCGATCCTAAATTTAATAATGGTGATGAAGAACTGGGTCCAAACCTGGCTGCGTCATTTTTGGCATCGATTGCGGTTGATGCTGATATTATCGCCCATGTGAAGCTCATTATTCAAAACATGTCGTTCAAGAATAGCTTTGATGGTGCCGGATTTTCCTCAAAAGAAATGCAGATTGTTCAGGATGCCGACCGTTTAGATGCCATAGGTGCCATTGGTATTGCAAGGGCCTTTACCTATGGTGGTTTTAAAAACCGTGTGCTTTACGATCCGGCAATACCACCAGAAGAGCATTTAACCAAAGAAAGTTATAAAAACACCACTGCCCCTACCATCAATCATTTTTACGAAAAATTGCTTTTGTTAAAAGATTTGATGAATACAGCTGCCGGCAAAGCAATAGCTATAGAAAGACACAACTTTATGCTGCTATATCTAGACCATTTTTATAAAGAATGGGAAGGTAAATAATTCTACAAAAAGACGGTTATAAAATACCTATTACTAAGTATTTCAAGATCATGCATAAGGGCTTAACTTTATAAAAATTATTCCCTCATGCATCCCTACAAACTAAAATACCATAAAAACAGTGTTTTGTTAATTGCGATGGTTGGTATTCCTGTGTTCATTA
Source organism: Pedobacter humicola (assembly GCF_056490705.1). Taxonomy (NCBI): domain Bacteria; kingdom Pseudomonadati; phylum Bacteroidota; class Sphingobacteriia; order Sphingobacteriales; family Sphingobacteriaceae; genus Pedobacter; species Pedobacter humicola. Next base: position 328,802 of record NZ_JBWJIG010000004.1, on the reverse strand, counting down.
TCTCCTTGATGCTATACTGTCTTTTTAGTTTACCCACATCGCTTTCAGAACTTTCGACATTAATTTTAGTTTCCTTATCAATCATATCGATGGCATTGGCCTTATTATGGGTTACCAAAACGCAGATTTTTGTACACAGCACAGTATTGATCAATGAAGATGGGATCAGCTTTAAATTAAAAAGCACTTCTTTTTTATACAGAAGAACAGATTTTTTCTGTGGCTGGGAGCATGTTACCAGAGTGACCAAAATGTTCGACAACAATAATGGCGGTTATTTTTATCAGATTGCATTCAATAATCCCGATTTTGTGGCCAATTTCAGTCCACTTAAAAACCACGAAACTGAAGCAGATCGGTTCTTTTCTGAACTGCAATACTATCAGGAAAGCTATAATATTGAACATCAATTGCCTATAAGCAGAAAATTAAATCCGACCAACAGTTTTAGTTAAGTACGATTATTCCAAAAGGGAATAGATTAAACTAATCAATTTGCTAATATATTTAGTTATTAAACTATATTTGTTAGCAAAATTTATCCTATGTTTGATCGAATCCGTGAAAAATTAAATATTCTTGCTGACGCCGCTAAATATGATGTTTCTTGTTCATCAAGCGGCGGCACGAGAAAAAACACATCCAAGGGCCTTGGTGATAGTCACTCTTCTGGTATTTGCCATACTTATACCGAAGATGGTAGATGTGTTTCCCTTTTAAAAATCCTGTTAACCAATCATTGCATTTACGATTGCTTATTCTGTGTTTCGCGAAAAAGCAACGATATAAAGCGTGCGGCTTTTACGGTAGATGAAGTAGTTGAGCTAACCATGAATTTTTACCGCCGTAATTACATTGAGGGATTGTTTTTAAGCTCGGGGATTTTCAAAAATGCCGATTTTACTATGGAGCGTTTGCTTTTGGTGGTAAAGAAATTACGTTTGGAACAAAATTATAATGGGTATATCCACTTGAAAACGATTCCGGGAGCCAGCGATGAACTGATTAAAGAGGCAGGCTTATATGCCGACCGCATGAGCATAAATCTGGAAATGCCAACCGAAGCAGGGTTGAAACTGTTGGCACCAGAAAAAAACCATGAAGACGTAATCAAACCTTTAGCCTTTGTTCAACAACAGATAACACAGTTTTCGGCAGATAAAAAGTTAATAAAGCATATCCCAAAGTTTGTTCCCGCCGGGCAGAGTACCCAGATGGTCATTGGCGCTACGCCCGAAAGCGATAAGGATATTATGTATACCGCAAATGCCTTTTACAAAAACTTCTCTTTAAAAAGGGTTTATTATTCTGGTTATGTACCCATTAGTAACGATACCCGGATGCCCATCCTGGGTACTCAGCCGCCGCTTTTAAGAGAAAACAGGTTATATCAAACCGATTGGTTAATGCGTTTCTATGGCTTTAAAGTCCAGGAAATTTTAAACGATGCCAATCCAAATCTTGATGTGGATATTGATCCAAAATTAAGCTGGGCCATCCGCAATATGCAGCATTTTCCCGTCGATATTAATAAAGCCGATTATAAAATGATCCTTCGTATACCGGGAATCGGCGTAATGTCGGCTAAAAAAATTGTACAAGCCCGTAAGTTTGGAAAACTCAGGATTGATCAGTTAAAAAAAATTGGTGTTGCGTATAACCGTGCCAGGCATTTTATAATTTGTTCAGACAGCCCTTATCAGCTAAAAGATTATCAGGGCACGCAGATTAAGGCTTTTATTCTGGCCGAAAGCCAGAGCAAATACCTCAAAACCGATAACAACCAGATGATTTTGTTTTAAATACGATACCATTATGAATGCAATGACAGATTAAATTTTAATCTATAGTATAACAGCTCCGTTTGGGAGCCGAAGCGGTTCCTTCCTAACCTTAATCTTTTTAAACATGAACAACCAATGATCTACATTTTTGATGGATCACTGCAAGGTCTTTTATCCGCAGTTTTTGAATGGTTTGAACGCAAACCCGGAAGAACCGTGTTAAAATCTATCGCAGTTTTTCAGCCCGAGGCTTTTGTTGAAAGTTTTACTGTAACTACACATGAAGAAAAAGCAGATCGGGTTTGGGCAGGATTACAAAAGAAACTCAAAAAAGACTGGCTGCGTAAATTTTATTGCAGTTATCTGTCAGAAATTCCAGAGGCATATAACCATCTTTTTCAATTTGCCCTATATATCTTTCAAAACCAGCCAGGCGCCGAAAGTAATTTTGGCAATGCACATGTAATTGCCCTATCCAAATATGCCAAAAGTGTAGAAAGAGAAAAACACAGGATGGAAGCTTTTATCCGTTTTCAGAAAACTGGTGATGGAATATTTTATGCCAGTATCGATCCCGATTTTAATGTGTTGCCTTTAATATCCAATCACTTTAAAAACCGCTATGCCGATCAGCAATGGGTGATTTATGACTTAAAACGTAAATATGGCTTACATTATAACTTAAATACAGTAGAAGAAATAACGATCAGTTTTGGCAATGGCGTAAATAAACAGAATCCGGCACCCGTTTTAATGGATGAAGGGGAAACTTTATACGCCACCCTTTGGAAAGATTATTTTAAAAGTGCCAATATTGTTGCACGGAAAAACACCAAGCTGCATGTACAGCATGTGCCCAAGAGGTATTGGAAATACTTAACAGAGAAAGCTCCCGTTTAATGAATACCTGTTGACAGATTACGAACCAGCGCGCTGGTTCGTAATCTGTCAACATTGATATGCATCTGAAAAAATTAATAATCTGGCAAAACAATCAAAAACTTACTGCCATGCTGACACCCACCTTCTTAATTCAGGTAAAAAGATTGACAGTTTGGTGAAAATTTGTCCCTCAAAAACACTTGGCATAAAAAGTGTTAATTGTAAGCTTAGTTAAAAAACTCAAATCAAAATAAAAAAATAATAAAAGTTATGGCGTTAAACCTTAAACCAATTGCTGGCAGTTCGAACAGAGTAATAGTTGAACCGGCTGCGGCAGAAGAGAAAACTGCATCGGGTTTGTATATCCCTGATACGGCTAAAGAAAAACCATCTAAAGGAACTGTAGTTTCTGTTTCTGAAGAAGATTCTGAAGGTAAAAAAGCGAGTGTAAAAGTTGGCGATGTTGTAATTTATGGTAAATACGGCGGTACCGAATTCCCTTACGAAGGTAAAGATTACCTCATTATGCGCGAAACTGATATTTACGCTGTTGTTGGGTAATAGGCAATGATTGAATGACTGAATCTCAAATGAGAATTCAGCATAAATCAACAAATAAAATAATAATGTTAGAAGAATATAAATTCAATTCTTCTCTCATACAATCATTCAAAATTCAAAAAAGAAATGTCAAAACAAGTAAAATATAACGTAGAAGCACGCGACGCCCTGAAAAGAGGTGTTGATATTCTTGCAAATGCAGTAAAAGTAACTTTAGGTCCAAAAGGCCGTAACGTAATTATCGATAAAAAATTCGGTTCACCAGCAATCACTAAAGATGGTGTTACTGTGGCTAAAGAAATTGAATTAAAAGATGCCGTTGAGAACATGGGTGCTCAAATGGTTAAAGAAGTAGCTTCAAAAACGGCTGATATTGCTGGTGATGGTACAACTACCGCTACTGTATTGGCTCAGGCCATTATCACTACCGGGATTAAAAACGTTGCTGCAGGTGCAAATCCAATGGATTTAAAACGTGGTATCGATAAAGCGGTTGCTGCTGTTGTAGAAAACTTAAAATCTCAATCACAAGCGGTTGGTGATGACAACAATAAAATTAAACAAGTTGCCTCTATTTCTGCTAATAACGACGAAGTAATCGGTTCGTTAATTGCTGAAGCCATGAGCAAAGTAGGTAAAGATGGTGTAATTACTGTTGAAGAAGCAAAAGGTACTGAAACTGAAGTTAAAACAGTTGAAGGTATGCAATTTGACAGAGGTTATTTATCTCCATATTTTGTTACCAATGCAGATAAAATGGAAGCGGAATTAGAAAATCCTTACATTTTAATCTACGATAAAAAAATCAGCAACATGAAAGAATTGTTGCCAGTTTTAGAAAAAACGGTTCAAACCGGTAAACCATTGGTGATCATTTCTGAGGATTTAGATGGCGAAGCTTTAGCTACTTTGGTAGTAAACAAGATCCGTGGTTCGTTAAAAGTTGTTGCTGTTAAAGCTCCAGGTTTTGGTGACAGAAGAAAAGCAATGTTGGAAGACATCGCAATTTTAACTGGCGGTATTGTTGTTTCGGAAGAAAGAGGTTACAAATTAGAAAATGCTGATTTAACTTATTTAGGTTCTGCTGAAAAAGTTGTTGTTGATAAAGACAATACAACTGTAATCAATGGCGCTGGTAACTCTGAAGATATCAAATCCCGCGTAAGCCAAATCAAATCTCAGATCGAAACCACTACATCTGATTACGATAAAGAAAAATTACAAGAGCGTTTGGCTAAATTGGCTGGCGGTGTTGCCGTTCTTTATGTTGGAGCAGCGAGTGAGGTTGAAATGAAAGAGAAAAAAGACCGTGTTGATGATGCTTTACATGCAACCCGCGCGGCTGTAGAAGAAGGTATTGTTGCCGGTGGTGGTGTTGCTTTTATCCGCGCAGTTGAAGCTTTAGCTGATTTAAAAGGTGCTAACGAAGACGAAAATACGGGTATCCAGATCATCCGTCGTGCGATCGAAGAACCATTACGTCAAATTTGCGAAAACGCAGGTATCGAAGGTTCTATCGTAGTACAAAAAGTTAAAGAAGGCAAAGCCGATTTCGGTTATAATGCACGTACTGATGTATACGAAAACTTAATTGGTGCCGGTGTTATCGACCCAACTAAAGTAAGCCGTGTAGCATTAGAAAATGCAGCATCTATTGCAGCCATGTTATTAACTACAGAAGTTGTTTTAGCAGACGAGCCTGAAGAAGGTGGTTCTCCAATGCCTCCAATGGGTGGCGGCGGTATGGGTGGTATGATGTAATACCATCCTTATAGCGAAGCTATTTCGTGTAAAAATATTCCCTCAAGGCTTACCGCCTTGAGGGTTTTTTTATGCCCTGGCGCCATCAGAAACGAAGTTAAACCGTTTACAACCTACTCATTTAGTTCCTGTTGGTGTAAAGTTTTGTATCTGTAATGCGAAAACTACGTTCTTAGCGCCTGAATATTTATTGGCGCGTCTTAGGTCTGATACTCATTTCTGAGATTTGGATTAAAAGCTAGCTTAACTGGCTAGCTTCCAGCACACAATAAAATCATTCCCTAGTGTTAGAGATTTATGAAGATTCGTTGTAAAAGGAAATGGCTTTTTGTCCTGTTTTTTGGGGCATTTTTGTACTCGTCAACAAGTTTAGCTCAAGTGAATATTGGCTCAGTAGATCCAGGACCATTTACCCCTGGTAGTACGATTGCAGCTCCTTTTATTGTACCTGCAAGCTGTATATCACAGGGCAATCAATTCCAACTTTATCTTTCTGATCAAAATGGAAATTTCGGTACTGAAACACTTATTGGCAGTTATGACGGTTTCTACAGCACCTACGTAAATGGTATAATCCCCTCCGGTATCGTTGCAGGTACGGGCTACAGAGTGAGGGTAAAATCTACTAACCCAAATTCTGTAAGTAATCCTTCTACTCCTTTTGAGGTTAAAGCCGGCGCACCTGTCGAAGCTAAATTAACTTCTAACTATTTAAATGCCAACAATAACGAAATTTTTGGCACATGCCTTAGCAGGCCCGATAATTCTTTTTTCCTTAATAATGAGTCTACAGCGAATAGTATGGTAACCGCTGCGATTACCAACGAATTAAATGGCGGAAGCCCAACGGTGATCAATTTCCCGACCCCAATCCAGCCATTTATTGCTCAACAGGCGCATTATACCATTTATACCAAAGCGGTAATGCCTAATGGTACCGTTGCAACCAAAGCCTACCTGATCATCAATAATAAAACAATAACCGCTTTTGCCAATTCAGGCAATACGGTGGTTTGTTTACCATTAGGCTTATTAACATTTAACGTGGATGTATCCTCAGCTTCGGGTATACAAAACAATTTTCCAGGCGATATTTATACCATCATCTGGGGCGATCAAAGCACCTCAGTGTATACCCTTTGTGAAATAGTGAATGATGGAGGTAAGGTAACGCATCCCTATACAAGATCATCTTGTGGCAGTGTTTCAACATCCAGCGCAGGAACAATTTATAATGCCTTTGATGTATCCATCAATGTATCAAATGCTTTTTGCGGCACCATAGGTACACCTGTTTCTTCTTCGGCCAAGGTAGTGGTAAAACCGATAAACGATTTTGCCTTTAATACGCCCGGCTGTACCAATAGCGATATTACTTTTGTTAACACTTCGCTTTTGGGAGAAAACCCAAATACCAATACACTTGGGTGTACGCCAAATTTGGTAACATATAACTGGTATGTTGATGGGGTGCCGGTAGCGGTAAATAAGCCACATTCTTATAACCTGGTGCATCAATTCTCTTCGCGTGGTCCGCATATTATCCGATTGGAATCCAATAGCTCGGGCGCCTGTAATGCCGATCCTGTAGAACATACCATCTGTATCCAGGATGCGCCTAAGCCAGCATTTAGCCTACCTTCAACTACCATTTGCTCGGGGACTCCATTAAAAGCTTCTGATCTCTCCGTTGTGGATAATATCTGCGAAACTGCCAATAGCTATTTTTGGTCAGTTAACCCGGCAGTAGATTTTACAGGCGGCACAAGCGCAACGAGCAAAGAGCCGGTCTTCAATTTCACTAACCCAGGCACCTATACCATTATCCTAAATATTACGACTCCATCTTGTGGGATCATAGCCAGCCAGCCCCAAACTGTTGTGGTAAATGAAAATCCAACGGCTACACTTTCGCCAGATATTACGCTCTGTAATTTATCTACCTATGATTTTAATACCACCACAACCGGCCCTACTAAAACCTTCATTACAGGTACCACTCAGGATTTAGCGGATACTTATACATGGACAGTAAGCCCTGCCGGAACTGGCACTTATAGCTTTACCGGAGGTACAACGTTAAATTCAAAATATCCTTCTATAAAATTCGACAGCTACGATACTTATACCGTAAAAGTTATCCATAAAAACAATTGTGGCACGGCCGAAGATACCCAAATACTTACTTTTAGCACAGCTCCAGTGGTTAACGCAGGAACAGATCAAAGTATCTGTTTTAATGACCCTAGTTTTGCCCTCAGCGGAACCATATCAGGCGCCACAGTTACACAAAGCTGGATTGGTGGTCAGGGAACATTTACACCTGGCAGAAACGATTTAAATGCTACCTACACGCCGACTGCTGCCGAAAAAACGGCAGGTACCGTTACCCTACAATTAAGGGTAACAACAGCCTTGGCCGCACCCTGTAATCAGATTGATGATGATATTATTTTAAAAATAAAACCCAACATCAGCTTAACAAGTGCAAATAATAAAATCATTTGTACAGGCAATAGCGTGGCGTATACACCAACTTCTGCGGCAACAGGCGTTACCTATACCTGGACCGCTACGGCTACAGCATCGGCTACCGGTTACACCACAAGCGGAACTGGCGATATTAATGATATCATCACCAATACAGACCTTAATATTGACGCGAGCGTTACTTATACCATTATCCCGCATTTAGATGGTTGTGATGGAGCACCCTTTCCATTGGTACTTACCGTTAAACCCAATCCGATTGTAATTCCAACAGCAGCCAAACCAAGCATCTGTAACGCCGCTTCATCAGCCATAACCCTATCTGCAAACCTACCAGCCATCAACTATACTTATACCAGTACGGTAAGCGGTGCAATAACCGGGAATAGCAATAGAACCGTAGCCTCGGCAGATGAACAGATTAACGATATTTTAACCAATTCCGGTACTACATCAGGCACGGTAACTTATACCATTACACCAGTATCTACAAACGGTTGCCCAGGTACACCAGCTACCATCACTATAACAGTTTTACCAAGTGCAACATTGGCAAATGCCGGTGCAGATGAGGCTATCTGTAACGCTACTTCTTATACTTTAAGAGGAAACTCACCAGTAGTAGGTACAGGCAAGTGGACCCTCGTTTTTGCACCTACAACCGTAACATTTACAGATGATACACAGGGCAATACAGCGATTTCTGGTCTGCAGGCAGGAAACACATATATTTTAAGGTGGACAATCGCCGATACAAATTGCTCATCGTCCAGCGATGATGTTCAGATTACCGTTAATCCACTCAGCGTTGGCGGTACAACTACCGGCGATGTAAATGTATGTGCTGGTAACAATGGAGGAAGCATCAATTTAACCGGGCAGGTTGGAAATGTGATCCGTTGGGAAAAATCTATTGATAATGGCATAACCTGGTCTTCCCTTACCTCAACAGCAAACCCTTATGTATTCTCCAACCTTAACATCACTACACAATACAGGGCGGTGGTACAAAGCGGTAGCTGTGCAGAAGCCATATCTACAGCAAGCACCATTACTGTAAATCCGGGAACTGTTGCTGCAAATGCTGGAGCCGATCAAAATTTGTGCAGCGGGAATGGGATTACCTTAAATGGAAATAACCCTTCGCCAAATGCAGGTGTCTGGACAATTGAAACCACACAAACGGGTGTTACGATAACCGAACCTACGCTTTACAACACTACAGTTACCGGTTTAGTTCCCGGACAAACCTATAAATTCAGGTGGACTATTTCAGGTTTCGGTGGCTGCCCGCCATCAATATCAGAAACTACCGTTACTTATTATTCGCCTGTTACCAATAATATCACCGCTCCAGCAGCTCCATTTTGTGCCGGCCAAAACATTACCATTACAGGCGATACACCAACCGGTGGAACAGGTACGTTTGCCTACCAATGGCAAAGCAGTGCAGATGGAAATACCTGGAGCAATGTACCATCGGCAATCAACAAAGATTTGACCTTAATTGTTTCTACCTCAACATACTTCAGAAGGCTGGTTAACAGCACCATTTGTACTTCAATCAGTAATTCGCTACAGATTACTGTTTTACCTGGGCTTACCAATAATACCATCTCTGCTGATCAAAATATCTGTATTGGTGCACCGGCAGTAGCCTTAACGGGTGCTCTGCCCGGTGGTGGCAGTGGTGCGTATATGTATCAATGGCAATCAAGCCTTGACGGCGCAGCCTGGAGCGATATATTGGGCGCAACAGGAATAAGCTTTACACCACCAAGCCCAACCGTTACGATTTATTACAGGCGTTCTGTATCCAGTGGGCCTTGTAGCAATAATTTGAGCAATCAGGTTAAAATAACAGTCAACCCGCATGCCAAAGCAGAAATAATTTATATTAACAATGTTGGCTGTGCGCCTTTCATCTTGAGCTCAAACAATATTTCAGCAACCCTATATCCAGATCGAAATGCCACTTACACTTGGTTCGCCAATAATGTACAAATTGGAACAGGCCCGACTTTTCCTGGCTATACTTTATCAAGCGGAAACCAAACGGTATCGATAAAACTTATTGTTACCAGTAGCTTGGGTTGTAATTCGGACGAGAAAAGCATTGATTTTAGTACCTTACCTGTAATTACACCCTCCTTTGCACAAAGTGTAACAGAAGGCTGTGGTCCCGTTAATGTTACCTTTACCAACACCACTACACCAATTTCGGGGGCTACCTATAAATGGAATTTTGGTAATGGTACAACATCAAATTTGACACAGCCACCAGCAATAACTTTCCAGGCCGACGCCACAGGAAAAGACATTGTTTACGACGTTACGCTGGAAACCACCGTACCATGCGGCCCTCCGATTATAAAAACAGCTACTGTTACGGTACATGCAAAACCTGTTTCTGTATTTTCTCCAGATAAAACCACGGGATGTTCTGATCTTTTGGTAAATTTTAGCAATACCTCTCCTGAAAGCGCAGGCACCACCTACACATATGATTTTGGCGATGGCTCTGCACCAGTTGAAGTTACTGACAGAAGAACAGTAAGCCACACGTTTAGCACACTTGTGGTCAAGGATTTTATAGTTACAATGACGGCTAAAAACGATTGCGGAATAAGTTCTTCAAGTCACGTCATCGTGGTTTCGCCAAATAACGTAATTGCAGAACTGGTGGTAAACGGAAATGAGAAAAAAGGCTGTGCGCCCTTTAAGGTAAATTTCGTGAACAATTCAAGCGGTGCGAATAGGTTTGTTTACACCTTTACCAATGATGACACAGGCGAAATTTCTACTACAGTTTCCAACACAACAGGCATTAATCCATATACTTTTACCAAACCTGGAAAATATACAATCAGACTGGATGCAGAAAACGACTGTTCTAAAAATTTCACCACCGAGACCGTAACCATACTGGCACAACCAACAGCAAGTTTTACGGCCGATAAAACATCGGGATGTACCAATCTTACGGTTAAATTTAAAAACACGAGTGTTGGTGCTGTAGGTTATCTATGGGATTTTGGCGATGGTTCCCCAACCTCAAATGAGTTTGAGCCACAACATACCTACACGGGCTCAAATATGAATTATGCGGTTACCTTAACCACTACAAATGCCCAAACTTGTACCAACACCACTACAATAGCCGATTTTATCCGTATTGTTCCACCAATTGTTGCCACATTCACGGTTACACCAGGCAATGAAACATCCATTCCAAACTATACTTTTGGCTTTAAAGACATCAGCGCAAACGCGGTTAGCTGGGCCTGGACCTTTGGCGACGGATCGGTATCCACTTTGCAAAACCCAAGCCATACCTATGCCAACGAAGGGGTTTATAATGTAACCCTTAAAGTACTGAACAAAGAAGGCTGTTCCTCTACTACTTTCCAATCGGTAAGGATCATTGGCGTACCAGGCTACCTGAACCTTCCCAATTCATTTATGCCGGCAAGTGCGAAAAATGAGATTAAAATTTTTAAAGCAAAGGGTCGTGGCATAAAAGAGTGGCAAATGTCTGTTTTTAATAAATGGGGACAGGTATTGTGGGAAACAAACAAACTAGACGATGGCGCACCATTAGAAGGTTGGGATGGCACTTATAAAGGACAGGAACAACCACAAGGGGTTTACTACTGGAAAGTAGATATAAAATTTACTAATGGAAGCGATTGGAAAGGGGTGACTTATGATTCATCTCCACCCAAAAAAACGGGCGTAATATATTTAATAAGATGATGAGGAGAAGGGTAATATTATTTTTGTTTGTGATGGTACTGCCACTGATTGGTGTGGCGCAGGATCATATTTATTCGCAGTTTTATAATTCCCCGATTTATCTAAATCCGGCTTTAACCGGTCAGTTTGAGGGCGATATCAGGTTTAATGCACTTTACCGCAACCAATGGACGGGCCTGGCAAGTGATTATTCGTATATGACCGCATCCGGCGACCTTAATCTACGGAGCATAAATAGCGGTATTGGAATCATTTTTAACCGGAGCAGCGAGGGCACAGCTTATCTGGTGAAAAATAATATTGCAGTAAGCTATGCTTATATTATCGGAGGCGACGACTTTGCATTGTCGTTTGGATTGCAAGGTGGCATCACGAATCAAAAATTAAACTGGGATAAATTGGTCTTCGGCGACCAGATCGATATCAATACCGGATATATTCCCGGAAGTATTTCTGGTGCCGAGCGGCCAAGTGTAGATAGCCGGTTCTATTTTGATGCCAATGCAGGCGCAAACCTCGTGGTGGGAAAATTTATGGTGGGGCTTGCAGCACACCATCTTAACCGCCCGGACGAATCGCTCTCGGGTTTTCAGGCGAAATTACCCATGCGCATTTCAGGGAATTTAAGTTATAAACTCACCCTGGTGCCCGATGAGTACGATCGCGACGGAAATTACCTCATTCCTTCCATTGTTGCTTACAAACAGGGCAATGTGAAATCTTTCAGTATAGGTATGCAATATAAATATGCCGGAATAAATGCAGGGATCTGGTACCGCAACGACGGCACTTCTCATGGGAGTGATGCTATCGTCTTTTCTGTGATCTTTGATATTTTCAACAGGCGTACCAACGGCGAAAAATTCAGATTGGGTATCAGTCATGATGCAACAACTTCCAAAATCAATTACACCAATACCAGTGGAACATCAGAGATTGGCGTAGGTTATGAAAAATATTTTCCGAATAGCTCAAATGGTGGTAGGGCAAATGGCTTAAGATGTTATGATTTTTATTAATTTGCCTTTAATAATTAAAGGCAATGGACGATATCTTAGATAAAACGCATTTCATTACACAGAGTGAAATCAATAAATTTTTATTGGCTACGCTGCTTTGTGGTATAATCGGCGCTGAACGCGAATATAGAAGTAAATCCGCCGGACTAAAAACCATGATGATGATTGGTTTAGGCGCTACGTTATTTACCATTTTATCAATCAAAATCGGCCCAACCAGTCAGGACCGTATTGCCTCGAATATTGTTACCGGAATCGGCTTTTTAGGTGCCGGGGTAATTTTTAAGGAAGAAAACCGCGTTAAAGGCCTCACCACTGCCTGTATTATCTGGATTGTTGCCGCTATTGGCATGGCCGTTGGCTCGGGCTATTATGAACAGGCCGTAGGTGTTACCATCGTCGTGTTATTGGCACTTATTATTTTCCCCTTTTTAGAAGAAATCGGCGACCGGCGTTTTACCAAGAGAATTTACCGCATTGTTAAAAAGCAACACGTGCACGGCGACTTAGAAAGCTATGAAGAAGTTTTTCGCGAGAGTAAACTGAAACCACAACGCGGCAAACACCAATTGGTTGATAACATCATCACCGGAAACTGGGTAGCTACCGGAACGCCACAAAACCATCAGAAGTTTGTGGAGCGTATGCTTAAGGATGATGATATTATAGAGTTTGATTTTTAACAGCAGCAAAAAGATCTACTTTCCTTTGCTGTAATGCGACTTTTTTAACTTCTACCACAATGGTATCCGACCAAAGGTCGTGCCATGGTGTGCAGGGATTACCCAATGCACTAAAGGCAATAAAGGGTACAGCCCTGACCATATTCCGTATAAATACCTTTTGAAAAGTGATGTCGCTACCGTTGGCGTTTACAGCCCTTGTTCCTGTAATTAATTTACCTAAAGATCTTCCATTAAACATGGCCTCTGTTATAAACATCACAAGCCCATAAATTAACAGGAAAATTAAGCGTCCCGATAACCCATCAAAACCATTTAAAAATTTCGGCCTGCTCATTCCGAAAATCATGATAACACCAAATGCAAGGATATATAAAACAACTAAATCGATCAGGTAATTGGCAAACCGCTTGAATGTAGTGGCGCGACAGTCGTCTAGATTAAGGACTTGGTACTGATGATTGAGGTTCATAATGGAGCGTTTAAATCAACTATTTTCAAGGTAAAATATTTTCACAAGGAGTCAAAATTAATTTATCCAAAATCATAAAACAATCATAGCTTTGTGTAACTATATTCATAATGATCAAGGAACAGATTTCAGTTTTCGATATTTTTAAAATAGGCATTGGCCCATCCAGTTCACATACCCTAGGCCCTTGGCGCGCTGCCCAACAATTTACAGCTTCACTTGCTCAAAACAAATTGATTGATGATGTAGAAGGCATAAAAATATTGCTTTATGGATCACTTGCCAAAACAGGCAAAGGCCACGGAACAGATGTAGCGATCCTGCTTGGCCTGACAGGGGCGGATCCTGTAACTTTTGATGTGGATGCTGTTACACCAACCTTCGAAAACATCCAAAAGGATCAGAAACTAAATCTTGCCAATCATTTAATGATCGATTTCGATTACAATAACGATTTGCTTTTCCTTTTTGCCGAAAGCTTGCCTTTTCACCCCAATGCAGTTACTTTTCAGGCATTTTTAAAGAATGGGAAAGCATTTTCAGAAACCTATTACTCTATTGGCGGTGGTTTTGTGGTGAAAGAAGGGGAAGACAATAGTAAAAAAGCTCAGGTAGATTTACCCTTTCCGGTAGAAAAAGCAAAAGAGCTTTTACACTGGTGTCTCTCTACCGGTTTAAAAGTAAGTGAAATCGTGATGGAAAACGAATTGGCCTGGAGAACAGAAGCGGAAACAAAAAGGGGCATCTTACAACATTTCGCGGTTATGCGCGATTGTATTTACCGTGGCTGCCACACTACTGGTTTTCTTCCCGGCGGCTTAAATGTTGCACGAAGGGCTTTCCCTTTAAACAAACGTTTAATGGCTAAAAGCGACTATTCAAACTATGATACCTGGGTAGAAGCGATTAGAAAAGGCGGAAATGGTTTCAATTATACTTTAGACTGGGTAAGCTGTTTTGCTTTGGCCGTTAATGAAGAAAATGCTTCTTTTGGCCGGGTGGTAACTGCCCCTACCAATGGTGCCGCAGGGGTAATTCCAGCTGTACTACAATATTTTATTACTTTTTGCGATGGTTATAGTGAAGAAAAAATCATCCAGTTTATTGCCTGCGCTTCTGAGATAGGCAGTATTTTCAAAAAAGGAGCTACAATATCAGCTGCGATGGGCGGCTGTCAGGCCGAAATTGGCGTTTCCTCTGCCATGGCTGCCGCCGCATTAACCGAATGTTTAGGTGGTTCGCAAAGGCAGGTTTTAATGGCCGCAGAAATTGCCATGGAGCATCATTTGGGCCTAACCTGCGATCCGATCGGTGGTTTGGTGCAGATTCCTTGTATCGAAAGAAATACCATGGGCGCAATCAAGGCCATTACAGCAAGTCAGTTGGCGTTACAAAGCAATCCTGATAAGGCAAAAGTAAGTTTGGATGCGGTAGTAAATACCATGTGGGAAACCGCCCTGGATATGAACGCCAAATACAAAGAAACATCCGATGGAGGCTTAGCAACCAATATTCCAATCAGTTTACCGGAGTGTTAAGGGTTGTAATTAACCTACATTCTTTAGAGCAGGGGAAGAAATTTTGCAGCTTTTTTTGTGGTATTAAACCGCAAAGAACTCTGAGGTTTTTGCAAAGCGCGCAAAGAGATGATGTAAAATAGACAAAGGAAAGGAGACATCTGGAATTAAATTAAAGCCCTTATCTCTGTGTTCATCCCTTTTATCTGTAGTTAAACCTCCGTGTGCTTCGTGCCTTCTCTCCCCGATCTCTGCGAACCTAAATCCAACCTGAATAAGTCAACACCAGCCACCATAAACCAGTGGTAATAAACGAAAGCAATATCCCAATTCCAACCACCAAATTGGAAAGCTTCGGATTAAGGTTATACTGGTCGGCTACTACACCTGCAGTTAACAACGTTGGCATGGCCATCTCAAAAATAGTGATTTTGGTGATCGTTCCGCTCATACCCAAAACAATTGCAACAAGCAATACCACCAAAGGTGCCAAAATCAGTTTATACAATAGCGCAAAGCTGATGTGTTTCAGTTCGCCAAACCAGCCTCCAAATTTTAACTGCAAGCCGATCGAAAACAGAGCCAGCGGACCAACAGTTCCGGCCAGCTTATCAAACAATGGATCGAGCGCAGAAACATCAATAAAGTGTGGAATGCTTAATGCCAGAACGCAACCAATAAGCGGAGGAAAGGTCAAAACTTTTTTAAACACCAGTTTCGGGCTTAACTTTTGATTTTGCGACGAGCGGATGGCCACAATAATGCCTATGGTAGATAAAAGCGTAAAGGTAACCTGATCGCAGATGATGGCTATAGCCAGTTCTTTTTCGCTAAAATAGGCTACAATTAATGGAAAGCCCACAAAGGATGTATTGCTTAAAGAACTGGTGAGTTTTAATCCACCCGAAGTTGCTTTGCTGATATTGGTGATGCGACTATATATCGTAATAAATAACCACCCAGCTAACCATATGCATACTGGCGCAAAGGCAGGGAACAACAGATCTTTAGTCCAGGTAATATGGGGCAGATATTTAAACGAAACTGCGGGTAATGCAACGTAAATAATCCAGGCATTGATGCCTTTGTGTGCATCTTTGGGCAGCGACTTACTTTTTCTGTAAAGAATTCCCGCTAAAATACATAAACCAATAAGAATAAAGTTTGCCATCGAGTGGTGCAAAGATAATCTATAAAAGAAAAACGCCAATAAGAATTGTACTTATGGCGTTTCGAATCATTTAAGCAGAAGGTTTTGGCTTTTTCTTTTTGTGCCAAACCTTTTTCTTGCCGTTATGCTGAGGTCTTTTTTCCTCCACATGTGTAATTTCCATTGCAGCTATACTTTCTGGTAGAGGCATGCGCGGAACTTCTTTTTCGATTAACTTTTCAATATTATCGAACTTACGTTTATCCCTTCCATTTACCAAAGTAATTGCCGTTCCTTTTGTGGCGGCCCTTGCGGTACGGCCAATACGGTGTACATAATCGGCCGGATCACCGGGAACATCGTAATTGATGACCAAGTCGATTCCTTCCACATCAATCCCGCGGGATAGCACATCTGTTCCGATCAAAATTGGTAACCTGCGGTTTTTGAAAGCCAATAAAATATCTTCGCGTTCTTTCTGACCCAAATCAGAATGAAAAGCTTCGGCTTTAATGCCCAGTCCTTTAAAAGTTTTGTATAACGCTTTTACCTTTTCTTTAGTAGATACAAAAATGATACTGCTTTTGTATTGTCCGCTTTTAAAAATTTCGGTTAATAAAGCTTGTTTCTGTTGATCGTGAATATTGTAAGCCTGTTGATCAATCCCTTCGGCAGGTTTCGCAATTGAAATGGTAATCTGCTTTGGTTCGTGCAAAATCTTACCCGCCATTGTTCTTATTTTTGGCGCCATTGTAGCCGAGAACAAAAGGGTTTGTCTTTTCTTTGGCAGGTAGCTAATAATGCGGATAATGTCATCGTAAAAGCCCATGTCCAACATTCTATCTGCTTCATCTAAAATTAAATGCTGCAGATGCTCCAATTTCAGCACGCCAGACGATAAGTGTGCCATTAACCTGCCAGGAGTAGCAATAATAATATCTACTCCATCACGCATCGAGCGTTTTTGTTGCTCGTAGGCAATACCATCTCCCCCACCGTATACCGCCAAAGAACTGATATTGGTAAAATAAGCCAGCGCTTCTACCTGCAAATCAATCTGTTGAGCAAGTTCGCGTGTGGGCGCCAAAATCAGGGTATTGTTATGTCTGTCAGCAGCTTTGCTAATTTTATCCATTACGGGTAAAAGATAGCTGGCGGTTTTTCCAGTTCCGGTTTGCGCACAGGCAATCAGATCATGGTTGTCTAAAATTACCGGAATAGCTTGTTCTTGTATTGGAGTAGCGCTTTTATACCCCATGGCCATCAAGCCTTCGTATAAATCGGGGTTAAAATTAAAGTCGTTAAAATTCAATCTATTGTGTTTATGTCTTTTAGCAAAAGTACCTTAAAATACGGCGAATAGCAAACTGCATTTTAATATAGGTCCGGTTTAACCTTTTTGAAAGCAAATATGATCTGTTTTTATGCATTGCCATAAAAAAAGCCCCAACTGTTATAAACAATTGGGGCCTGGAAATTATAATAGACGAAACTTAGTCTACCAGAATATCTTTTTCTGGTGTATTCGTTTCAGGGTTTTTAGGTAACGTAACCTTCAAAATTCCGTCAGCGTAACGGGCTGAAATATTTTCGGATAAAACCTTTCCGTTTAAACCGAAAGCCCTTTCAAAACTTCCGTTGCTGTATTCCCTACGGCTATACCTTTTAGCCGCATCAGCTTCTTCTTCAACCTGGTAAGAGATCGTTAATATATCATCTTTGGTAACTACCTTTAAGTTTTCCTTAACCAGGGCTGGTGCAAAAAGTTCGATAATAAAGCTGCTTTCTGTTTCTTCGATGTTAACGGGTACTTTTCTAAAGCCCTGGTTAAACATTCCAAATTTGTGATGACCAAAAGGCCCGGCAAAGTGTCTTCCAAATCTTCCTTCTTCTGAGCCAAAACGGCTATGCATCTTGCCCGAATGGCATCTATGTTTGTTGTACATGATATTAATTTTAATTGTTATTATTTATTCATTGGCAAAAAGCCAATATTTTAATTGTAAACCGCCTGCTCGGTTTTTGATATGCCCAGTAGCTGGGTAATGATATTTTGATAAGGGTATGATGGAGAAAAAATGGCATAATCAAACTTCAAGCCTCTGATCTGAACCAAAATATCATCTATAAATTTCATCGGCTCAAGCAATGCGCTGATCAACCCCGATTTGGGTATCTCCTCTTCCCCGGCGATTTCCTTGTCTCCAAAAATATTTAAATCCTGCGTGTAAGCTTTAAAATCAGCACCAATTTCCTCTATAGGGCCTTTAAACTCCTTCGAACTGAAAAGGGTTACCTTCTCTCCTTTGGTTATCAGCTCATTTGCCATGCCTAAAATCGGACGAACATCAGCTTGAGATGGATCGCTTAAAAAAAGTACCTGTGACATGATCTTATCTGTTTATTTTATATATACTGTCAATTGGCTTAATTATGGTATCATCCGTTTTTCTGTTGTGATGACTGAAACTATGGTTCTTATCATGCCCTTGCTGACAATCATCATGATAATGCCTGTTTTTGAAATCCAACCGGTCGGGGTATCCATTCTGAACAGCCAATACATTTAAGCTGTAAAAAGTTCCTGCTGCTACGGCAAGAGCCAATAATATTCTAAATGTTCTCATGGCGGTTAATAATTTACGTTAATGTTATGCACTGTTCCATTGCCCTGTACGTTTGGCCTGTACCATTGGTTATCGATCGGTACAATTGGATTGTAATGATTTTCGAATCCATTAAAGCGATTGTGGAAACGGTAATGTCTTCTACCGATAAAAAACCTGAACACGAAACCGATCAGCAAAATGGCAAATATGAATTTGAATACAAATGGTATGAAGAAAGCGGCTGCACCGAGTACAATCCCGAATCCTATGGTTTTTAATATTTTTTTCATCTCCTTATAATTTTATATGCGGTAATCAACTCACCATAAGCGATTTGACAACCAGCACTGTTGTTTTTGTTATTTATATAGGAAGACGGAACAGCTTTATTTTTACTTTAAATTATTTTGATTTTTTTATTTTTTAAGGATTTTCTTTCGTGGGGTCATCCTGAGCCTAGGCGAAGGATCTTTTGAGGGCTGTGTTTAATCGCTCATGGATTCTACGCGCTGTTCAGAATGTCGGCATAATAAAAAGCCCCGACATTTGTCGAGGCTCTTTATTATTCCTTATTGCGGTGGTGGCCCCATCCGCCACATCTCCTTTTATATTCTTCTTTAAATTTAATTCTTTCTTCTTCGTTCATGGTTTCCCACTTGGCACGCATGCTCCTGGCCCGCTCACGGAAACCGTTATGCCCATCATGGCCACCCTTTTTAAAATTGCCAAAGAGCAACCGGCACAGCACCAATAAACCAAGCGCCTGCCAATAATTTAATTTGCCTGCATGTGCCACTTCAGGTAAAATCGAATTCCATAAAAACATAACCACATAACCCAATACCGCTGCTATAAGCACCGCTACGGGTAAAAAGAAAATAAATTTCTTGCGCCGATTAAAATTTCTATTCATCATGTCTGCAAATTTAATAGTTAATAAATTCCTGATATAAATTTTGTAAGCGGTTACGCAGGTGTTTTACCGCATAACCCTTTCTTGATATTAATGTTTTGATGTTCTCTCCGCTTTCATCCGCCAGTTCCTGAAAAGTGCGTTCTTCCAATTCGTTCTGAACAAAAACGTAGCGTTGATTTTCGGGCAATTCCTCAAGGGCCAGAAACAATTGATCCCAGAATAATTTTTTTAAACTCTCTTCTTCCGGCGAGAAGGATTCGGCAAGTAAAATTTCCTTAAAATTGATTTCACCATCTTCACCTTCAAAAGTGAAATCCTCTAACGATTCTTCCTTTTGCTTCCTGTATTTATCGGTAATTTTATTTCTGGCTACCCGATAAAGCCAGCCGCTGATCTGCTCAATGGCACCAGCTTCAGGCTGGTTGCTCAACTGAAACCAAACATCCTGCAAAATATCTTCCGCATCCTCATCCGTATTCACCCGGCCACGGATGAAACTGAATAAGCGTTTACCATAATTGGCAACTGTTGAAATGATATTTTGAGGTTCGTTTGTTGGCACTAAATCTTGCTTAATAATCCGGTAAACGGATGAAACTCAATATTACTTTAAAATTTCTTTATTTTTTTCGGAATACTGATGTTTTTCAGCAAAATCAATTGATTTTTAACGATTTACCCCTAATGGCCTTTTTTGAGTAATGCCTGGTACAGCTTATGGTATGTTGGTGTTGAAATGCCCAATTTCTCCGATTCACGCACAACATAACCGGTTAAGTATTCCAGTTCTGTTTCCGGTTTTTTATTCATATAATCGCGGTGCATCGATGAGGTAACTTCGTAAGGCATTGACCCCATTGCGTGCAGTGTTTTATCAGAAATTTCTTCGCTAATGGTTATTCCTTTGGCAAGCGCCAGATTTTTCACTTCTGCAATTAAACTCAAAACAGTATCAAGATTTTCGTCAAGCACTTTTCCAATAGGAGTATCGAAATAAGAGGTAGCAGTAGCTGTAGGTGAAATAAATATAAACTTCTCCCAGATTGCGGTCGAGATTTGATCAGATACGGTTAGCTCCAGGCCTGCATTGACCATGAGCTCCCTGAGATATAAAATCCCATCATTAAGTGTACCATCTACACCAAAAGATAGCTTCTGGACATTCCCAGAATTTTCGATCAGCCCGGGAGACTTAATCTTGGAAACGATAAATGCACAGCCTTTTAAAACATTTGCCGTAGGTAGAATCTCTAAAATTTCATCACTGGCACTTATGCCGTTTAAAAGTGGCAATAATATGGTTTTATGATGGATTAAGGGTTTTAACTTTTCGATGGTCTGTTTTAAATCGTAACTTTTTGTACAGATGATGATGTAGTCGGCCAGGCCTATTTTGCTATAATCATCGGTAGCTAAATGCGGTTTCGTGATGAAGCTTTCGTTACCATCAACTATAGTAAGGCCGTTTCTTTGTATCTCCTCTAAGTGTTCGCCTCGGGCAACAAAAATAATTTCCACCTCATTGCCACTATTATATTTCTTAGCCAATAAGCCACCAAAATAACCACCTACGCCACCAATCCCTACAATAACAATTCTTGTTTTATTTCGCATGATACACAGACTATTTTAAAGCTCCGGTTGGATGAGTTCCCTTATCCACTACCGTTTTAATCTTCCCGTCTAAATCAGAAACATATATTTTGTGCTGTGTAAAAGGTTTTTCGGCGCCGCTGTAGAAAATCCGATCATCGGCCGTCACAAAAACATAAGGTACATTGATGCCTTTTGGCGAAATCCGCGTTACTTTTTTAGTGGCTAAATCCAACAAGTAAACCGCCTCGCCTGGCCCCGTTAATCCGTCTAAAACATCGTTATTCCCTGCGTTGAATATCAACTTTTGTCCGTCTTTTGTATAAAAGAAACGGTTACTGCTCGCAATCGAAAAATCTTTACCAATTAAACCTGCAATCGGTTTGGTATCGATCAATTTTCCAGAAAGGTCAAAAGTGTACAGGTTATTAAGATCCTGCCCAATGATTTCTTTTTCATTTTTCCAGGTTGGTGAATAAACATTGATCTTAGATGCGCTATCCAGCATGACATATCCTGAATTATCAGTCTTAATTACGCCTATTTTCCAAAGATTTTTGCTGTTAAAAATATTGAAAGCGATGGCATTCCCATCTGCCGACCACATGGCCTGATAGTAGTTATTGTTATTGACCTGCAATTTCCCCTGGCTTTTATTTTCCATATCGGCAACCCAGATTGATCTATGGCCTACAGAATCGCTAAGGGTATAAGCCAGTTTATTACCATCCGGAGAGATTGCAGGATCTGTAGCGCCACCGAATGAAATCTGTTTCATCGTATCGATACTCGTTGCAACAATTTTATCGCCATCCTGATAAGCCAAAGCAAAATTTTTATTGCTTAAAGAAACGGTATCTAAAACGGCTTTGTTTGTATTATCGTCTGATTTATTGCTATTGCAAGCGGTAAATACAACTAAAATGGCAATGTAAACTAAGGCAAATGGTTTATGGAACTTCATCATGTGCAATTTTACAAATAGTTTTTGTGCCTATGGCCCAGAAAGCAATGAAATGACTACATTTTACCTGCCGTCAACTTTTCGCCTTGGTTCGTGTCTCCACGAACAGATTAACCGATTAAATCTTTTTCTTATCCGCGTAACCGAATACTTTTTGCAATAAGGTTGTACTTCTTGAACTTAAATTGCCCCTGATTTTTAATTCTTCTTTGGCAACCTCAACAAATAAACCATCTATTGCTTTCTGTGTTACGTATTCTGTTAGGTTTGTATTTACAGGCTTTACCAAAGGCAAACGGTTATATTGTGTAGTTAAATCGCTGTAATATTTAGTGGCATTTACCTTACTTAAACTTGCTGTTACAATCGGGCTAAACTTTTGCATCAACTGTGAAGTGGTTACTCTTTTAAAATATTCTGTAGCTGCATCACTGTTTCCTAAAAGAATATTGGTAGCATCGGTTAAAGTCATCTGTTTAATTGCAGAGATAAAAATAGGCTTAGCCTCTGTAGCGGCATCTTCAGCGGCACGGTTTAAGCTCACAATTACATTATCGCAAAGTTTGTTCAAGCCTATACTACGCAATGTTTTTTCAACTTTTTGTGCTTCAGGCGGCATCAGGATTTTAACCGCAAGGTTACCTAAAAACCCATCTTTAACCGAAAGCCGATCTGCCCCCGCAGAAACCCCGATCTGTAAAGCCTCCTTAATCCCCTGCCCTATTTCTAAAGTGGATGGCGTTCCACTTGTCGCTGTTGATGTGCCTTGTTTCTGGGTTACTTTTTTAAATATATCGCTCAGTTTAATCTGTGCACTAACATTGGAGCTTCCCAATGCCAGCATGGCGATCGATGCCGTTAAAATATGAATTCTTTTCATTTTGTGTGTTTAATCATAATTAGCAAAACAGCTGCCATTTTTCATTACTGCTCAAATATAAGCCTTTGCAAATGGCAACCATGTTAAACCGTTTAAAAAGAATGTTACGATAAGGAATTTTATCTTTTAAAAGCCCTAAAAAATTAGTTTATGTCCCATCACTCAGAAATATTTTTTATACTTGAAAGATAATTCGATATAGCTACCATTTTTTTTGAGATTTATAAAAAACACAGCTGGGAACAACCAGCAAGACGACGCCAAATTAATTGCTGAGTATAAAAATACGGGCGATTTGGACGCGTTGGGTACGCTTTACAACAAATACATGCATTTGGTTTTCGGGGTTTGCTTAAACTATTTTAAAGATGAAGAGCAAAGCAAAGATGCGGTAATGCAAATTTTTGAAGAATTGGTCACAAAGCTAAAAGTATACGAAGTACAGAATTTTAAAAGCTGGCTTCATGTTTTAACACGCAACCATTGTTTAATGGCACTGCGGAAATCGGCCAAGCAAAATAACGTGTCTATAGATGATACTTTTGTGGAAAACAGCGAGTTTGTGCATCTGGATATAGACAACACAAAAGAAACGCAACTTACCATTATGGAAAAGTGTATGGAAACTTTGCCCGAAGAACAGCGAAAAAGCGTAGATTTATTTTATTTACAAGAAAAATGCTATAAAGAAGTGGCCGATATTACGGGCTACGATATGCTTAAAGTAAAGAGTTACATCCAAAATGGTAAGCGGAATTTAAAGATTTGTATAGAGAAAAACAGTAGTGAATAACGATTGGTTAGATATTGATGTTCTGGAAGATTACCTGGATGGTAAACTTGATGCTAAAGCTATGCACTTTGTAGAAAGACAGGCTTTGGAAGATCCTTTTGTTGCCGAAGCACTCGAAGGACTTAAACAATCGCCAAAACGTAAACAAACGCTTTCTATCTTGCAAAAGCAGCTTTACGACCGAGTTGCTGAAAAACCTATAAAGCGTAAGCTCTGGGGCATCACCACACAAAGGTTAAGTATTGCTGCAACGGCTACCGTAGCTTTTATTGCGGTGAGTATCTTGTTCTTTATGCGCGAAACCAACCGTAGAAATGCGGAAATCGCTGCCCGAAAAGAGAAAGGTGTAATGGTTCAGCTGGATAGCTCAACAGCTGTTGCTTCAACCTTGCCTAAAAAAGATACTGTAGTACAAAATTCTACGAGGGCAGCTTTAGTGGATAAAGCAATTGCCGATGCCAAAACTGGCGATTTGGCCAAAAACACGAAAAATAAATCTGTTGTGCAACCTGCTGAGCAGGAAACCGTTAAAGCAAAAAGCATTTCAACATATAATCGTACAAGCGCGGCAAAAGCAGAACAAAACGCATTAAATGAAGTGGCAATTGCTGCAGCACCGGCAATTGCTTCAAACAAAATTGTTTTTAGCGGAAATGTAGTTGATCAAAGTAATGGTAAACCCGTTCAAGGCGCGGTTGTAAAACTGGCCGGTTCTAAAAATGTAACTGCAACTGATGCAAAAGGTTATTTTTCGTTACCTGCCGATAGCAATGCAAAAGATAAGGATCTGTTGATTAATGCCATTGGCTTCAAAGAAGTCCCTGTAGCAGGCTTACAAGACCCTAACGCGATTAAAAGCGCATTAAGCGGAGATAAATCCCTTAACGAAATTGCATTGATCACAGGGTCTAACGGGCGCAGGAAAGAGAATATTGCAGCGCCAAAAATCACCCTTCGTGCAGAACAGAACCTGGATGGAAAATCAGCTGATAGCATTACGAAGCCAGTTCCGGTTTCTACCATCAACTATGTGCAGTATTTAGAAAATAACAATAAGCTCTACAACCCAAAAGGGCCTGAGCAATTTGTGATTTTAAGTTTTAAGGTTAAAAAGAACGGGCGGCCTACCAACATTGCCGTTATCAAATCCCTTAACAAAAAAGCCGATGCAGAAGCAAAACGGCTTATTCAAGATGGTCCTGATTGGGTATTGCCTAAAAAAGGAACTGATTTAGTCGAAATCAGCGTTAAGTTTTAATTTTCGTTTTATTAACACAAAGGGCACAAAAGAACGCTGAGTTATTTTAAAATAACAATATACGCATCGCGTTGATCATTGTTCTGATGTGATCAAAACCAATTCTTCATGTACAAATTACCCCACTTTACCGCCCAGAACCAGGATGAAATCCTTGAGTTTATGCATCAAAATACTTTTGTAACCCTAATTGGTTTCGACGGTGAATTCCCGGTAGCTACACAGGTACCCGTTAAAACTTTAGTTGAAGACGGATCGATAAAGCTGATCGGCCACATCATGACTAAAACCGATCATTATAAAGCTTTCGAACAAAATCCTCATGTTACGGCCCTTTTTACGGGTGCTCACGCCTATATCAGTGCTTCAGTATACGAAAGTCCTGCTGTAGCATCTACATGGAATTACAAAACGGTTCAGGCTAAAGGCATCATTAGGCTCATGACCCCGAAAGAAACTTATCAGGTGATAAAAGAATTAACCAACAAATACGAAGATCCCGAAACCAGCCCTGCGGCGTTTAATAAAATGGATGAAGCATACATTCAGAAACATTTAAAGGCCATTACCGGATTTGAGGTCTCGGTTAGCCATATCGATCATGTTTTTAAAATGAGCCAGAACCATTCGGATAAAAACAAGGAAAGTATTGTAGCGCAATTGGAGAAAAGTGATAATGTACTGAATCAGGAAATGGCTAAAGAGATGAAAAGGATGAATTGTGAGTAAACAAAAGAGACCAAAGCTTATCGCTTTGGTCTCTTGATATATTAAATGATTTTGTTTTTACTTCAAATAATAAATTGCTGCATAGATTATTGCAGCTAAAGTTGCCGATACCGGGATGGTTAAAATCCATGCCCAAATCAGGTTGATGGTGACACCCCAACGTACAGCGGATACACTTTTTACAACCCCAACCCCTACAATCGATCCTGTAATGGTATGCGTAGTTGAAACCGGGATACCAAAATGTTCCGTAATTCCTAAGGTAATTGCGCCTGCACCTTCTGCAGCAACACCTTCAAGTGCTGTTACTTTAGTGATTTTAGAACCCATTGTTTTTACGATTTTCCAACCACCGCTCATGGTACCTAACGATATCGCAGAATAACAAGCTACAGGAACCCACCAGGGCATTGCTTCGAAATTTGGAATCACTTTGGCTGCGATCAATGCTGTTGCGATGATACCCATTACTTTTTGGGCATCGTTACCACCATGAAAGAAACTCAATGCCGCAGATGAAATTAACTGCAGACGTTTAAACCATTTTTCTGCTGTTGCCGGTTTGGCATTTCGACAGATATTGATAATGATTAAGGTTAAAACAACAGAAATAACCAAACCGATTATCGGAGCCAGCACAATAAAGGAAATAATTTTGATTACGTAACCCATGTTTACAGCATCCAGCGGACTAGCACCTGTAATTAGCGCATAGGTCATACCTGCGCCTGCGAAACCGCCTATCAGCGTATGAGAAGAACTCGAAGGGATACCGTACCACCAGGTTAAAAGATTCCAGATAATTGCAGCAATTAATCCTGCAAGAATTACTTCTAAGGTGATGTAATGCTCAATTACGGTTTTCGCCACCGTGTTGGCCACTTTATGATCGGTAAAATAAAAATAAGCTGCGAAATTGAAAAGCGCAGCCCATAAAACCGCCTGAAAAGGCGTAAGCACTTTTGTAGAAACAACTGTTGCAATCGAGTTAGCGGCATCGTGAAAGCCGTTAATGTAATCGAAAGCAATAGCCAGAATTACAACAACAACCAATAAGGTAGTTACCATGTTTGTGTATTATTAAGCGTTTTTAACCAAGATAGTTTCAAGCACATTTGCCACATCCTCACATTTATCTGTCGCTTTTTCTATCGTTTGTAAAACCTCTTTTTGTTTAATTAATTCAATCGCATTGGTTTCGTATTCAAATAAACGGGCAACCGCTAATGTAAATACGTAATCAGCCTGG
The DNA here is from genome assembly GCF_056490705.1 of Pedobacter humicola. NCBI lineage: Bacteria > Pseudomonadati > Bacteroidota > Sphingobacteriia > Sphingobacteriales > Sphingobacteriaceae > Pedobacter > Pedobacter humicola. The sequence continues at coordinate 301,736 of NZ_JBWJIG010000004.1, read as the reverse complement.
TTTTCGCCGCTGTTGATGCGGATACAAGCATCAGCAATTACACGGATGTTTTTAAAGCTTCTTAATTCTTTAATTGCTTTATCAATATCGGTACACATTTCGACCAAAAGTTCAGCGATTTTAACAATCGGTTCGTTAATGGTGTTCATGTTGTACATTTGCATACGGTTTGCAGTACCATAGATATAATCGGCAACATCATCAACAGCAGTAGCCAGTTGGTGAATGTCTTCTCTATCAAATGGAGTGATAAAGTTCCTGCTTAACTCAAGAAAAATCGAATGGGTAATATCGTCACCTACGTGCTCTAAGCGTTCAATTTCTTTAAAAATTGTTTTTCTTCTTTCAGCATCACCTGTGCTAACCATTTCTAAAAGGGTTTCTGCAATTTTTAATGCATTGCTCCCTGCTTGTTCGAAAAGTGGGTGAAACTTTCTGTCTTGAGGTGTAAAGAACTTAAAAATATTGTTCATGTTAATTTTTAATATGTTGCAAAGCTACAAGCTCAATGTTAAGTTAATGTTAATTTATTAATTATATTAACGAAATCAACTGGTCTTTCGTCATATGGAGTTCATTTCAACATCTTTTAGGTATTTGATTATGAATAGAATAAGAAGCGGACGAGGTCAGAAACGGTTTGCGGGAAGAAACTTATCATTTTATAAGATCCGGCTACCATTTTTATCCAATACATAATACCAGGATCAGGGGACCACTAAGCCAGGAATCAAGAATAAAAATTCTGCGTAATTCGTTTCCTCGTGGTAAGAAAACTAACCTCCCTTTTGCAAAGTAAAGGCAAAGGTGGTTCCAATACCCGGTGTACTTCTAACCGAAATGGTTTGCTGATGGGCTTCTAAGATGTGCTTCACAATAGCCAGACCTAAACCGGTGCCACCTACTTCTCTTGCCCGATGCGTATCGATGCGGTAAAAACGCTCAAACAAACGTAACAAGTGCTTTTCTTCAATCCCGATTCCATTGTCTGTAACCTCGATTAAAACCTGATCGTGCAGTTCAAAAATCTTTATTGCAGTTTCACCACCGTCAATCCCGTATTTAATGCTATTCACCATTAAATTGATCAATACCTGGCGCACTTTTTCCCGATCGGCCAAAACGTAAGTTATAGCAGTATATTTATCCTTAAAGAAGAGTTTAATATGTTTTGCCTGCGCACGGTCTTCGAGGTTTTCCATCACCTCTTTGGCCAGTTGCACAAAATCAAATTTTTGATAATTTATAGGCGATTCGCCTGTTTCGAGCTTAGAAATGGCATCTAAATCATTAATTAAATAACTCAACCGCTCTACATTGTTTTCTGCTTTTTTTAAAAACAGAACCGCTTGATCAGGATCGTCTACCAAACAATCCTGTAAAGTTTCAATATATCCCTGAATGGCAAAAAGTGGCGTTTTAAATTCATGAGATACGTTGGAGAGAAATTCTCTTCTAAATTGTTCCTGTTTTTTTAACAGATCGATCTCTTTTTTCTTGGCACCTGCCCATTCTTTCACTTCTTGCTCTACATCGTTGATAGGATCTGAGCTTACATATTCGCCAAGGGCATCTTTTAAATCCTTACCGAGTTTAAGGTTGTGGATCAGCTTGTAAATAAGCTTAATTTTAGTATAGATGTATTTTTCGAGCAGGTAATAAAAAACCAAAAAACTGCATAGAAACGACACACCAAAAGAAATAGCCAGGTAATACCAGCTATGCTGAAAATAAAAATTAACCATACCGATGGAAAGACCAACGGCAAGAGCAGTAAATAAAACCAGCACGCTTAATTTCATGCTGCAATTTAAAGCTTTTTATGTTAAATGTATGTTAACAGATCATGGAGATTGGTTTATTCCCGTTGAATACCAGAATCGTTAATGCTCAAGAGCTGATAAAAACAAAAAAGCTTTCCTTTTTGAGGAAAGCTTTTAAAATGCGGTTGTGACTGATTATTTCTTAGTCGTATCTGATTTAGCTGGTGCAGGAGTTGCAGCCGGCTTAGTATTGTTTAAAGTTCCGCCAAGTGGAGATGGCGATGGTGTCTTATCCAAACGCTCCTGAATAGCAGAGTTTCCAACAGCAGCAGTGCCACCACCGGTTTTAGCAATTGTAGTAATTGATAATGTTAAAACAACAATAGCAGCTAACAATACCCACGATCCTTTTTCCAAAACATCGCCGGTGCGTTGTACACCAAACATATTACTGGTGCCACCACCTGTAGCTAAACCACCGCCTTTAGGGTTTTGTATTAAAACAAATAAGCCTAAGGCTACGCAAACAATAATTAATAAAATGATTAAAAAGGTTACCATGCTAATATTTATATTTTAAAATTTCTTTTCTATAGATTGGATAAGGTCGGCAAAGTAACGGCTTTTTTCCGGATATTTCAAACTTAATTTTTTATAAGTATCTATGGCTTTGTGATAAAGCATCTGCTCGATATAAATTTTTGCTAAAGTTTCCGAAACAAGGTCATAATTGTCTTCTGCGCTCTTCTTTGCCTTGTTTTCATTATCAATCTGTTCGGGCTTCGGCGGTTTGATTGTGGGGTCTTCTTTTAAAAACTTATCAATAATCTCCGCACCTTTGGCATCTTTAATTTCTCCGGCAGGATATTCGGCCAGATGATCGGCTACTTCGAAAGGTGTTTGAATGTGAAAAATGTGCTCCACATACTGTTGCTGAAATTCTGCACGCTCCTGCTGCTGATTATTTTGTGGTTGCGGTTTTAACTTCCCTGCGCCAGGATGCGCATAAGGCTGAAAAATCTGTTCGTGCTCTTTACGTGTTTTAGCCAGCCACCATAAAAACGTGTAAGGAAGTTTATCGTCGTTATATTGCGAAACAAAATTTCTTTCAGGCTCATCAGGAACTACCGTTTCAATTTCTGGCGCCTGGGTAACTACATCAGTGCTTAATTTCTGTTCGAAAGCAAAGAAATCAACAGCAGCAACACTTTCAATAAACGAATCATCTACAGCAGGTAAATCCATTAGATGGCGATCAATTCCTGGCAGGTTATTCGGTGTTTCTATAGGTGTGGGATTATTTATCGGTGAAGAAGAATCCGATGCAAATTCACCTATCTCATCAAAAACCTCCTGTTCGTCTGCCGTATTTTCGATAACAGCCAAATCAGCTTCTATTTCCTCCTTAACTTCGCTTAACTCTCTAACCGACACCATATTGAGCACATGAAACAGTACATGTCCCTGGCTATATAGCGCAGCCTTCGGAATCGATGAGGCGTTCGCCTTAGCTAAAAGCAAATGAATGGGTTGGGAATAGGGAAATTGCTGTACCATTTCCTGTAATAAGGATACATGCTCTGGTCCAACCTTTCCAGGTTGCGCAAGTAAATCTGCCAGTAGCTTTTTGTTATCCATTATTGAGGTTTGCCGCTAAGTTAAAAATATAGACGGGTTTTTTAAAATTTTGTCTTAGTGCTCCGCTTTATCTACCATTGCGCAAATGCGCGGTTAAAAATATCTTCTGACAATTGTTTGTTGATATTTTCAATAGCGCCCGGCAATAAGGTTTGGATAGGCGCTCCACTGATCGGGAAATCAAAAAATTTGGTAAAGCTCTCTTCAAAACTTTCCTTTTCGTGTTCTTTAAGGTTGTTCTTATATTTTACAGCAACCGTAATCGTTAACCGGTTTGCGCCTGAAGTAGGCGTGGCACTGTTTTGAAGTGCAACCGGTTTAATGTCGTAGCCGGTTATTCTGCCCTCAAATGAGGCATCGCCCTCGCCAGTAGTAGAAATGATCAATTTGGTTTGGTTACGGATACGGGTTTTTAAGGATTCCGTGATCTGGTTACTTAAGGTTGGCACTACAAGCGGTGCATTGTTTTCAAACAACCTGATCACAACCGTTTTTAAACCAGTTGTAGATGCTCCGCTGAATTTATAAGAGCAGGCATTCAATACTGAAGCAACGAGGATTAACGCTAATATTTTAATTTTCATCATTATCGAAAGTAGTATAATTATTGGGAGTGCTTTTTATTCAGCTTTAGGCTGGAACTACAAGTCAAATTATAAATTTAATTCCTTAATCTTTCTGTACAATGTTCTTTCAGAAATACCCAATTCCTGGGCAGCAAATTTACGCTTGCCCTTGTGTTTTTTTAAGGCTTTTTTAATCAGATCTGATTCCTTGTCAACCAGCGATAACGATTCTTCTACTTCTTCGGCTTCGTGCGCAAAATAATCAGTGTTATTATTATTGCTTCCGTTATTATTACCTGGCGTGGCTTGTTGAATGGTAAAAGCATGTTCCTGGCCCGCAGGCAATTCCACATCCCGATACAATTGATTGATATACTGAGGGTTATCAGCCAAAACAGTCGCGGTATTTCCACCATGTTGGATAATCTCGGCAACAAGTTTTTTAAGCTCAACCATATCCTTTTTCATGTCGAAAAGAACTTTATACAAAATATCGCGTTCTGTAAAGTCTTCTTTTGATTGCGCATTAATCGCCATTGGCAGGTTACTCCCGGCTTCATTTGGAATATAGGTTAAAATGGCCTGTCCGGTAACGTTACGGTCTTTTTCTAAAACACAGATCTGTTCGGCGATATTCTTCAACTGACGCACATTACCAGGCCAGCTGTAATTCGTTAAAATCTGTACTGCATCTGGCTCTAAATGTAAGGCCGGACTGCGGTATTTATCGCTAAAATCGGCAGAGAATTTCCTGAATAACAAGTAAATATCTTCTTTACGCTCGTGCAGTGCCGGAATACGCAAAGGAACCGTATTTAACCTGTAATATAAATCCTCGCGGAATTTTCCGTTTTTAACGCGGTTATATACATCAACATTGGTTGCTGCAATTATGCGGACATCTGTTTTTTGTACTTTGGATGAACCTACACGCAAATATTCGCCGCTTTCTAAAATCCGCAGTAAACGGGCCTGTGTGCCTAGAGGCAGTTCGGCAACTTCATCCAAAAAAATTGTTCCGCCATTGGCCACCTCGAAATAACCTTTACGTGCTTCGTGTGCACCTGTAAAAGATCCCTTTTCGTGACCAAACAGCTCTGAATCAATTGTTCCCTCTGGAATAGCACCACAGTTTACGGCAATAAAGGCACCATGTTTACGGGCACTCATCTGATGGATAATCTGTGAGAAAACCTCCTTACCACTACCACTTTCACCTGTGATCAATACCGACATATCGGTTGGCGCTACCTGGCTTGCAATATCGATGGCACGGTTAAGTAAGGGTGAATTCCCAATAATCCCGAACCGTTGTTTAATATTTTGTGTATCCATTCTTTAGATTTGAGTATGGAGATTTGAGATACCAGACCTTAGGCCTTCTATCTTCTAACCCGCCACCTTTTTAAACTATTTTACCGATCAATGTTGCAGACGTACATCTTTCGATATATACGTTTGCATATTCACCAGGTTTAACGCCTTCAATTGCCGGAAAAATGGCCATTGCCCCACTATCTCCTCTTCCGCAATAATCAAGATCCGATTTTTTAGAAGTGCCTTCAATTAAAACACGAACGGTTTTACCTACCCATTCCTGTAAACGCATCAGTGAATGTGCCTGCTGTTTTGCTAAAATTTCAGCCAAACGTCGTTTTTTCACCTCTTCCGGAATATCATCTGCTAATTTACGAGCGGCTAAAGTGCCCGGTCTTTCCGAATAGGTAAAATTATATGCAAAATCATATTCCACATAATCCATTATACTCAATGTTTCCTGGTGTTCTTCTTCGGTTTCGGTACAGAATCCTGCAATAATATCAGTAGAAATTGCGCAACCCGGAATAATGTTGCGGATGGCATCAATGCGGTTAATATACCATTCGCGGGTATAAGTTCTGTTCATTAACTCCAATATCCTGGTGTTTCCAGATTGAACAGGCAAGTGGATATAATTACAGATATTATCGTATTTGGCGATAGTATGTAAAACTTCGTCGGTAATATCTTTAGGGTGCGAAGTAGAAAAACGAACCCTTAAATCAGGATTAACGAGGGCCGTTTGCTCCAGGAGTTGTGCAAAATTTACAGTTTCGGTTCCATCTTCTGATGTCCAGGTGTATGAATCTACGTTTTGGCCTAAAAGCGTCACCTCGCGGTAGCCTGCGGCAAACAAACCTTTTGCCTCTTCAATAATCGAATGTGCATCACGGCTACGTTCGCGACCACGGGTAAAAGGAACCACACAGAACGAACACATGTTATTACAACCACGGGTGATGGAGATAAATGCGGTAATTCCGTTGCTGTTTAAACGAACCGGACTGATATCAGCATAAGTTTCTTCGCGCGACAATAAAACGTTAACGGCTTTATGTCCACTTTCTACCTGTTCGATTAGGTTCGGCAGGTCGCGGTAAGCATCTGGCCCTACAACTACATCAACCAAACGTTCTTCTTCTAAAAATTTAGATTTTAAACGCTCTGCCATGCAGCCCAAAACCCCAACAATTAATTTTGGGTTACGGCGTTTTTCAACACCAAACTGCGACAAACGGTTTCTTACCCTGGTTTCTGCATTTTCGCGGATAGAGCAGGTATTGATGAAAATCACATCTGCCTGGTGATAATCCCCGGTGGTTTCAAACCCAGTTTCGGATAAAATAGAGGCAACGATTTCACTATCGGCGAAATTCATTGCGCAGCCATAACTTTCGATGTATAATTTACGGGCATCGGCTTTAACAGGTGCATCTAAAATTAAAGCTTCACCTTGTCTGGCCTCATCGTGCGTCTTATCTGGTACTTGTAAATCAATCATTATTTAAAAAAATTGGGGATTGCAAAAATACACAAATAAAATTAAAAGTGACAAATTGACATATTTTATTGAAATGTTTACCCTGGGATTATGATCCCCAAGCCGTTGCGGGAAGTAATGAAGCAATCTTATTGCCACTGAGTATAGAAAAGGCGTTAAGATCAACGGTTTTTTGGAAACGAGCGGTTCAGTTATTATTGCGGGCTTCAGCCCCGCCCCCGTTTCTGCCGCTTGAAACCGGCATTTCACTCCGGTCGGGTTTAGATGACAGCTGCTTTTGCTCCTATGAGGGTTTCCATGACACCGCCCTAACCTATATAGCCCTTGGCGAAGCGGTACCCTGCAGGCAGGAGGTACGATGGCCAAAGCGTATAAGCGTAGCAAAAGACCGTACCTCGTTATTAATGCTGTCCTTGCGCTACAAAAAGTATCCGATTGAGGCCTTTCTCCTTTAGACTTTTAGCTTCAAAAAACCTTTCGCCCTCCCATCTGTTACCTAACGATAAGCCACAACAATGACAGCTCAGCATAAAAACAAAATCTGGACCTGGATAGGAAGCATATTCGGTATACTGGTATTAATTATCGCCTTTGGTGCTATGTTTTTGAGTGCCCGATGGAAACCTATCCTGACCGAGAAAATTAAGGCCGGTGTGTACAATGGCTCCCATCATTTATATCGGATTGATTTTAAAAGCATCAACCTAAATGTTATTACTGGCAGTTTAGCGCTGCGGGATGTTACCTTAACAGCCGATACGGCTGTTTTTGACAGCTTAGAGAAAAAGCAGCTGGCACCCGCCCACACCTTTGAAATCAAATTAAAGAAACTGCAAATTACCCGTGTTGGGATATTAACCGCTTATTTTAAAAAACGGGTAGATGTGAGTGAAATTCTTTTGCAGAAACCATCCATCAATATGGTTTTTAACAAGGTAAGCAAAAAACCAGATACCATAAAAGACGAAAAATCGCTTTACGAGCAAATTTCAAAAACGTTCAAATCGGTACACATTAAAAGCATCAAAATTGTGGATGCAGATTTTGATTACATCAACAAAACTGCTGCAAAAAAGACCAAAAACGCTATCAAACACCTTGATATCACTATTAACGATTTTTTATTGGATTCGCTCTCCGGAAATGACACCACCAGATTCTATTATACAAAAGATGCCTCTTTTCAGATTGCAGGATACAAGTCGGTAACGAAAGATAAAATGTACTCCATGAAGGTGGATACCATTAACGGTTCTACAGCATCAAAAAAAATAACGGTTAAAGGTTTTAAACTCACGCCACTATATGATGAACTCACTTTTGCCCGGAAATATAAAGTCCAGAAAGACCGCTACAACCTGGCATTTGAGAAGATAGAGTTTAATGGTGTTGATTTTATCGGTTTAAATACCGATCAGAAGTTGCATGCAAAATCGTTAAGAGTCGGTCCGGCAAATGTTGAAGTTTTTATGAGCCGCGAATCGCCGCCACCTCCCGGCCTGGATAAAGGTCAAAATTATCCACATATTGCCTTGAAGAGATTGAATATGCCTACACTAATCGATACGGTAAAGCTGAGAAATGTGAATGTGAAGTATTCGGAATTTAACCCTGCCAGTAAAAAAACGGGATCCGTTGATTTTAAGGCAGTAACCGGAAATATTTTAAACGTAACCAATGATAGCGTACAATTGAGCAGAAAGAACCATGCTATAGCCAATTTAAATACACTTTTGATGGGCACAGGAAAATTCAATGTAAAGATTGATTTTAACCTTACCGACAATAACGGCGCCTTTACCTACAGTGGAAACCTGGGCAAATTTGATATGAAAAACCTAAATCCACTATCTAAAGCGCTGGGTTTAGTAGAAATAGAAAGCGGCGACATCCAACACATCGATTTCAAGGCGAATGGAAATTTAAGGTCGGCTACAGGTTCCATGAATATGCTGTACACCAATTTAAAGGTAAAGTTGCTTTCGGATAACATTGATGGTGAGGGAACTAAGGAAAAGGGATTTTTATCGTTTCTGGCCAATGCCATTCTTGTTAAAAATGAAAATCCACAGAAAGGCGAGGCCCCAAGAACTGCAACGATGACCAATACCAGGATTAATTCGGCATCTTTTTTTAACCTGATGTGGAAAACCGTTTTTGTTGGTATAAAAGATATAGTAGGTGTTGGCATCGTACCGGAAAAAAATCCGGTAAAGCAACAAAAAGTAACCGCTAAAAAAATAAGGGAACAAAAGCGTGCAGATAGAAAAGCCGCAAGGAAAGCAAGGAGAGAAAAAAACTGATCTTACCTTTCTAAAATATATGTTTATAAGCGTATATTGCTGATAAAACCACAGCCTCCTTTTTTTAATGCCTGATACAAAAAGATACCGTTATAAAGTTTTGAAATGGGTTGCCGGCACGCTGCTTGGCATTTTTATCCTACTTGCAGGTGTCGCTTGGTTTTTAAATGTAAAATCGCGCCCGATATTAACCGATAGGATAAAAACGCTGCTCTATAAATCGACCGATAGTTTATACACCATTAGCTTTACCAAGGTTTCTACCAATGTGATTACCGGCAATGCTACTTTACAAAATGTAAAAATAACGCCCGATACCAATCGGTTTAAACAACTTATCGCCTTAAAAAGAGCCCCAAATAACCTGTACACGGTATCTTTAAAAAAGCTGGTGGTGAAACGTTTCCATCCTTTAACCTTGTACAGGGAACAGAAACTCCAGCTCGAGGAGATCATATTTGATAAACCGGAAGTAACGATGGTTAATCAGCAGTTTGCCTTTAACGAGGGCCGTGCGCCAAGACCGATTAAGTCTCCTTACGACATCATCTCCAAAAACCTGAAAGAATTTAGCATTAAAACCATCCGGTTTAAGGATGTTGGCTTTAAGTACATCAATAAAAACAGACCCAACTCCTCTCCATTTTCAATTGACGATCTCAATATTACGTTAACCGACCTATTGGTCGATTCTACCTCTGCAGAAGATCCTTCACGCTTTTACCTGCTTAAAGATATTGTAATCAACCTTAATAATTACGTTTACCGCACACCGGATAAAATGTACGATATTAAGCTGGATCAGCTGGATTTTAGGGCAACAACGGGTAAGCTGAGGATAAACAGTTTTGCCATGGTTCCCTTATATGATGAAATGACCTTTGGAAAAGTAGCTGGTTATGCCCGCGAACGCTTTAATATCAACATGAGTGATATTATGCTCAACGGTATTGACTTGCCGCTTTATATCAGCAAGCAAGAGTTATGGGCAAAGGAAATGGCCATTTCTAATGGTTTTATTTCGGTTTTTAATCAGAATGGGCTTCCGCAAAAACCACAGGAAAACAAAATAGGCAAATTCCCCCATCAACTTTTACAGTTGCTGAATGCCCCTATACTGGTGCAGAAAATTCAACTGAAAGATGTAAATGTTAATTATGCCGTTTACAATAGCGAAAGCAGCCAGAAGGGACAGATTAGCTTTGAGCATACTTCAGGGATCATAAAAAACGCTACCAATCTGGAAAAAATCAAGGCCATAAACCCAACAATGGAGGTTAACCTGAACACTTATCTTTTTGGTCAGGGAAAACTGGATGTAAATTTTAAATTCGACTTAACAGCCAAAGATGGTGCTTTTTCCTATAACGGCGTGTTACATAATTTTAATTCGAGGGTTTTAAACCAGATTACCAAACCCCTTGGCCTGGTACGCATTAACCGCGGCAATATAGATAAGCTGAAGTTCGATTTTAAGGCAAATGATTTGGGCGCAAGGGGAACGGTAGCATTCTCTTATTACGACCTTTCTGTAGCCCTGATGAAAAACGACCCTGAAAAAGATCACCTGGTTACCCGTGGCTTTCTTTCTTTTTTGGCGAACGCTTTAATTATTAAATCTGAAAACCCTGGTGCAGACGGGAAATTAGTCCCGGTAAATGTGAATTACAGCAGACCAGCAAATACTTCTTTCTTTAACCTGATTTGGAAAAGCCTTTTTACAGGCATAAAATACAGTATCGGTATTACTGAAGAAAAACAGAATGAAGTGCGCGAACACATTGCAAAGTTTAAGGCCATGCGGGCCAGTCATAATCTAAGAAAACAGAAAAGACTAGAACGCCGCATGAAAAGGGAGCAGGAACAAAATGAAAAGCGCTAACAATTTGTAACCTTTTCTTATCTTTATTCTCTAACCATTAAACCAAAATTATGATTATTGCCCTCATTATCATCGGATTTATATTCCTGATCGGAATTTTCTTCTACAACTCACTCATCGGTAAAAAAAACCAGGTAACCAATGCTTTCTCGGCCATTGATGTCATGCTCAAAAAACGTTTTGATTTAATCCCTAACCTGGTTGAAGTGGTAAAACAATACACCACTTACGAACAGGGAACATTGACCAAAATAGTTGAACTCAGATCAAGAGCCACTTCGGGTAACATGAGTACTGCCGAAAAAGCAGATCTAGATGCGCAATTGAGCAGCAGTGTTAAAGGTTTGATGGTGAACATTGAAAACTATCCTGATTTAAAGGCTAATACCAATTTCATTAACCTGCAAACCACCTGGACCGAAAGCGAAGAGCAGATTGCCGCTGCCAGAAGAACTTATAATGCATCAGTAACCGACTATAACAATTCGATTATGATGTTTCCAGGCAGTTTATTTGCCGGAATGTTAAACTTTCAGCCGATTGCCGTTTTAGAAACCGCGGCCGAAGAACGTAAAAACATCAGCGCCAAAGAACTTTTCAATAATTAATGTTGGTCAATATTGAAAGCAATGTAGCCTTACAGCAGGTTCTGGCTACAATGGAGGTAGAGCGCAAAAGAATTGCCGCGACCCAAACCAAAGGCTATATTTTTATTGCTGCAGGTATTTTAGTTCTCATTCTTGGCTTTTTGTTAGGTTTTCCCATACCAGGTGTAATTTCAGGTTTAATCCCCATTATTTATGGGTCTGTTATATTTTATAAAATCAGCGACGCGCTGAACATTTATAAAAACACCTACAAAAACGATGTAATTGGCACTGCCCTTAAATTTTTAGACGAAAGTTTAGCCATTAGTCCTTATCAGGGAATTGAGGCTTCAGAGTTTATGTATACTCAGCTTTTCAACACCGGGCCCGATCGTTATAAAACAGAAGACCTGGTAACAGGATGTGCCGGCAAAACCAGGTTTTATTTTGCCGAAGTACACGCTGAATATAAAACGGTTACCCAAACAAAGAACGGAACCCGAACTGAATGGCACGATATTTTTAAGGGAATTATTTTTGCGGCCGATTTTAACAAGAAATTTAATGGTGTTACCATTGTTAAGCCGAAAGATTTTGGTGCTGCTTTTGGCGCATGGTTTTCAAAAAACCTATTTTCTTTTGGTAGTAAAGATGTTATTCAATTGGAAAACGTAGATTTCGATAAGACTTTTGTAACGCATGGATCGGATCAGGTTGAATCGAGGTACATCCTTACTCCTGCCATGATGGAGCGGATATTAAACCTCAACCATCAAACTAAACACAACATTAGCCTATCCTTTATCGAATCGAGAATGTATATCGCTTTTCCCTTAAACCGGAACTATTTCGAGGCTCCTGTTTTTAAATCATTGTTAAACCCGGAAACGGTAAATGAAGATATTGCCACCATCAAGTTTATGTATGATATTGTTAAGGAACTGGACCTGAATACCAGGATTTGGGGGAAAGCATAAACCCGAGGTTTAACAAGGGCAAAATAAATGGCAAAATGTGGGGTTTCGTGTGGGCCGGGCCTGGGCTTACGAAGTTTTTTCAGCATCAAGCCAATCGAACCTTCGTAAGATCTGCGCTGCTAACTCAAATGCTTTTTCACAATCTCCTCAAGCGCAGCAATATCAAATGGTTTCGATAAATAACTATCTGCACCAGCTTCATCAGCCAATGAAGAGATATCGTTATTGGCCGAAAAATAAATTACCGGGATATGTTTTAAATCAGGATGGCTTTTTAATGCTTTTGTGGCCTGTATTCCGCCTAAATCTGGCAACCAGTTATCCATAAAAATTAAATCAGGCATATATTCTGCTACCTGTTCTTCTATATTATTGGCGTTCTCAGATGTTTTTATCTCATACCCAGCATCTTCCAAAATAAATGTACACAGATCTAGAATATCCCTATTATCATCAAAAACAAATACTTTTTTTGCAACTATCATATTACCTCCGAAAGCAAATTAACCATTTAAATTATTTATATAATCAGCCATATCATGGCCATCCAATATCACATGTGGCCTTACGTTAATTACCGCCTGTTGGGGCATATACGGCATTATCGCTGTATTTGGATCTTGTATAACCACTTTACCCCCCAAATTGTTTACAATTTTTAATCCTTCAACTCCATCTGCATTAGAGCCCGACAGTAAAATACAGACTAATTTTTCTTTAAAGATCTCAGCTGCAGATTGAAAGGTAACATCAATAGATGGCCGCGAATAATTCACTTTTTCCGAATAATCCAGAGAAATGCTTTGATCTTCTTCCACCAAAAGATGATAATCAGCCGGAGCGATAAAAACTTTTCCTGATGTTAAAAATTCCTTTTCTTCTGCTTCGTTAACCTGCAATTTGGTTCGGCTTTGCAATAAATCGGTTAAAAGCGACTCGTTACTGGCCTTACGGTGAACCACTAATATAATTGGAAAACTGATATCGTTCCTTAAAGCAGGAAAAATTTCGAGCAAAACATCCAGACTACCGGCCGAACCACCGATAATTAATGCACTACAGGAGTTAGAAATTACAGTTTCCGCCATATTTTCTCCATTTGTACCCTTTTATATTCTTTGGCTTTGGGCCAAAACTCCAAGCTTTCTTTACTTCCTAAAGCAAGGTACCCTAATTTTTCAATGCTTCCGTCAAACAGGTTAAATACTTTGTGCTGTAAATCCTTGTCGAAATAGATTAATACATTTCTGCATAAAATTAGTTGAAATTCATTAAAAGAATGGTCAGAAACTAAATTATGTGTCGAAAAAATCATTTTGCTGTTCAAGCTTTCATCAAATTTCGCCAATGAATAGTTTGCGGTATAGTAGGTCGAAAAATCTTTCGTCCCACCCGACCGGAGATAATTTTCTGAGTACTGCTTTAAATAATTAAGCGGAAACATGCCTTTTTTCGCCTTTTCCAAAACAGATGGATTAATATCCGTAGCGTAAATAAGCGATTTATTGAGCAAGTTAAGTTCTTTTAAAACAATGGCAAGCGAATAAGCTTCCTCTCCGGTAGAACAGCCTGCCACCCAAATCCTGATGAAAGGATAAGTGCCTAAAACAGGAAGAACATCATTCCGCAGCGCTTTATAAAAAGAAGGATCGCGGAACATTTCGGTCACATTAACGGTAATCTCTTCTAAAAAGCGCTTAAAATATTGCTTATCGGTTCTAACCGTATAACGGAATTCTGCAAAGCTTACAAAGTTATCCAATGCATAAAGGCGGCTAATCCTTCTTTTTATTGATGCATGAGAATATTCCAGAAAATCGTAACCATGGCTTTCCAAAACATCGTTCAGCAGGATTTCCACCTGATCATTATCTATTGCATCACTTATCACCGGCTATTTTGTAAAGTTTTCTATCTGTACTAATAATTCGTCAACATTTATCGGTTTTGAAACATAGCCCGACGCTCCCGCACTTAAGCAGCGCTCTTTATCGCCAACCATAGCTTGAGCTGTTACGGCCAAGACGGGTATGTTCTGCATTTTGGCAGATTTCTTCATTGCGGCAATGGCCTGATAACCATCCATATCAGGCATCATCATATCCATTAATACGATCGCAACATTGTCGTGTTTTTCTATAATAGAAAAGCCTTCCTGAGCACTTATAGCAGATACACAATCAAAACCTTTGGCCTTTAAAACAGCTTTTAGGGCAAAAATGTTTCGGTTATCATCATCAATAATGAGAATTAATTTTTGAGGCATAGTTTAATAAAAATGGTTTATGATTTATGATGATTTTCGTAAAGCCAAACACGCAAAAGCGATATCAATTGATCCATATCTACGGGTTTACTGATGTAATCGGAAGCACCCGCCGCAATGCATTTTTCCCTGTCGCCCATCATGGCTTTAGCCGTTACCGCCAAAATTGGGAGGTTTCGGTATTTGATATCCTGCCTAATGGCGGTTGTGGTTTCATAACCATCAAGCTCAGGCATCATCATATCCATTAAAACCACGTCAATCTCGGGGGTTTCATTTAAAAGTTTAAGCGCTTCTTTACCATCAGTAGCGGCTACAACTTTCATCTGGTGCTGCTCTAACATCTTCGTTAATGAGAAAATATTACGGACATCATCATCGGCAACCAGTACCGTTTTACCGATCAGCACGTCTTGCAGCTCGGAGAATTTTTTAGGCGCTTTTGTTTTCTCCTTACTCTTTTCTTCTACCAAATGAAGGAACAGACCTGCCTCATCCAGAATACGCTGATAAGAATGTGCAGTTTTTACTACAATAGAATCTGCGTATTGTTTAATGCGGTTTTCTTCTCCCTTCGAAAGGTTTTTACCCGTAAAGATAATGATCGGAAGATTTTCCAGTCCTGGTGTTTTCTTTACCACTTCCAGGGTTTCGTAAGCATGTTTATCAGGAATGCCCATATCCAGAATTACGCAGTTCACCTCGGGTTTATGTAGTGCAGAAACACTTTCATTTACCTGGTTTACAATCTCCGTCTGGATATTAAAATTGCTTAAAAAATAACTCAAGGCTTTGGCATGTTGTTCGTTTTCTTCAACAATAAGCACCTTTTTGGGATGACGGCTAAGCGCATGCTCCAGTTTTGAAAAGATCTCCTGCATGTGTTCGAAAGCAAAAGGTTTGTTGATAAAATCTACCGCTCCTTTTAGTAAACTTTCTTTCTTCACCTGTAGAGATGACATGATGTGCACCGGAATCGGACGTGTGGAAGGATCTGATTTCAACTCTTCCATTACCTGCCAGCCATCTTTAATTGGCAACTGAATATCAAGTAAAATAGCGAGCGGCTTAAACGTTTTTGCCATTTCAATGCCCACATCCCCACGAACGGCAACCAAACCTTTATAATTTCTTTTTCTGGTAAAATCTAAAAGTGTTTTTGCAAAAGGGGTATCATCCTCCACAATTAAAATTACCTTATCATCGGGCTGGATGTTATCACGGTCATCGTCTATTTCCTGTGGAATGTTATCAACCGTTAAGTGATTTGCTTTTTTGGTAATAGGTTCTGCCGCTGCGACAACATTAGGTTCATCGAAACTAACAACTCCTTCAAAGCCCTTATTTTTATCGATTGGCAAAGTTAAGGTGAAAATACTTCCCTCACCTTCTGCACTCTTTAAATCAATGTAACCGCCCAATAGCTTTGCCAGTTCTCTACTGATAGAAAGACCTAAGCCTGTACCTCCGAATTTACGGCGTGTAGAACCATCTGCCTGTTGGAAAGCCTCGAAAACCATGGCCTGTTTCTCGGGAGCAATCCCAACGCCTGTGTCGGTAACCTTAAATACCAGCGCACCCAGTTTATCATTTTTACTAATGTTTAATGTTACCGAGCCTACTGTTGTAAATTTGATGGCATTAGATAGCAGATTTTTAATGATTTGTTCTAAGCGCATTTTATCGGTATGAAAAAACTCAGGTACTTCTGCCGATTTATCAATCACCAGGCTGAGGTTCCGCTCCTTTGCCAAAGGATTAAACAATGAACGCATGTTGAGGATAATATCATCAACCTTGATGTTCATTCTATCAAGTTCCATTTTACCTGCCTCAATTTTTGAAAGATCTAAAATCTCATCAATCAAACTCAATAAACCCTGGCCCGAACTTTGGATGACCTCTGCATATTCCTGGTGCTCACGGTCCATCGCTTCGTTTTCGGCCATTAATCTCGATAATAACAAGATTGAGTTGAGTGGAGTTCTTAGCTCGTGCGACATGTTGGCCAGGAATTCAGATTTGTATCTCGTACTCAGCTCCAAAGCCTCCGCCTTTTGCTGAATTTCAATATTCCGCTCTTCTATTAGCTCATTTTTCTCTTCTAATAAACTGCTTCTTTCTTCGAGTTCCTGGTTGCTTTGCAACAGTTCTTCCTGTTGTACACGCAATTCTTCTTCACTGGCCTGAAGTTTTTGCGCCTGCGCCTCCAGTTCTGCGTTCAGTCCTTCAAGTTCATTGTGCTGAACTTGTAACTCTTCTGATTGAGCCTGTGTTTCTTCCAATAGCTGCTGAAGCTTTTGACGGTTCTGTGCACCCAACAGGGCCGTACCGATATCAGATAATACCAGGTTTAAAAAGTGCAGTTGCAGATCGCTGTATTTTCCAATGGTGCCTAATTCCAAACCTCCTATTGAAATCTCGTTTCTAATAATCGGCAATACAATCAGTTGCGCCGGCTTTATATGGCCTGTGGCATGGGTAACCGTCAGTTCATTCTGTGGTACATCATCCAACAAAATAGGTTTACCGGTTTTCACTGCCTGGCCAATTAATCCTTGTCCAAGTTCGATGGTTTCAACTAAATTTTGCCCTTGCAAAGCATATTGTCCCTTCAAATGTAGGTAACCATCATCCTTAAACAAGTATAGCGCACCAATCTGGCTTTTGGTATAGCTGGCCAAAAATTCTATAATATCTTCTGCCAAATGGAAAACATCCTTTTCGCCAACCATGTTTACATTTAAGTTGGCCACCCCTGTTTGTATCCACTCGTTTTCTTCCAATGTATCAAAAGATTTTTTTAATGAAGAAGACATCGTGTTCAGCGAATCCGAAAGCTCACCGATATCATCCTGACTCTGGCTATCGAGTTTTACGCCATAATTACCGTTAGAAATCTGGTAGGCAATTTCCTTAATGGCCGCAATGCGTTTCTCCATTTCATATTTTTTATCCTCAATCTCTTTTTGAAGCTTAACACGTTCATCAAAATCGACAGATACTTTTCTGTAAAAAAACAGGGTGATCAATATGGCAAGAACTGCAGCAATTAAAATCAGGATTGGGGTATAAGCCGTAAGTTTGTTTAACTCAGCCGTGCGGCTTTCGAGCAATCTCCTTTCTTCCTTCACCATTCTGTTCACCACGCCACGTGCCTGGTCCATGTAAGTTTTACCCTCTAAAAGTACCGTTGGGTCAATCTGCCCGCCTAATGATTTAATTTCAATCGTTGAAGTAATAATATTGAGTCTACGGGCCAGGATATTTCTTAATTCGGCAACATTTTTCTGCTGAACGGCATTATCCCTGGTTTGTGCCTCTATCCGGCGTAAAGTCGCCATCGCAGTATCGGTAGAGCCGTAATATGGTTGCAAAAAAATCTTATTTCCTGTTAAAAGATAGCCCCGTTGTCCGGTTTCGGCGTCCTTTAAGGTAGAAATTACACCTTCGGTATTTAAAATCACTTCATCGCTGTGTTTTACCAGGTCGGTACTTTTAATCAGGTTACTGATGCTCACGTAAGAAGCCAGTGAACTTATGAACAGAATAATTAGCGACAAGCCAAGGCCCAGACGTAAATTATTTTTAAGAGTTGTTTTCATTATATGTGTTAAGGATAATTAGATCTGGTTTTTAAGGATTTCTTCTTCGGTTATGGGGATAATGAAATAAAATTCCGATCCTTCATCTGGAACGCTGTTTACCCCGATGGTTCCTCCATGACGATTGATGATCTCTGAGCAGATGTAAAGCCCAATGCCCAATCCGTTAAAACGGTTGCTGTTTTCTTCTACCCGGTAAAATTTATCAAATATTTTATCTTGCTGTTCTTTGGAAATGCCAATACCGAAATCTTTTACGGCTAAATACAGCTTTTCATCTTTGATATTGATGGTAACATTAACCTGATTGGTGCCAGGTGCATATTTTATTGCATTGGTAATAAAGTTGATAACCACCTGCTCGAGGCGCATTTCATCACCAAAAATCATTTCATCGGTTTTGCCCAGTTTAGTAATTTTAAAATCGGGATTTGAGTGTTGCAACATCTCAATAGCATTGCTCACCATATTATCGGCACAGAAGCTTTTCATGTTAAACTTCATCTTGCCGCTTTCAATTTTAGAAATATCGAGCAGATCGACAATTAATTCATTTAGTTTTTCGAGCTGAATGGCGGCTTTTTCGAGATGGTTCTGCGCCATGGTTTTATCATCTCTGTTTAAGCTGCGTTGCAATAATTGAATATATCCCTTTACACTGGTTAAAGGTGTTTTTAATTCATGGCTGGCAATACTGATAAATTCGTCCTTTTTATGCTCTGCCTGCTTTCGGAATTCGATTTCTTCTAGCAGCTTCTCCTGTACTTCGTTAAGTTTTCTGTTCTGCTCATAAATACGATAGAATGTTTTTATCTTTAACAGGAGTACATTGATATCAACGGGCTTGGTGATGTAATCCAAACCACCGCTTAGGTAGCCTTTTGTAATAAATTTAAGTTCGGTATTTACGGCCGATAGAAATATAATGGCTGTATCCTTTGCCTTACTGAAACCCGAAATGGCTTCAGCCACCTCAAAGCCATCCATATCGGGCATTTGTACGTCCAGAATAATCAGGACATAATTATTTTTTAAAACTTTTTTTAGCGCTTCTTCACCGGATGATGCAGTATCAACCTCAAAATTGTGTGCCTGGAGTACTTTCTGTAACGAGATCAGGTTTTCTGGCCTGTCATCAACTATAAGGATCATCTTTATTAAAACAAATAAGAAGCCGGGATAATTATGTTTGGTTTGGAGATAAAAATCTCATTAACTGTAAACAAACAAAAGTGTTTTGAAAAAGTTTTACATTTTTATAAATTATTTGAATTAAAGGTATCGCCTTGTTTAATATCACCTGTTTCGAAGCCTTTTTTAAACCAGTACATCCGCTGAGCAGAGGTGCCATGGGTAAAAGAATCTGGCTGAACCTCGCCTGTAGCCTGTTTTTGCAGCTTATCATCTCCAATGGCGTTGGCAGCAGTTAAAGCTTCCTCTATATCACCTTCGTCTAACTTAAAATCTTTAAGGTTTTGTGCGTTATGCGCCCAAAGTCCGGCAAAAAAATCAGCCTGTAACTCTAGTTTAACTGATAAACGGTTGTATTCTTTTTCGCTAACCTGGCCACGTGCCTGATCCAGCTTTTCTGAAATGCCCAGTAAATTTTGAACGTGATGGCCAACTTCATGTGCAATTACATAAGCTTGCGCAAAATCACCCGCCGCACCGAAACGGTTTTTCAGTTCATCATAAAATGATAAGTCGATATAAACCTTATGGTCGCCAGGGCAATAAAATGGCCCTACATTAGCGCTTGCATTTCCGCATGCGGTTTGTACAGCCTCTCTAAACAACCTTAATTTTGGGTATTCATATTGTTTGCCCATGGCCTGAAATTCTTTATCCCAAACCTGTTCGGTTGATTCCAAAACCCCAGAAACAAACTGTGCCTGTGCATCGTTGGCAGGAACGCCCTGTTTTACTTCTTCGGTACCCGCAGTAGCCGGGATCTGACTCACCACGCCTGTTAAATCTTTCCCGAAAATTAATCCAAGCACAACGATAATTATACCGATTCCACCGCCCAGGATGGTTTTTCCGCCGCCACCGCTTCTACCATCTTCTACATTATTACTGCCTTTACCAAACCATTGCATAGTCTATATTTTTTAGTTTAATGAATAACCTTAATTACAGGACAATTGTTATACTAAAGTAGAAATTATTTTTATTGATTTATTCTTTTACGTTGCGACAAAAAAGAAGTCAAGTTTATAAAAAACTTGACTTCCTGGCATCAATTATCTTAATTTCTCTAATTAAAATATACTAACTATTAAAAACCGTGATTGCTTTTCCAATTCTTGATCTGGTTTCCGCTACGCCTAACAATACGGCAATATCAAAAACACCGGGCCCGAATTTGCCACCAACCAACATGATGCGGAAAGGTAACATCAATTCACCCGGTTTAAATCCTTTTTCTTCGGCTAAAGCTTTAAAGGCAGTTTCTGCAGTACCGGCATCGGTTAGTGTTAAACCATCAGCAAAAGCATTAAAAAAATCCGCTTTTTCCGGTGTCCATTTTGGTTTTACTGCATTTATATCATATTCAGCAGGCAAAGCGAAAAAGTAACTGCTCTGTGCCACAAAATCGGGCAATAAAGTACAGCGGTCTTTTATTAAGTTGATAACAGTATTTAAAAAAGCATCTCCGCCTGCATCAATACCCGCTTTTTCCAGCTCTGTTTTAACACTTGGCATCAAGCGCTCTGCGCTTTGCGATTTAATCCATTCATGGTTGTACCATTTGGCCTTTTCGAAATCGAATTTAGCCCCTGCTTTACTGATCCGTTCTACCGAGAATTTCTCTTCCAGTTCTTTTAACGAAAATAATTCCTGATCAGTACCATCATTCCAGCCTAGAAGAGCTAACATATTGACAAAAGCTTCTGGCATAAAACCCAGTTCTTTAAAACCTTTGGTTATATCGCCAGTTTTAGGATCAGTCCAGTTCATGGCATAAACCGGAAAACCTAAGCGATCGCCATCGCGTTTGCTTAATTTCCCGTGCCCATCAGGTTTTAAAATTAAAGGTAGATGTGCCCATGCAGGCATATCGGCTTCCCAACCTAAATACTTCCAGAGTAAAATATGGACCGGTGCAGATGGCAACCATTCTTCACCCCTAAAGGCATGACTGATTTCCATCGCCTTATCATCAACCACAACGGCCAGATGATAGGTTGGCATACCATCTGCTTTTAATAATACCTTATCATCAACCAGGGAGGTTTCAAAACTTACGTCGCCACGGATCAGATCGTTAAAATGTACAATTTCATCAGCTGGCACTTTTATGCGGATCACATGTGGTATTTTTGCCGCCAGTAAGTCTTCAACCTCACTAATGGTAAGGGTTAAAGAATTACGCATCTGCATGCGCGTAGCTTGTCCGTACTGAAAATTCGGAATTTCTTTACGTTTTGCATCCAGATCTTCGGGGGTATCGAAAGCATAATATGCATACCCATCGCTGATCAACTGTTCGGCAAATTTACGGTAACCCGGTTTACGTTCGCTCTGGCGGTAAGGGCCATATGCAGCCGGATTACCCGGACTTTCATCAGGTGTAATGCCACACCAGTTTAAACAGTTTACAATATATTCTTCGGCGCCTTCCACAAAGCGGTTCTGATCGGTATCTTCTACACGAAGTACAAAAGTTCCATTATTTTTTTTGGCGAACAAATAATTGAACAAAGCGGTACGTACACCGCCTAAATGCAAACCTCCGGTTGGGCTTGGGGCAAATCTAACTCTAACTTTCTTATCCATAAATTGGTATGTTGAGCGATTGGCGTTAGGCGTTAGGCGTTCAGAACGCTTATCGCTTTGCGCAAAACGCAAGACGCTGCAAAGATATGCTTTTCATCCGTTTTATCATTTTCAACCGTGATGAAGCGCTTATGCTTTCAAAATGATTGCCTTAGGTTTTTGAAAAAGCATAATGGTTTTATGATTTTTTCGTTTTGTTATTGTAATTTGGCTAGCTAAAGCATGAACCCTTATCAAAAGAAACGCCGCTGGAAGTTTTTCCTCCTCATTTTTGCCATCTTAATTGGCATTGCCTCAGTATTTTACACCGATTCTTTTGTAAAAAAAATGGAGCGCGAAGAGGCTGACCAATTTCATCTTTGGGTTAAAATCCAGGAACGGGCGATGTTTCTTTATGATAATGACGATTACAGGGTAATCGTTGAAACGGTGCGTGCAAATACCAAAACGCCTGTTATCATGATCGATTCGGCAGGTATGATCAGCTCTTTTTTCGGTTTGGACAGTACAAAAACCAACTATCCGATTGCAGATACTAAACTCACTTACGATAGCTTATATTTTGTACGCCAACTGAGGCAGATGAAGGCCCAGCACTCACCAGATGTGATGAATATCTTTGGCAAAAAATTTAAGGCATATTATCGCGATTCTTTCATTTTAACACAGCTAAGGTATTTCCCCTATATCC
This sequence comes from Pedobacter humicola, assembly GCF_056490705.1. NCBI lineage: Bacteria > Pseudomonadati > Bacteroidota > Sphingobacteriia > Sphingobacteriales > Sphingobacteriaceae > Pedobacter > Pedobacter humicola. The sequence goes on along the minus strand of NZ_JBWJIG010000004.1, from coordinate 278,857 downwards.
AGATGGCGGTGATATTTCTTTTCCTTTTAACGGCGTATGCGGCATTCAGTTCGGCACGGCGGGATGAACAGGACCACGTTTGGGTGGGCTTGGCCAAAGAAACAGCACACCAGTTGGGCACTCCGATATCATCACTCATGGCCTGGACGGAGCTCATGAAATCTAAATTCGATGCAGAAGATGACCCGCTGATTGCTGAAATGGAAAATGATATTAAACGCTTAGAAATTATTACCGACCGTTTTTCGAAAATCGGATCTAAACCTATACTCGAAGACCACACAGTATACATCGTAATCAGCGATTTTATAAGATATTTTAAGGTACGCACATCAGATAAGGTTAAATTTAGCATTACCGGCGATGAACAGGTAAGGGCCATGTTAAATGTGCCTTTGTTTGACTGGGTAATTGAAAACCTTTTAAAAAATGCAGCCAATGCGATTGAAAACGAAGGATCAATTTCCATCAACATTATCGAAAACCTAGCCAAAGAGCAGGTATTTATTGATGTGAGCGATACCGGAAAGGGAATTCCGAGATCTAAATTTGATGCGGTTTTTCAACCGGGCTATACCACGCGTAAACGCGGCTGGGGCCTGGGCTTATCGCTTACCAAACGTATTGTAGAGAATTACCACAGCGGCGAAATTTTTGTAAAAGACTCCGAGCTGGGTAAAGGCACAACTTTTAGAATAATTTTAAAAAGCAGTTTAAGATATGAACCGACCACAGCCTAACGAGTATCCAATTTGGGGTGAAACGTATATCAGTAAAGTTGACCGAGATATTTTTGAGATTTTAAACGATCAGATTCAAAGTCTTCCGGCTTTATTTAGGGCCAATGCAGATAAAGCAGATTATGCCTATGCAGAAGGTAAATGGACGCTTAAAGAAATGCTGGGCCATATTATCGATACCGAACGTGTTTTTGCTTACCGAATTACCTGTTTTGCACGAAAAGAACAGCAACCCTTGCCCGGTTTCGAAGAGGATGACTATGTCGTAAATGCCCGCTTTGATGAGCGTGGCCTGGAAGATCTGATTGAAGAATTTATCGCATTACGTAAAGCCAACTTATACCTTTTTAAATCTTTAAATGAAGATGAACTAAACCGAAAAGGAATAGCCTCGGGAAGAGAAATCAATGTAAAATCCATTCTTTTTATTGTGGGCGGACACATCATTCACCATGTTTCGATTTTAAAAGAACGTTACAATGTGGTTTAAAAATTTTACAGTTGAGGATTTAAATAACCGTCCGAAAAACCATCTCGGCGGCTTGCTCGATATCCGATTTACCGAAATAGGCGAAGATTTCATTGCCGGAACAATGCCTGTCGACGAACGCACACACCAACCTGCTGGCATACTTCATGGAGGTGCCTCGGTTGTTTTGGCCGAAACACTGGGCAGCATTGCTTCATATATGTGTATTGATCCCGAAAAGTATGTTGCAGTTGGCTTGGAAGTGAATGCCAACCATTTACGCCCCGTAAAAAACGGTTTGGTTAAAGGCATTTGCAAACCTTTGCACGTTGGCGCCAAAACCCAGGTATGGGAAATCAAAATTTATGATGAACGCGGAAAAATGAATTGCATTAGCCGCTTAACCGTTGCGATTATCAATAAACCGCAATAAAAAGAGAAGTCAGGTTTCACGGCACCTTGCTATGAAATTTGACTTCTCTCCATATTATCAAATGGTGCTGTCTGATGTTACCATCTGACTGTCCTTTAAATCTAAAAGCAAATTTCTATTACTGAAAATATTAATTGTCAGATGGAAACATCTGACAACACAAAAATCAAGATAAGCCAAGCTTAATAGCCACCAAGCTATAAAACTTGACTTATCTGCTGGTTAAAATTTGTTGTTATCCAGCCATTTCTTTTCTACCAGGTAAGAAACAATCAAACCCAGGCCGCCAAAGATACCGATGCAGCCAAAATAAATGGCCACCGACTGCCCTTCTTCACTATGTGTCATGTCACTGCCAAATACGCCTCTAACCGTAAAGAGTGCCACCAATAATCCTATTCCCAAACCAACCAGTAATAAACCGAACTTTAAGCTTAAAAACGGCTTTGGTGTTGCCTTGTGAATACCCGGATCGATCCCCCTTTCGATCATTGCCATTTTCTCCTTATTTGATAAATAGCGTATCCCGAATACCATTGCGAATGCGCCTAAAAAAAGTGAGATGGGAACTAATATACCTTCCATGATTATAATTTTTAATTTGTAAATATTTTATCTGTCTGTTGAACCGTGTTCTGTGTATTATGACTACACGCTTTTGAATCAGGTTACACCCTATATTAAAAATATTCAAATACCAATGATCAATCACCAAACCTTAGAGAAAAAACAATAAATGTCGATCGCCGAGTGCTAGCCAGCCAAAACATTCCTATTTTTGTTTTATAGCCATGCATTTTGATTGAACAACTTAAAAATATAGTAGTTTTTAGCACATTGAGTGATGATTCATTACATCAGCTTGCTAAGCATATGGAGTATGTTAAACATAAAAAAGGCACTATAATTATTCATGCTGAAAAAATAGAACCTTATTTCTATGTTTTAGAAAAAGGCATAGCCCGGGCATACTGTGATGGCGAAAACCAGCAGATTACTTTTTGGTTCGGGCAAAGTGGCAATGTGCTTTTTTCTTTTAACAGCTATATCAACAACCGCCCGGGTTACGAAAATGTGGAGCTTTTAGAAACCTGTACTTTAATGAGGATCAGGTTAAATGATCTGTTTTCGCTTTATGCAGACAACCTGGAAATAGCCAACTGGGGCAGAAAAATTGCCGAACAGGAACTCATTGCCACCGAAAGAAGATTAATCGACAGAGCCTTTAAAGGTGCTGCAGAGCGTTATCAGGAATTTGTAGATCAATCACCAGAGCTGATTAAACGCGTGGCCTTAAAACACATTGCCTCCTATTTAGGCGTAACACAGGTTACATTGAGCCGCATCAGGGCCGCTTGTAAATAGGCACATTTTTTAACATTTGTAAAATGTAACCCCACAAATGTCCGGTAAATTTGCAGAAACACATTTATCATGAACTGGATTATCTTAATTATCGCCGGCCTTTTTGAAGTTGGCTTTACCACCTGTCTTAAATTATCGAATAATTTCTCGAATATAAAATGGACTGCAGCATTTTTTGTCTGCATTACCTTAAGCTTTATATTATTAAACAAAGCCACTCAAACCTTGCCAATGGGGACAGCTTATGCCGTTTGGACAGGTATCGGGGCCGTAGGAACCGTAATTATTGGCATCGTGTATTTTAACGAACCGGCAACCTTTTGGCGGATCTTTTTTATCTGTACGCTGATTGGTTCAATTGCAGGATTAAAATTTTTCGCATCACACTAGCGCGGATAACTTCCAAAGTTTATCAGGACGTACCAGGCCTAAAAGAAAAGTTCAATTTTTTGGAGCGCAATGTCTGTGCAAGAAAATAACGGTTTTCCCGTGTTGCGCTTATACACTTTGGGTTTCGTTCCTCCACCATGCAGGGTACCGCTTCACCCGGGGCTAGATGGCCAAAACAGCACCCTTACTTAGGGCTAGAAAGGCCGCACAAGCCCCTGTTCACAAACCTGATGGCAGCGGCAGCCCCAAAGGATGAGGGCTACAGCGGACAGCAGGACTTCAATCGGCCAAGAATACAGCCCTTTTATTTCCAAAAACCAAAAAGAAATATTACACCTTTATCTGCAGATGCTTTACAAACGCAGCATGATAATAAAAATGATGTTTCACGTGTAACCTACTTATCTTTAATGTAGTCTTACAGCTAAACATGGAGCAAAAACTTACAGACTTAGCGCTGATCCAAAATGTATTGAACGGCGAAACCGCTCAGTATGCTTTGCTGGTAAAACGCCATCAGCGGTTTGTATTTACGCTTGCTTTAAGGTTTTCCAAAAACAGGGAAGATGCCGAAGAAATTGCCCAGGATTGCTTTGTGAAAGCATACAGGGCATTAGGTACCTTTAAACAAACGGCTAAATTTAGTACATGGCTGTATACCATTACCTATACTACCGCCATGACATTTTTGAGAAAAAAACGCTTAGATACCTCATCAATCCATGACGAAGGCACCATCATACAGCTCGAAAATCATACCTCAGGCTTTAGTGCCAACGGTTACGAAAAACAGGATAGTCATGCATTTTTAAACCTGGCCATTGCCCAGTTGATGCCAGACGATGCAGCCATTATTACCCTATTTTATAAAGGCGAGCAAAGTTTAGAAGAAATTGGTGAGGCTTTGCACATGGAGTCCAATACCATAAAAGTAAAATTGCACCGGGCCAGGCAAAGGCTTAAAGAAAAATTACAATATTTGTTAAAAGATGAAGTAAAGGAGTTACTATGAACACAATAGAACAACAGCTTTGGGATTATATAGATGGAAATTTAGATGAACCCTCAAAAAAAGCCATCGAAGAAAAAATTGCATCAGATGCTGAAATTAAATCTCAATATGACGATCTTTTAAAATTTAATCTCTCTTTTGAGGGAATAGATCTTGATGAACCTTCCATGTCGTTTACCAGAAATGTAATGGAAAGCGTTGCCCTGGTGCCTGCACCTGTGGCGATGAAAACAAAAGTTGATAAAAAGATTATTTATAGCATCGGTAGTTTTTTTGTGTTCTCCCTGCTCGCCTTATTTGGCTATGTATTGTATAACTCAAATCTAAGTATGCCCCAGTTCGATATGAATGTTAATTTCGACTTTAATTTAGACCAATACATCACACCGACTACGGTTTATAGCTTCTTATTTGCAGATCTGGTGATCGGATTGATTTTTCTAGATCAGTTTTTGAGGAAGAAAATGGCTCAGATTAAGAAAGCTTAAATAGCTCCCGCAGATCAAAATAATTTCGCAGAATTATGTTCATCTGCTCTTTTTGCGAAATCTGCGGGAACTCAGATAGGGAAATTTTAATCCAGAGTTTTTAAAATCTTCAATCCTTCTGGCCATTCCCCAAATCCGGCATCGGTATTAATATGTCCGGCATTGCCGATATTAATAAATTCGCTTCCCCAGTGCTCAGCAAAAAAGGCAGCTCTTTGCAGTTTTACCCACTCATCATTTGAACTGGCCACTACAATGGTTTTAAAGTTTATTTTATTTAAAGGCACATGATCAAAACCAACCGTATTAAAAGTATAATGTGGTGCTTCCAAATCGCTGGGTGCAACCAATAAAGCGCCCTTAACCTTCTTTTGATATTCTTTTGCCCAGTTCGCAATTGCAGTACAGCCTAAACTATGGCCGATTAAAACCACATCAGTTAAATCATATCCAGTAAGGGCCTTATCAATGGTTTCGATCCAATCTTTACTGGCGGGCTCATCCCACTCCAGTTGATTAATGCGGATAAAATGATCTCCGGATTTTTCGAAATAGGTTTGCCAATGATCCGGGCCTGAATTGCCCAAACCAGGAATAATGAAGTAATAAGTCATGAGCTGAGTGAAAAAAAGAAAATAAAAAAAGGCCGCCATCGCAAGAAAGCAGCCTTCTCTGTAAATATGATAAATAAATTAAATTACTTTCACATTAACGGCGTTTAAGCCTTTTTTACCGTTAGCAACTTCGTACTGTACTTTGTCGTTTTCACGGATTTCGTCGATAAGACCTGTTGAATGAACAAAGATTTCGCTGTCGCCATTCGCAGGAACGATAAAGCCAAAACCTTTAGTTACATTGAAGAATTTTACTGTGCCTTCTTGCATTGTATTAAATATTAAAATTAAGTCTGCAAGGTAAGTTTTAATTTTTAAAATCAAAATAAATTTTAACATTTTTTTAACGTTAAAATTTTGTAAATATCAGATTACTAAGGCTTTTTAATTGCCTTCCCAATTATTGTTAAAGTAATTTCGCTATTGTGCGGAATTCCCAGCGTGGTTCCAGGAGCAACATTAAAAAGGTTTCTAACATAAATATCGGCTATTCCCTGGGCTACTTTTTTCTTCGCTTCAGCATTTTCGGGAAGCACATTATAAATGGTTTTTACGTGTATCCCACCCTGAAAATCTACCACCGCAGCTACCTGGTAAGCAAAATCCTTATAGGCACGATCGATCCTGATAATATATTGCGGAAACATATAATCGTAAGCCTCGGTCCTGTTATTTGCACGGTCTACCGTACTGATTTTTTCAACCCTCGCGATTTTGCTTTTGGGGATAAATTGAACCGGATCTGTCGCGGCAAAAGCACTATCACTATTTAAATTCACCTTAGCCGTGCGTTTCTCTATAAACGCGGTATCCGCCTTGGTTGGTCTTTGCAGGTCGGAAGCTTTAGCTTTCAATTTGTTTTTAATGTAATCTTGGGCATAAAAGGTCATGTTCACATCCGAGCGGACATCCGATGCGATTACTTTTCCATTCACCTGCACACGCTGAAAAACCAAACTGTCCTTGCTGATGTGTTTTACCTTAAAAAACTCGGCCGCGAAGTTATACACGTTTCCGTGGTCGTATTGCATATAAAACTTTTGCATTCTTTGTTTTTGAGGGCTCCAGGCCGACATCGTATCTTCTTTAACCACCTCAATGATCCAGGATGGTTTTTGCATAAATCCTTCGGCATTAAAAGAGAGTCCATTTTTAAAACGCCGCTTTACTTCCTGATATCGGATGCCTTTTACAGGCTCGAAAGTAAAATCCCTTAAAGTTGGATCGCTGGTTTTAGAGCCAAATTTACAGGCAGAAAGCATCAGCACAAAAAAGAAAAAGTATATCGTATTTTTAATCATTTCAACAAAATCTTCGGCTAAAATAAGTTTTTTTAATTAGAGCTAAACATTGTTGTTCCGGATGCGTTTTATCTCCGTGTCTGCTTCTTCACCAAAATTACGTTGGCTACTTTTCGCTGCCCTTCGTGGTCCCATTTTTTATTGTCTGTTGGATAGTTTACCACACCATTATCGGGCATTCCGTTTACCCACAATGTTGTAGAGCCGCCACCATCAAAGTTTATGGCACTGGTGCAGCCCAACCAACGCATCAATTTGGCAAGTTCGAACAAACTCATTCCGGCCGAATTCTCATTTCTTCCATCAACCGTTAACAAAACCACCCTTCCATTTGGTTTTAAGCCCAGGCAAGTGCGTGGATGGCGCAGACGGTTAAAACCAGCGGTATCCAATGTTTCGTCAATATCGTTCAAAGTCAATAGAGGGCCATTTAACAAAACATTCTCAGCCGTCAATTTACTTTCCCAATCGGCCGATCCATCCCTTTTTTTAATGGAAAGTTTTCCATTTTCAATAACAAGTGCGGCCTCCTGGTGTCTCGCCCGGTTTCCGTTTTTATCTAAACGGTTGGTATTAATGGTTTTTCCGTTAACCCGTACAAAATCTACCGATCCTCCATTTTTTACATCAAAGAAATTGCCGTTTACCGCAGCGATGGCCGTATCCCGTAAACCAAAATTACTGGTTGTAATCAGCTCCTTCTCTTCCGCGCCAATTGCAAATACTGCTTTTCGTCCCGTATTTTTTATTTCTAAAAACGAAATATTTTCGTTTGCTGCAAAAAGATTTTTCTGATCAAAATGATGTCTGAATAAAAGCACCTGTTTGGCAATACGGTTTTTCTGCCATTTGGTTTTCACTACAGTTAAAGAATCAGCATTTTGGCCGAAAGCAGATAAACCGTAAATAAACAATGTAACTGCAAATAATAATCGTTTAAGCATAAAATTTGTTTTGCCATAAAATTAAAAAACGATTTATCGTTTAGCTTAAAGCATCAAGAATTATACAAATGCAACCACAAAAAAACGGAGCGATCAATTTAATGATCTGCCCCGTTTTAATTTTGAATGAGTGAATTTTGATTGAATGGCATATTGCGTTTCATTCAATCATGCACTCGTTTTATCTTTTATTTCTTAGGATCCAAAATATCCTTGATTCTGATGCTCAAATCTTCGTAATGTGCTTTTGTAATGGCATCGCCTGCTGCTGCTCTGGCTTTTGTTGTGGCCAATAAAGTTTTCAGCTCAGCTCTAACCAATGGTCTGATATCTGATAAACCCACATTGATTGGCGTTAAACCAAAACTCGCTGCATAATCTACCGGAAATCCAACCGGAAGCTCTGACTCTTTTGTCATTAAATCCTGCAAACGGTCTACATAAGCACGTTGTAAGTTACGTTTAAAGGCATCTGCTCTTCCAGCTACAAAAACCGACGATCTTAAATCAGTAAATAATTCAGGTAAAGTGTATGCCTTTGCTGCACCGTTTTTGGTTTCATTATCTAATAAACGCGCAATACGCGATGCAGATAAAAGATTACCCAAAGTATTAGTTTGAACACCTTTAATGCGGTTTAACAATACCCCGTTATCAAATTTACTTAACTGATCGTTACTGATTAACCAAAGCGGAGTAGTAAATAATTGTTGATTGAAAAAAGCGATAGCTTCTTTTTGTTTTGCTTTTGGCAAATAAGCATAAACAGGTCCTTTTTGTTCGTAGGTTTTAAAGTTTTCACTTAAGCCACCAACATTGGTTGCTACATGGCCCATGTAACGGTTAAACTGACCAACAATTTCCGTATAGATTTCTTTTAAATCGCTATAATCTTTGCCTTTTTGATAAGTCCATTTTTCTACGTTAGGTAAAATACGTTTTAAATTGGCAATACCGTAAGTACTGGCTTTCATGGCATTATCACCTAAATCTTCACTCTGTAAACGTGGATCTAAAGAAGTTCCCTGACGGCCATAGAAGTATAAAGGATTACCCGCGTTTTTTAAAGTCCACTGATCTAAAACTTCTTTTTCCTGCTCTGCAGTTTTATTTCCCGGGATCCATGAATATCCCCATTTCACTACCCATTTATCGTATTCGCCAATTTGAGGGTGAAGTTTGGTAACGCCATCACCTGGTTGAGCGATGTAATTAAAACGGGCATAATCCATAATCGATGGTGCTGTGCCATGTTTATCGGTAAAGGTTTTAGAACGCAATGAATCAACCGGATAAGCGTAGCTCGAACCAAAGTTATGTGGTAAACCCAAGGTATGACCGATTTCGTGAGAAGAAACAAAACGGATCAATTCGCCCATTTGTGCATCAGTAAACTGTGCCTTACGCACCTCTGGATTAATGGCTGCTGTTTGTACAAAATACCAGTTACGCAACAGGTTCATTACATTGTGGTACCAACCGATATGTGTTTCTAAAATCTGTCCGGTACGCGGATCGCTGATATGTGGTCCGTAAGCATTGGCAATATCTGATGCAAAATAACGAACAACCGAATATCTTGAATCTTCTACACTGAACTGAGGATCTTGTTGAGCCGTTGGTGCTTCTTTACCTAAAATAGCGTTTTTAAAACCAGCTGCCTCGAATGCTACCTGCCAGTCGTTAATCCCCTGAATTAAAAACGGCACCCATTTTTTTGGTGTTGCCGGATCGATATAAATCACAATCGGTTTTACCGGTTCTACCAATTCGCCACGTTTGTAGGCGTTGGTATCTTTAGGAACCAAATTCCAGCGGTGGATGTAGGCTGTACGCTCTGCCTTCTGTGCATTGCTTCCATAATCGATCTGAGATTGACCAAAGAAACCAACTCTGCTGTCCATTATTCTGGCTTTTACAGGCGTTTTAGGCAATAAGAGCATTGAGGTATTAAACTCAAAAGTTACCGCAGCATTGCTATTATCGGTTGGCGATTCTGCTGCACGATAGGTTTTAGCCGTTTTTACCTCCAGATTGATGGGAAAAGTTTTTACCGTATCGATATAAGAGCGTGTGGCATCGTACATCGTAACTTTATAAGCTTTACGGATCTGATCGGTAGCACCGATGGCCATTACATCACCATTATAAAAATCGGTAACATCAATTACCACGCCCGTAGTATCTTTATTGTAGGCTTTAATTTCGAAACTGGCCAGAATCTGAGCAAGGTTAGAGTTCTGTACCGATTCGTACATATCGCTGTTTGGATCTGCTTTGGTAGCATAACTTGGCACGCGGATGAAAACCTGTTTTCCTCTGCGCTCCCATTTCCAAACCTGCTCGTTTAATTCTTCACCACCATATTGTTGATTACCTACTTTAACACCTGCCGGCACTTTTGCTAAACGGGTAACCACAAGCATCTCGCGGTTAATCATCGAATCTGGTATTTCGAAATACCATTTATCATCTACTTTATGTGTTTTGAACAAACCATTGGTTGTTCTGGCTTTTGCCGTAATTACTTCTGAAAATGGTTTAATGCCCTCTTTTTTGGGCGCAGCTGCCGGAGTGGCCGAGGGAGCTGTTGGAGTTGCGCCTTTGGTGGTTTTTTGCTTTTTCTGAGCATATACGGAATCCGATCCGGCTACACCAAGGGCTACGATACCTGCTAAGGCAAGTACCTTAAAGTTTTTCTTCATGTGTATATAAAAGTTAGTTTGCTTGATAATAAGAGGTTAAAGTTAGAACCTTGTTACACGACAATTCTTTTGTAACCGGAAAATTACATTATATCCTCTTCTCGAGCCGTACCACTTTAAAAAACACTTGTTTATCCCTGTAGATTTCGAAGATTACACTTCGGTCGGCCTTTGATTTAAACAGCTCGCTAAGATCGTTCAACGAATACGTTTCTACGCCCTTAAAATTAACACCAATAATTTCATCATAAGGGCACAAACCCGCTTTTTCGGCAGGGCTATTTTCATCTATTTCACCGATGATCAATCGCTTATAATCATTCTGATCGAGATAAATAACCATTCCCACCATGTCATATTCAAAAGGTGCTTTGCTTAAGCTGTTGGGTTTAACATAAATAAAGCCCTCTTGATAGTTAAACTGTATATTGAATTTCCGCAGCAGATCAGCGCCTAAATTTCCATTCCTTTTTGATAAGTCGATCTTCTCGGCAATTGTTTTAAAATCAGGAAAACCTGCAACCACATCTTTAAAAATATAACCACCTATACTAAGCCTGCTTAACCGTCCAATGGAACCTTTAATCTGGCCACTGAGGCTCATGCCTAAATTGGCTTTAATATTTTTTTCAGGTAGCGGGAACTCTCCTCCATTGAACATTTCGAGCGATAAAGCATGGCTAGCGCCTGTATCCATTAAAAACCTGGTTGCAACGGTTCCGATAGCAGGAAGTTCGATATTTGCCGAAATGTAGGGTTTCTGATTGTCTATCTGGATCGGTATCTTTTTTCCACGGTATTTGATCTTCGCATCGTGATCATAAATAATCAGCCTGTTTTCGCTGTACCGCACATCAACAATAAAACTGTTAAAAAAGCTGTAACCCAGTAACCCATAAATTTTTAAACCCAGGTGCCCCGACAAATTAAAGAGATCTTCCTTTAAAATTGCGGTAGGTATTCGTTCTATAGTTGCATTGCCCACTTTAACATCAAGGCTTTGAGAAACATAAGCTTCAACGGTTTCGATACCCAAACCAGAAACCTTTATTTTACGGAGCATGCTAAAGTTCAGCGAATCAATGATGGAAGGATCTGTGATAATCATCGGCCCCACGCCGGTATCCAAAACAAAATCAAAAGGGCCTTTGCCATTTACATAAACCGGAATGACCATCAGGTTTTTGATACATTTAAAAGGGATGGATTGCTTCTGTCGGTTTCGTTTAAACAAAAACTCTTGGGAAAATCCAGAAAATGCAAGAAATACAAAACCCAGGCAAACGGTTAGTTTACGTAAACAGATTATTACACCGGGGCTATATTTGGTTAACATTGAACTAAATTTAATAAATTAGTTGCTAATTATACCCACTAATTTCAGAACATGTTTCGGTTAAAAAATCAAAATTTCATTTTTCTTGCGTCTATCTTATCTATTGGTATGTTAACAGCTTGCTCAACCAATAAAATGATTTCGAATAGGGTAGCAAAAGAATTCAAAAATTCGCAGGTAATTAAACAGTATCAGGTTGGGTTTGCGCTTTTTAACCCTGAAGATAAAAAAATGATTTTTGAGAAAGATGCCGACAAGTATTTTACTCCAGCCTCTAATACAAAACTATATACTTTTTTTGCAAGCCTAAAAATGATCCCTGATTTAATGCCTGCCTTAAAATATGTTGAACGGAACGATTCGTTAATTTTTTGGGGAACCGGCGACCCGTCGTTTTTACAGTTTGCGGTAAAGGATAAATCAGCTTATAATTTTCTTCTCGCCTCGAACAAAAAACTGTTTTTTGCACCAGGCCGGTATTCGGGTACTTTCTTTGGCGATGGCTGGGCATGGGATGATTACGACTATTACTACCAGCCCGAAATTACGGAGATGCCTATTATGGATAATATGGTAACTTCTACCTATGCCACGCCAAATAAAATCAATATTGAGCCAAAGGTTTTTGCCCCATGTTTTAAAATAGATTCGGCCAAAACCACAGGCAATTTTCAGGTCACCAGAGATTTTCTGATCAATAGCTTTCACTATCCAGCGGTTGCGGTAAAGCCCGGTTATAACCAGCAAAACCCATATAAAACCAGTGCACAGGTTACCGTTGAAGTATTATCAGATACTTTACACAAACCTGTCGGCATTATAAACTTAAAAATACCATCTGATGCTAAGACCTTATCGGGCGCAAAACGCGATTCGGTTTTAAAACACTTGATGTTACCCAGCGATAATTTTATAGCCGAACATTTATTATTGGTTTGTGCCAACCAGATTGGCGATACTTTAAGTACGGTAAAAGCCATAGAACACATTTCCAAAAACTATCTCTCTTTTTTACCCGATAAAGTAAAATGGGTAGATGGGTCTGGTCTATCCCGTCAGAATTTATTTACACCACGCGATAATGTGTATCTTCTCGATTCCATTTACAAATTGGTAAATAACCCTGAGAAACTTTTTGACATGTTGCCTGCCGGAGGCAAAAGTGGCACCTTAAAAAGTGCTTACCCAAAAACCGACAAACCCTTTGTGTATGGCAAAACAGGTTCGCTTGGCGGTGTCCACAACCAAAGCGGCTATGTGCTTACCAAAAAAGGTAAAACCTATATCTACTCCTTTATGAACAACAATTTTGTAAAACCTACCGCAGAGGTACGGGCGGAAATGGTAAGGATAGTAACTTATATACATGAGAATTTCTAATGCCAGATTTTAAATCAGTTGATCAGCCTTTTTCGAACAAAATAAACATTGATGGTACATCCTATTTATATTTTGGCGGAACGGCGTATTTGGGCATTCCACAAAACCAGGATTTCATTGATCTGTATATGGAAGGAATCGAAAAGTTTGGTTTAAATAACGGCACAAGCCGTACCAACAATATCCAACAAGGTATTTATGATCAAGCAGAAGAAATAGCTGCAGCGCGATATGGAGCAGAAGCGGCACTGATTACTTCGAGCGGATATTTAGCCGCACAGCTTACCGTTAAGGCGTTATGTAGATTAGGAAAAGTGATTTACGCTCCCGCAGCACATCCTGCACTTTTTTTGGTAGAAAATCAAACCAAAAATCTGATGCTGTTTAGAGATTGGGTAGCTGAAACGATTGAAAGAATAAATTCCTCGGAAGAAAAAACCTGGATTTTGATCAGCAATTCGATGAATAATCTTATCCCTGAAATTTATGATTTCGACTTTGCAAAAGAACTTCGCAAGGATAAAAATATAATCCTTGTGGTTGACGATTCGCATGGAATCGGTGTAAATAATAATGGAATGGGCGTTATTGTAAACCTTCCGAAACAAGAAAACATCGAAAATGTAGTGGTTGCATCAATGGCAAAGGCACTCGGCGTAGATGCAGGTCTGGTTTTGGCCTCAAATAAAATAATCGATAAACTTAAAAGTACAAATACATTTATTGGTGCTTCTCCGCCTAGTCCAGCCGCACTTTATGCATTTATCCATGCGGAAGAAATCTATCGAAAGGCCTTAAATAAACTAAAAGATAATATGGTAATGTTTGAAAAAGCATCAAATCTTACCTGGAAACATGAATGGGATTTCCCTGTGTATCTGCTGGGCGATGTAAATTTTTCTGAACGCCTTTTGCAAAAACAGATCCTGATTTCGTCTTTCCCCTATCCAAACCCTACCGACGAAATTTTAGACCGTATAGTGCTTTCTGCATGGCATGAAAAAGAAGATATTGAAAAGCTAATCGCTGCCATAAATTTTTAACCTTTTCTTATCCAATTAATTTTTCAATATTTATGACATGAAAAAACTGTTCGTATTCCTGTCGTTAAGCCTACTTTTTATTAATGTAATTTCTGCACAAACTACCACCGTTTGGATTGTCAGACACGCTGAAAAAGATAAGTCGAATCCACAGGATACAAACCCTAATTTATCTGATGAAGGGAAAATCCGCACAGCAGATTTAGCAAAGTATTTAAAAAAGGTAAAATTTGATGTTGCTTTTGCCACTCCGACTAAAAGAACCCATCAAACATTAGACTCATTGGTGATTCCTAAAGTGATTGATTATAAAGACATAAAATCACTCGTGGATAGCATCAAAACCACTTACGCCGGCAAAACCATTATGGTGGCAGGTCACTCCAATACTGTACTCGAAATTATCGAAGCGCTTGGTGCTAAAAGACCAAAAGAAGAATTAACGGATGATGATTACGACTATATTTTTGAATTATCGGTAAAAGAAGATAAAGCGAAGGTTAAGATGGATCAATATGGAAGGCCACATCATTTATAAGTCTTTATTGTACTCCTGAACTTGTTTCTGCATCTATCAAAGCAGATAATGCCGAAACTAATGAAGGATAAATTCACTGTTGATCAATAACCATTAAGGAGTTAAGAAAATTAAGATTTTAAGTATCGGTATATAGATGGCTTCAAAACGCTCTCCGGCTCGCGATTAACGAATTATGCAGGGCTGTGCATCCAAACAAATGAACTAATGACTACTGAACCAGTAAACTATAATTTCTCGAAAGGAATATCCATTAAATTGTAGTTTTTCCAGTCCGAAAAATCATAGTGCCACCATTCATTTTCAAGCACATTCATTTGGTATTTACCCATTATCGCAATCAGGAAATCACGGTTTTTCCTCGCCTCTGGCGATACGTTTTGATATTTTGCAGCTGCCGCAGCCGAAAAGCTATCGTAAGGGGTCGGCATCACCAATTCTTTGCCTGTTTTCAGATTGACCAGCGTTAAATCTACCGCACAGCCCCTATTGTGTTTAGATCCTTTCGCCGGGTTGGCCACAAAATTTTTATCGCTTGCCTTTTTGTAAAACTCAACCGTAATGGCATAAGGACGATAACCATCAAATATTTTCAGTCCGTAACCTTTTTTATTTAATTCCTTCTGTATTTTTTTTAACGCCTCTATCACCGGTTTCCGGGCAAAAGCTCTTGCCTGTTTATACATCACCTGTTGCATAAAGTTATTTTTGGTGGCGTAACGGATATCCAGATTAATATTGGGGATGGCTTTTTTGATTTCAATCAATTGGTTATCCGGATTCGTTTTTATGGAGGCCAGGTATTGGTTATAAGAATTTACAACAACCAGTTTCTTTTCTGGTAGAGGTTTGTTCTGCGCGGAGGCAGCTAAAGTGATGAAAAGAAATAACGTAAGGAGATTGAATTTCATATTTTTAGTAGCATAAAAAAGCATCGGGTAGCAAGATGTTAAATACAGGTATCAAGATACGCCCTTCTCACATTATCCATCTCACATCATTCATTTTACTTTTTACTGGTTCGAGACCACCAGCAGTTCCAGATCCTTAAATGGCAGGTTAAACATATCTGCCAGATCTTTATTGGTACAGTTTCCCTGATAAATATAAAGTGCTTCGCGGATACCAGGTGTATTCCATACCATATTCATTAAACCTCCAAATTCACCAATGTCCAATAAAATAGGTGCAAAAATATTAGTCAAGGCATAAGATGCCGTTCTTGGTACACGGGAGGCAATATTGGGTACACAATAGTGAATTACATCGTATTTCCTGAAAACCGGGTTGGTGTGGTTGGTTACCTCTGAAGTTTCAAAACATCCCCCCTGATCTATACTCACATCAATTACGACCGAATGCGGTTTCATTCTCGCAACGGTTTCTTCCATCACTACGCAGGGGCTACGGCCATGAGTGGCACGGATGGCACCAATCACTACGTCGCAAGTAACGATGGCTTTATTCAATACAATGGGTTGCATTACCGAAGTAAATACCCTGCTACTGCCCAAATTATTTTGCAATCGGCGTAAACGGTAAATAGAACTATCGAAAACTTTAACCTCGGCACCCAGTGCCAAAGCTGTTCGCGCGGCATATTCGCCAACTGTTCCGGCGCCCAGAATAACAATTTCCGTTGGCGGAACCCCGGTAAAACCACCTAACATTAATCCCTTACCTCCGGTTACATTACTCAGATATTCTGCAGCAATTAAAATGGAAGTAGAGCCAACAATTTCGCTCATGGCACGGACTACACTTAATACATTACCTTCATCACGAAGATTTTCGAAACATAAGGCATTGATTTTTTTATGCATCAAGGCTTTCAGGTAGTCCTGCTTTAAAGTTCCGGTCTGTAACGAAGAAATAAGCGTTTGCCCTTTATGCATCATCTCAATTTCTTCGAGCATAGGAGGTGCAATTTTCACCAGAATATCAGCATCGAAAACTTCTTTTTTATCGTAGGCGATCTTGGCACCCTGCTCAGCATATTCGGAATCTGAAAAATTGGCCGCTATACCTGCCCCTGTTTCCAAAACAACCCGATGGCCATTGTTTACCAACAAAGCCACAGATAAAGGCGTTAATGCTATTCTATTTTCCTGAAAAGAAATTTCTTTCGGTATTCCTATGTAAAGGCTGTTTTTTTTGTTTCGGGTTTCCAGCTTTGCCTCTTGTGTTTGTAATAAACCCTGACGAGCTATATCGGCCATTCCTTCGCGTAATCCTGTAGCCATGTTGAATTAAAATTTTGGTAGTTTTAGGTTGTTCAAGATAAGGAAAATCTGTTAATTTATTGATAACTAATTGTTATACATTCGAGAACCTGAATAATCGTTGGTTTTCATCAGATACATTTATCTCTACCTTAACATAGTTTTCGGGCAATAATTCGGTTATTCTTTCCGGCCATTCTATTAAACAGGTGCTCCCACCATAAAAATATTCTTCATAGCCCAGATCATAGGCCTCCCGGATATCTTTTATCCTATAAAAATCAAAATGAAATACCGCCCCTTCAGGACTTTCGTATTCGTTAACGATAGAATAGGTAGGGCTCGAAACCACATCATCCACCCCCAAATGTTTACAGAAAACTTTAATAAAGGTTGTCTTTCCTGCGCCCATATCGCCTTCAAAAATGAAAACCTTTTGGTTGCCCGCAAAATTTGAGAGCTGTTGGGCTACAACAGGTAAATCGGCTAGACTATTTACTTCAATATCCATTTTAAAAAATAAAGGCAAAAGTAATACATAATTGCATTGCTTTTGCCTTTTTTATAGTCTTCATTTAATCCTTATCTTGGCGAATACGTTACCACCGGAATGATCATTTCTTCTAATGAAATACCTCCATGCTGAAAGGTTTCGTTATAATAATTTACAAATTGGTTGTAATTGTTCGGGTAAACAAAATAACTATCCTCCCTTGCAAAAATATAACTGCTGCTAATGTTGATCTTAGGCAACAAGGCATCATGTGGGTTTTTAATCAAAAACACTTCTTTTGCATTAAAGTTAAGGTTTCTGCCCTGTTTATATCTTAAATTGGTATTCGTACTTCTATCACCGATAACCTTAACCGGTTTTTTAACACGGATGGTTCCATGGTCGGTGGTGATCACCACTTTTACCTGTTTTTGGGAGATTTTTTTCAATAAGTCCCAAAGTGGGGAATGCTCAAACCACGATAAGGTTAACGAACGGTAAGCGGCATCATCATTGGCCAATTCACGGATCATCTGCATATCGGTACGGGCATGGCTCAACATATCCACAAAGTTGAATACAATGGCGTTGAAATCATTCTGCAACAAATTATGTGTCTGATCAACCAGATCTTTTCCCTGCTCGAAAGTTAAAATTTTGTTGTAACTGAATTTACAATCTTTTCTTAAGCTGCGTTTAATGTTATCTGCAAGAAAAGCCTCTTCGTGCATATTTTTACCGCCTTCATCATCATCATTTTGCCAAAGCTGGGGGAAACGCTTTTCCATGTCCAAGGGCATCATGCCAGAGAAGATGGCGTTACGGGCATATTGTGTTGCAGTAGGTAAAATACTCGTATACATATCTTCCTCATCAATCCTGAAATATTCTGATATCAAAGGATTGATAATTTTCCACTGATCGTAACGTAAATTATCAATCAGGATAAAAAATACTGGTGTATTATCATTGATGTGCGGAAAAGCTTTTTTCTTTAGCAACTCATTCGAAAGCAAAGGAGCGGTATCCTTATTCTTGATCCAGTCAAGATAATTTTCTTCAATAAACTTAGTAAATTGCGTGTTGGCCTCCTGCTTTTGCATGGTTAAAATTTCATGCATCTGCGGGTCATCCAGTTTTTCCAATTCAAGTTCCCAGAAAACAATCTTTTTATACACATCCACCCACTCTTCATAATTTAGCCTATCGCCCAGTGTCATGCCCAAGCGGCGGAAATCCTGTTGATAAGCCATAGAAGTTTTCTCGCTTACCAGGCGTTTGTTATCGATTAGCTTTTTAATCGTTAGTAAAACCTGCTTAGGGTTTACAGGTTTAATCAGATAATCATCAATTTTACTGCCGATCGCATCTTCCATCAGGTTCTCTTCCTCACTCTTCGTAATCAGCACAACCGGAACATCGGGATTTAAATTTTTAATGGCAGACAGGGTTTCGATGCCACTCATTCCCGGCATATTCTCATCCAAAAAAACCAGGTCAAAATGCGCTTTTCCAAATGCCTCCAAAGCGTCGTTTCCATTGGTAAATGTAGTTACGTGATAACCTTTATCATTCAACAATAATATATGAGGTTTTAATAAGTCGATTTCATCATCGGCCCATAATATTCTAGTTTCTTGCATGTTTTTGTAAAAATAGGTAAGTATTGCCTTTTAATTCTGGCAGGTAAATCAAACTATAAATAAAAATAGCAATTTTTGTACCGTATCTATCTATTTAACTATTTTTAACGATTGAACAAGAAGAAAATAATAAATGATCCGGTTTACGGTTTCATCAGTATCCCTTCCGAATTGGTTTACGATGTAATCTCACATCCGTATTTCCAGCGATTGCGCTACATTAAACAGCTCGGAATGACGCATTTGGTTTATCCGGGGGCTTTACATACGCGTTTTCACCATGCTTTAGGTGCCATGCATTTAATGAGTTTGGCCATTAATCTTTTAAAAAGCAAAGGACACACCATTACCGATGGCGAAGAAGAAGCCGCCATTTTGGCCATTTTGCTGCATGACATTGGCCATGGCCCCTTTTCGCATGCTCTGGAGCACTCTTTGGTCAGCGGAATTAAACACGAAGATATTTCAGCAAAGCTGATGCGCGATCTGAATGTGCATTTCGGTGGACGCCTAACCCATGCCATTGAGATTTTTAATGGTACCTACCACAAAAAGTTTCTTCATCAATTGATCTCCGGTCAGCTGGATTTAGACCGGATGGATTATTTAAACCGCGATAGTTTTTTTACGGGTGTAAGCGAAGGCGTAATCAGTTTCGACCGGATTATCAAGATGTTTAACGTGTATGATGATGACCTCGTAATTGAAGAGAAAGGTATCTATTCGATCGAGAAATTTTTAATTGCGCGCAGACTAATGTACTGGCAGGTTTATCTGCACAAGACGGTGATATCAGGAGAGATGATCCTGGTGAAATTGCTGGAACGTGCAAAAGAACTATCGGCTGCCGGAGAAGACCTATTTGCTTCACCATCATTAAATTATTTCTTAAAAAACAATATCAACGAGGGCAATTTCTTTGCTCAGCACGAGAATCTGGAGCACTTTACCAACCTTGATGACCAGGATATTTACGCAGCGGTTAAAGTTTGGACCAAACATCCCGATAAAATTTTGTCTACCCTGTGTAAAATGCTTACCTCAAGAAATTTATATAAGGTAGAAATGGGCAATGAAAAAGCAAGTGATGACCGGGTAAATTTTTTGCAGGATGCAGCCGTTAATCTATTAGAAATCAAACCTGAAGAAGCGCGGTATTTTGTTTTTACCGATTCGATCCAAAACCGGGCTTATAACGCAGGGGTCGGAAATATCAAGATTCTGATGAAAAATAACGATATTGTAGATATTGCAAAGGCTTCCGATTTATCCAACCTGGAGTCGCTACAAAAAACTGTAGAAAAATATATCCTCTGTTACCCCAGAGGGATTTAAGTTTATTTAACAAAATATTTAACTTTTGCTGCCGTTTTAAGTCTTATTATTGTGTAAAATATACACAGCTTAACTCTAGCAGGTTTTTTTGTTCATATCAATTTAACATATACCTTTGTACGATGCAATTTACTGCCACGCAGATAAGTCAGTTTTTGAACGGTTCCATTGATGGCAACCCAGATGTAGCCGTTACCGAACTTTCCAAAATAGAAGACGGGAAGGAAGGTTCTTTGTCTTTTCTTTCTAACCCTAAGTACGAAAACTTCTTGTATTCTACTCAGGCGTCAGTTGTTATCGTTTCAAAAGACTTCGCCCCTACACAGCCTTATACCAGCACCCTAATCCGTGTTGAAAACCCATATAGCTCCTTCACCATTTTACTGGATAAATACAATGAAGCTATAAATGCACAAGCTGCTCAATCGGGCATCGACAAGCTGGCTTTTGTACATCCATCGGCAAAAATTGGCAAAAATGTATTTATCGATGCTTTTGCTTATGTAGCGGAAAATGTAGAAATTGGTGATGGATGCAAGCTAAACGCTCAAACATTTATTGGTGCAAACTCTAAAATTGGCGAAAACAGCACGTTTTTTCCAGGTGTAAAAGTTTACCATAACACGGTAATCGGCAAAAGAGTTACGATCCATTCTAATACGGTTATCGGAAGCGACGGATTTGGTTTCGCACCACAAAAAGACGGCACCTATAATAAAATCCCTCAAATAGGGAACGTTATTATTGAAGATGATGTAGAAATTGGCGCAAATACAACGGTCGATCGCGCAACAATGGGATCAACAATTGTTAAAAAAGGCGCAAAGATTGATAACCTGATCCAAATTGCACACAATGTAGAAATTGGTGAAAACACTGTTTTAGCTGCACAATCGGGCATATCAGGAAGTACAAAAATTGGCCCTAATAGTGTTGTTGGCGGACAAGTAGGTATTGCCGGTCATTTAACCCTGGCCAAGGGCACTCAGATTGGCGCCCAGGCCGGTATCAATTTTAATATTACAGAAGAAAATAAACAATGGCATGGCAGTCCGGCGCAGCCCTTACGCAACTGGATGCGTGCCTCCGTAATTTTCAAACATCTTCCAGATGTAGAGAAAAGAATAAACGCGCTCGAAGACGAATTGAAAAAGCTTACAGCTGAACTGGAAAAGAATACAATACACAATGAACGTTAGACAAAAAACGATTAAACAAGAAATATCAGCATCTGGTGTTGGTTTACACACAGGCGCTAATGTGACTTTAACATTTTGCCCCGCTCCCGAAAATCATGGCTTTAAATTTCAGCGTATTGATTTAGACGGGCATCCGATTATCGAAGCTGATGCAGATAACGTAACCGATACTTCACGCGGAACAACCCTTACTCAGAATGGCGCTAGCGTAAGCACCGTAGAGCATGTAATGGCTTCTTTAGTGGGTATGGACTTAGATAACGTGCTGATTAAGTTAGATGGACCAGAAACACCGATTATGGACGGTAGCTCTATCCAATTTGTTGATTTATTGGAAGAAGTTGGTACCGTAGAGCAAAATGCAGATCGTGAGTATTTCACCATCCCTCATAACATCACCTACACGGAAGAAGATAGAAAAGTAGAAATTGTGGCCATGCCGCTTGACGACTATCGTTTTACGTGTATGATCGATTATAATTCTCCTGTTTTGGGCAGTCAGCATGCCGGCATTAATACCATTGCAGAGTTTAAGAAAGAAATTGCTTCTTGCCGTACTTTCTGTTTCTTACACGAATTAGAGTATCAGCTATCGCACAACTTAATTAAAGGTGGTGATTTAAATAACGCCATTGTAATTGTGGATAAAGAGGTGACCAAGGACGAATTAAGCCACCTGGCAAAATTATTCAACCGTAAGGATATCGATGTTGCTCCGCAAGGAATTTTGAACAACATGGAACTGCGTTACCAAAACGAGCCTGCCCGTCATAAACTATTGGATATGATCGGCGATTTAGCTTTGGTTGGGATGCACTTAAAAGGCCACATTATGGCCGCACGACCTGGTCATGCGGCAAACGTTGCTTTTGCTAAAAAAATTAAAGCGGCCATTAAAAAAGAAAAAAACAAAAAAATACAAAAGGTATACGATCCAAGTGCAAAGCCATTATATGATGTTGTTCAGATTATGGACATTTTGCCTCACCGTCAGCCATTTTTATTTGTAGATAAAATATTAGAACTTTCAAAAAACCATGTGGTAGGCGTTAAAAACGTAACCATGAACGAAGAGTTTTTTAGAGGGCATTTTCCTGGTGCACCTGTTTTTCCGGGTGTAATCCAAATTGAAGCTATGGCCCAGGTTGGTGGTATCTTAGTGTTGAGTACCGTTCCGGATCCTAGAAATTATTTAACTTATTTCTTAAAGATTGATAACGTACGTTTTAGAGCGCAGGTGCTTCCTGGAGATACGATTGTTTTCCGTTGCGATTTACTCGAACCAATCAGACGGGGCATTGCCCAGATGAAAGGCGTAGGTATGGTTGGCGAAAAAATCGTTGTCGAAGCCGAAATGATGGCTCAAATTTCAAAAATTAAACAAGCAGAACCCATCCAATAATGATACAACCCTTAGCATACATACATCCCCAGGCAAAGATTGCCGAAAACGTGGTAATCGAACCCTTTGTAGTGATACATAAAGACGTTGTAATTGGAGAGGGAACCTGGATCGGATCGAATGTTACCATTATGGATGGTGCACGGATCGGCAAAAACTGCCGCATCTTTCCTGGTGCCGTAATTTCCGGCGAGCCGCAGGATTTAAAATTTGCTGGTGAAGTTACCACAGCGGAAATTGGCGACAATACGACTATCCGTGAGTGTGTTACCATCAACCGTGGTACCAAAGATAAATGGAAAACCACTATCGGCAGCAATTGTTTAATTCAGGCTTACTCACACATCGCACACGATTGTGAAGTTGGCAACAACTGTATTTTCTCGAACAGTACTACTTTGGCCGGCCATATCACCATTGGAAACAATGTAGTTTTGGCTGGTTTGGTTGCGATACATCAATTTGTTAAAGTAGGTTCTTATGCTTTCGTTACCGGTGGTTCATTGGTTCGTAAAGATGTTCCACCTTATGTAAAAGCTGCGCGCGAGCCACTTTCTTATGCCGGTATCAACTCTGTTGGTTTGCGCAGAAGAGGTTTCACCAACGAACAGATTGATGAAATCCAGGAAATTTACCGCGTACTTTTCGTAAAACACAATAATGTAACCAAAGCTTTAGATATGATCGAGGCCGAATTTAAACCGACGGAAATCCGTGATGAAATTGTAGATTTTATCCGTAATTCCAACCGCGGGGTAATGAAGGGTTTCGGAATGGGCAGTTAATTAAGGAGAAAAGCTGAAGGGTTTAAGGTTGAGGTTTAAACTTATGCCTTAAACCAAATTCAAAAAAATATCATGAGTGATTTAACGCTAATCAGGACCGATTCAGACCATGCCGATTTTAGCGCACTGGTTACTTTATTGGATCAGGATTTAGCGCTTAGAGATGGTGATGAGCATGCTTTTTATGCTCAGTTTAATAAAATTGATGCCATTAATGAGGTTATTGTAGCTTATCAACATGACCTTCCCGTTGCCTGTGGCGCGATAAAACCTTTCTCCGTAACCGAAGCAGAAGTGAAAAGGATGTTCGTTCATCCAGATCATAGAAAAAAAGGGATCGCGGCCAAAGTTTTAAATGAGTTAGAGCATTGGGCTGCTGAACTGGGGTTTTCTGCATGTGTTTTAGAAACCGGCAAAAAACAGCCGGAGGCCATTGCACTTTATCAAAAGGTGGGTTATCACATCACGCCCAACTACGGTCAATACATTGGCGTTGACAATAGCGTTTGTATGATTAAACTGCTTAACAAATCCTGATATCCACCTCTCGATAGTTGAAACAATGAATATCTCTTTAAATAATGTTGGCAGAAGGTTTAACAAGGAGTGGATTTTTAGAAATTTAAGTGCTGAATTTTCCTCTGGAAATAGTTATGCCATACTCGGCCCCAATGGCTCTGGTAAATCAACATTATTAAGTGTGCTAACAGGTAGTTTATCTCCTTCTGAGGGTGAAATTTCATTCTCAGACACTAAAGAGATTCTTATAGAAAATATTTATAAATACATCAGTTTAGCCGCTCCATACCTAGAGCTGGTTGAAACCTTTACCTTAAAAGAGAGTATCGATTTCCATTTTAAGTTCAAAAATTTTGCCCCGGGTATTGATGCAAAAAAGCTGATAACCATATTGGGATTGGAAAAAGCTGCGCACAAACAGATCAAGTACTTTTCGTCGGGAATGAAGCAAAGAACCAAACTAGCTTTGGCATGCTGTACGGATACACCAATTTTATTTTTAGACGAGCCAACAAGCAATTTAGACGTTCAGGGGATAAGTTGGTACCGCGAATTGATCGAAAATTTTGGAAAAGACCGTCTTATGATAATTGGCTCCAATCAATCTCAAGAATACGATTTCTGCACAAATCAGATACAAATATCAGATTATAAGTAAGTTAACCACAAAATTCACCCACTACGAAACGTCTGTTTTGTCATACATTTGTATTATAAATAAATTTTTTAAAAATTATTTTGTAATTAACAAATTATACTTACCTTTGCACCACCAAAAAGAGAAACAATTATTAATTTCATCTCTTCAAGTAAAAGATCAGATTTTCCGTATTCCGGAATAAATATATAGCCCGTAGAAGGCAAAGAGTTTTTCATAGTTTAGTTTGAGGTTTAGGTTGATTATGCCTTTGGAGTGGTTCCCAAAGGCATTTCTTTTATACGGGATTTGTGTATGCTTCCAGGCCAATGAACTCATGACTATTGAACCAATGAACTACATTTTTTCCTTTCCAATTCATCATTCCTTTTTTTAACTTTGGTGCTCAAAAATTAACAAAACAATATTTCAATATAAAATGGCAAAGGCATCAGAAGTAAAGAGCGGAAATGTGCTTCGTTTTAACGGAGAGTTGGTCAGTGTAGAAGAATACATCCACCGTACCCCCGGAAATTTAAGGGCTTTTTATCAATCGCGTATGCGTAACGTAAAAACCGGTAAAATTGTCGAATACCGTTTCCGTACAGATGAAGAGGTGACCATTTGCCGGGTAGAGACCAACGACTATCAATATCTTTATGAAGATGGCGACTATCTAGTGGTGATGGACAACAATACTTTTGAGCAGTACAACATCCCTAAACTGCTTTTCGGGAATTCCATCAAGTTTTTAAAAGAAGGCATGAATGTAACTATTGCTTTTGAGAGCGACGAACCCATAGTTGCGCAACTGCCAAATAGTGTAGAATTAGAAATCACCTATTCAGAACCCGCCGTAAAAGGCGATACCTCCACCAGTGCGCAAAAATATGCCACTGTAGAAACCGGGGCAGAAATCAGGGTTCCTTTATTTATTAACCAGGGCGATAAGGTTAAGGTTGACACCAAAACCGGTGAATATATGGAAAGAGTGAAATAGTATAACCAGGGTGCTAAATTTTTCCTAAAACCCTAAGCCTTATACCCTAAACCTTTATAGGTTTTTATCAAAATAATTTTACCTTTGCCGTCACGAAAAACTGAAATATAAATCCAATTTAGGATCATACAATATGGCAAAAGCATCAGAAATTAAAACAGGCAACATTCTTCGTATCAATAACGAATTGGTTACTGTTGACGAATGGAATCACCGTACACCAGGAAAAGGTGGCGCATTTTACACAGGGAAATTCCGTAACATTAAATCGGGCAGAATTGTTGAGGCACGGATGAATACCGACGAAGCTGTTGAAATCTGCCGCGTTGAAACCAACGATTACCAATATTTATACGAAGAAGGTGATTATCTGGTTGTAATGGACAACAACAGTTATGAGCAATTTAATGTAGAGAAGTCTTTATTTGGCTCAGCTATCAAATTTTTAAAAGAAGGCATGAACATTATTGTTTCTATGGAAAGTGAAGAAGCAATTATGGCTCAATTACCAAACTTTGCGGAATTTGAGATAACCTATTCGGAGCCAGCAGTGAAAGGTGATACTTCTACAAATGCATTAAAGGCCGCAACATTAGAAAATGGTGTTGAAGTTAAAGTTCCAATGTTTGTGAACCAGGGCGATAAAATTAAAATTGATACACGCACAGGTGACTACGTTGAGCGTGTAAAATAATACCACCCTATATAAAAAAGCCTCTGATTAAACAATTTCAGAGGCTTTTTTGGCTTTATCTAAATCTGTAAAATTTAAGAAACCTTGTAGGGCTGTAAAATATTTACCTTAGCTATTATGTTAAAAGCAGAAATCAGAAAGCAAGCGCTAAACGATAGATTGTTAATAAGCGAGGCTGCCTACACAGAATTAAACAAAGCCCTCTTAAAACAGTTTAAAAGGCTTGATTTCAGCAAAATTAATACGCTGCATATCTTTTTGCCTATTTCAGAGAAAAAGGAACCCGATACTTTTCTATTGATCGAATGGCTCAATAAAAATCATCCTGAAATTAAAATTATTGTGCCTAAAGCCGATTTTGAAACAGCACTCATGACGAATCATGAATACCTGGGTATTGATGACCTACAGAAAAACCTGTATAATATTCTGGAACCACAAAAGGGAGCCCTTCACGAAGGGGATGTAGATCTAGTACTTGTTCCACTTTTAGCTTTCGATAAACAGGGTTACCGTGTAGGTTATGGCAAAGGTTTTTACGACCGCTTCCTTGAGGGTTTAAATGCTCAGAAAATAGGCTTATCTTTGTATTCTGCTATCGAAAAAATCGATGATGTAAATCAACACGACATCAGGTTGGATTTTTGCATTACACCAACAGAAATTATAAAATTTTAAGCTTACCGGCATGCCACAAGAAATCGTTATCAAAACCGAAAAACAGTACGAAGACAACATGATTGCGGTATTCGAATTACAGGAAAAGGAAGAATTAACAGCCGAAGACCTGAAACAGATCGACCTGATGCTGAAGGCTGGAGAAAAATACGAGGCCGAACATTTGTAACTTCGTTCATTAGTTCAACAGCCATTGGTTCATTAGGCTGGGTACCTCATAAAAGCTGTCACCTTTTTCAAGCCTGTAAATCTGGCGCTAATAATAAGATGTTTTCTGAAACATAAAGCATCCTGAAACAAGTCCAGGAAGACGCCACTCCGGGAATATTCCGTGTTTCTGTGGCCTCCGTGGACAACCTTAAGAAGTATATGCCTTTACAAAATCACTCACCAGATAAGCAACCAATTTAGAAGTTAGTTTACTTACCCGGCCATCCAGCATGCGCGTGGCACCCTCGCTAAGGTGCAAATAAGAAAATTTCTTTGCAGAAGTCAAAATTAATTTACGGATATCGTTAACGGCAAAACCTGACGGCGTTTCTGCACTCGACAGTACATTCTGGATGCAATCCAGATCAATTTCCAGACCTGCCACTGGTCCTATTTCATTAACGAAATTATTAAAATCAACTCCAGCTAAAATATCATCAAAAAATACTGCCTTTAACTTCGGATCAGTATCTATCCGTTTTAAAATGGCTTCATTATTATAGTTTTGATGCAGGCCGTACATCAAATAATTGTTCAGATAATTTTCCTTTAAGGCATAAGAAAATCCATTGCCACTGTGCCTTCCTTCAAGCTCCCGTAAATCAGCATGGGCATCCACATTCAAAACAGCTATTGGTTTTTTATTCGCTAAAGAAAGTCCTTTGATGATCGGATAAGCATTATTATGTCCCCCACCGATTACAATCGGGATTTTACCCGCAGCTACAATTTTTTCTATAATGGGATAAACCAGGTCGTCAATCTCAGCCACCTTATTCTTTAAACCTTTTATAGAAGAATCTTCTGGCTCATTGATTTCCAAATGCCCCAGAACCAAAACTCCCGCTCCGCTTAAAAACCGATTGCTTTGGATATTTAGGAAAGCAGTTAAACTTGGCTTCCAGCTAGATGCTGCACCTGCAATACCGGCGTTGGCACGTACCCCGATATCTTCGGGAATACCCAACAGCACAAACTTTGCCTTCGCACTCTCCAGTTCATCCCAGGAGGATAAAACAGCCACTCTTTCGCCAAGTTTGGTTTCTCCATCGCGGGGGATAATCAAACGATCAATGTCGCTTTGGGAATATATTCTAAGGTTATCCATTATAAATTTCACCGTTTAAAATAGCAGTTTCTATTTGCGTTTCGCCAAAACTATAGGGCAGATAAGCAATAGAGGGTATTGGCTTCGTAATAAATAGATTGGCTTTTTTACCAATAGTGATGCTTCCGTAATGGTCACTAACCTCCATTGCTGCTGCACCATTTAATGTTGCGGCGTTTATGGCCTGCTCTGGAAACATCTTCATTTTAATACAAGCAAGCGACACCACAAAATTCATATTTCCAGAGGGTGTTGAACCCGGATTGTAATCAGTAGCCAAAGCAACAGGCAAATCAGCTTTAATGAAGCTTTTAGCATCTGCAAATGGAATACCCAGGTAAAACGAGCAGGAAGGCAATAATGTTACAATGGTATCGGCTTTACTCAAAGTTTCGATGGTTTCTGCATTGCTTTCTTCAAGGTGATCAACAGAAATGGCCTTGTTTTGCACTGAAACCTCTACTCCACCCGAAACAGAGAGCTGGTTGACATGTACTTTTGGTTTTAATCCATATTTTGCTCCCGCTTTCAATATTTGATCGGTTTCTTCTAAGGAAAAAAAACCCTTTTCACAAAAAACATCAATATAATCGGCAAGCTTTTCTTCGGCAATTCTTGGCAGCATCTCATTGACGATTAAATTGATATAACCCTGATGATTGTTTTTAAATTCAGCAGGGTAAGCATGGGCGGCTAAAAAAGTTGCCTTAATTGGAATCGGAAAGCGATCTTTCAACCTTCGGATTACCCTAAGCATTTTGAGTTCGCTTTCTGTAGTTAAACCATAACCACTTTTAATTTCGACAGCTCCTGTTCCCTGAAGGATCATTTGCTTTAACCTCATAGCTGCACTTTCAAACAATTCATCTTCTGATGCTTTTTGGAGCTTTCTGGCTGAATTTAAGATCCCTCCCCCTGCTGCTGCAATTTCCTCATAACTTTTGCCTTGTATTTTCATGGCAAATTCTTCTTCACGCGGGGCCGCAAAAACAATATGCGTGTGGCTATCGCACCAGGAAGGGAACACATAACGGCCCTCGGCATTGTAAGATGGAAAATGTGTAATGGAGGATGGAAGATCCTTCATCTCTCCGAAATCTTCGATTAGCCCGTCTTTAATTAAAAGCCAGGCATTTTCAAGAGTAGGTAAATGATCTAATTCGCTGCCCCGTAGCACTAATTTATCTTTGGGATGCAGGCCTACAAGGCCTTTTATGTTTGTGATTAGCATTTGGTTAGGTGAAGGTTGATTGTTTAAACTGTATAAATTGGTTAATTGAGTCTTGGCCACAGTTAACCGATTTAAACAATTAACCAGTTAACCAAATCCTTAATCTAGCTCTAAAAGAACAGGACAATGATCAGAATGTATCGCATCGGGTAAAATTTTGACGTTTTTTAAACGATGTTCCATAGGTTTAGTTGCCAAATGGTAATCGATACGCCACCCCAGGTTCTTTCCTCTCGAACCGGCACGGTAACTCCACCAGGTATAATGATGCGGGTCTTTGTTAAAGTAGCGGAAGGTATCAATGAAACCATTGTCTAAAAATAACTGCATCCATTCCCTTTCTTCTGGCAAGAATCCTGATGAATTGGCATTTGATTTAGGATTATGGATATCTATAGCAGTATGACAGATATTGTAATCGCCGCTCACAATTAAATTTGGGATTTCTTTTCTCAATTCTCCGATATAGACATCAAAAAACCGCATAAATTCGTACTTTTTTACTTGTCTATCATCACCGCTCGAACCCGAAGGCATATACAGACTCATTAGAGAGAAATCATCAAAATCAGCTCTTAAAATCCGGCCTTCTCTATCTATCCATTCTTCCCCACAGCCAAATTCTACATGCTTGGGTTTAATTTTCGATAAAATGGCTACACCGCTATAGCCCTTTTTTTCGGCCGGGAACCAGTAATGATGGTAGCCCAATTGTTCGATCAGGGCAATAATTTCTGGTATCTGCGATGGCAAAGCCTTTACTTCCTGCAAACAGACCATATCAGCATCTGTAGCCTGAAGCCAGCCAAAAAAGTTTTTGGTACTTGCCGCCCTAATCCCGTTAACGTTATAGGAGATAATCTTCATCCAGTAAAATTTCAATTGTTGTGGGCGGTAAATTTAGGAATTAATTGATTAAATGCTTAGCAATTCAATTAATGATAGGTATTGGCAACCGTCATCTCGACTGGATCGCAGTGGAATGGAGTAGATCTCCTGACTACGTTGCACGCGATAGAGCTATCAGGGCCGCTTGAGACAACACCAATTAGGTGACATCGAATGACGATATATCCTTGATCAACCGAGCAACAGCTGCTTCTCTAACTTCTTCGCTTCCCTCCTTTTCAAAACAGTGATTTCCATTTTCACATCCTGTTTTGGGCGGTTATTTTTATCAGTTGCCAGGGTTGCTATTTTATCAACCATATCCAATCCCACCACTATTTCACCGTAAACGGTGTAGTTTCTATCCAGATGAGGCGTACCTCCAATTGTTTTATACACTTCGCGCTGCCATCCGGGAATCTTGAATTTCAGGCGCTTTTCCTCTACATTATCCAGTTGTTGGTCTGTAAAAACTTTTCCCTGGACCAGATAAAACTGGCTTCCGCTTGAGGCTTTGGCCGGATTAACATCATCACCTTCTCTTGCTGCAGCTAAAACACCTTTCTTATGGAACAAACTATCATTAAATTCAGCAGGGATGGTATATTTCGGCCCACCATTACCCAGTAAAGAATCGGGTCTGGCATTCTTAGAATCTGGATCACCCCCCTGGATCATGAAATCCTTGATTACCCGATGAAACAAAACACCATTATAATACCCTGCCTTGGTTAGTTTCAAAAAATTATCCCGGTGCAAAGGTGTTTGGTTATACAGCTTCACGATACATTCTCCAAATTCGGTTTTAATGCGGACATATTGATTTTTAGGCTTTGCCGCAAAAGCAGAAAGCATTGAAAAAGCGCAGAGAAATAATAATATTTTCTTCATTTGATTGGTGTTTGAAGCTAAATTAAGTTAAAAAATGAAATTCAATAAATAAATGCTGGCATTATTCGTTTTTTTTTGCTTTACCTTTGTACTAATGAAGTTAAAACAAAAAATAGCACTTTCTTTGGCTGTATTCTATGCAGTTAGTGTTATGGGTTTGGCTTTAAGTCTCCATTTCTGTGGGGGCAAACTAGAAAACGTTAAACTTTTTAGCAACGAGGTTTCCTGCAAATTTTGCAAGGATATTCCTGCCGAAAAGAAAGATGACGGTTGTTGCAAAAACACCCAGGTTACGGTAAAAGTTAAAGATAGTCACCAAACAGAGGCACAGGTACAAATGCCAAAGCTATTTTCTATCCAGCTTTTTCTTCACCACCCGGTTGCTGCATTTCAAAGCAACATTTTTCCAAAGTTTTTTAGTAAAATCTCAAACAAGGCACCGCCATTATCCTCGCGGATCGCGCTTCACGTTTTCAATTGCATCTTTAGGAATTAGGATTTTATACATCTCCTCGTCAATGCATCATTCAGCATTTCGACAGGCGCTATGTGACATTTTTTAAAATTCTAATTCAAAAAATCATGAAAGCAATAAAAATTTTCAGCATCATTATGCTATTCTTCGCTGTTAATGTTTCAGCGCAACAAATATCTTCAGCAGATTTACAGGTAACTGGTTTAACCTGTTCGATGTGTTCAAAAGCAACACAAAAGTCTTTAGAGTCCCTAAATTTTATCAGCAGTGTAAAACCAGATTTAAATAAAAATATTTTTGTTCTCACCTTTAAAAAGGACGCGAATATTAGTCTTGATCTGGTTCGCAAAAAAGTTCAGGATGCAGGTTTTTCCGTTGGGGCCTTAACTGCAAATTTCAATTTTAACGATGTAAAGGTAGACGACAAAGGCCAGGCTATAGTTGACGGAAACGTATACCGCTTTGTAAATGTGAAAGGTAAAACGCTTAGCGGTACAATAAAAGCCAGCGTGGTGGATAAGGATTTTATTTCGGGATCAGCCTTTAAAAAACAAGCGGCAACCGCAAACTCTGATGCTTATGCAAGTGGATCAGGCGTGGTTAACGGTAAGAAAACACGTATTTATCATCTAGTTCTTTCTTAAGATGAAGCGCATATTCATATTGGCGCTGATATTTATTGGCGCTTATAACCTTGCGGCTGCACAAGAATTATATGTATTTACCGAGCCTGCCAGCAATATGCCCACCAAATCAATCGGTGTCCGTATTACCAACGAAGGAATGTTTAACTATCCAGGTTATGTAAGCAGGACCATTCCGGAAGTAATGATCGGTTTTAACAAAAACCTGATGATGCATGCTCAAGGATTTTTATCCGATATGGATGGAAAATACCGTTTAGAAGGTGGAAGTCTTTATGCGAAGTACCGCTTTTTATCTATGGATGAGGCGCACAGCCATTTTAGGGTATCAGCCTTTGGACGGGCAAGTACAAGCAAACGGCCAACATACACCAGAGACATCAACCTAGAAGGCGACAACAGCGGTGTTCAGGGTGGATTGATTTTTACGCAGCTTTTGCACAAGCTGGCACTTTCGTCAACTTTGGGTTATGCACATGCCTTCGAAAACAGCGACAGGCAAATTGCCGGAATGCCACAGCCTAAAAATATGCTATCCTACAGTTTATCATCGGGTTACCTTGTTTTGCCTGTGGTTTATAAAGATTATAAACAGCCGAACTTTAATGTATATTTAGAGTTACTGGGCAAAACCGATCCAGAGAGTGGTCAATCGTATTTAGATATTGCCCCGGCTATACAGATGGTTTTGAACAGTACAACACGGATCGATTTCGGTTACCGCTTTCAGGCCACTGGAAATATGGATAACCGATATACCAAAAACATGTACCTGCTCAGGGCAGAATTTAATTTCTTTAACGTTTTAAAATAATATAAAAAAGATGAAACCATCATGGTGCTCCAATTTAAATAAATCACTTAAGCCATGATCGCTTTATCACCATTAAAAACAATATAAAAAAGATGAAAAAAATATTAGGATTAGTTGCCATGATAACAATCGCAACAACAGCTTTCACTTACGCACAAGATAAAACCGATGTAGCCTTAAATCAGGTATTAACGGCTTATTACGATGTAAAAAATGCATTGGCGACAGATAAAAAAGACCTCGCCATCGAAAAGGTAAAAATTTTGTCTGCCAAAGTAAATGCGGTGAACCATACAGACTTGCCTGCTGATCAGCATAAAATATTTATGGAACAAGCGGCGATCATTAAAAGTAAAGCCGCTCAACTTGCCGGCTCGAATGATATCAAAACACAAAGAAAAGCTTTTGAAGGGATTTCTTACGCGATGATCAAAACCCTGAAAGGCCTGAAATTTAACAGTCAAACGGTTTATGTTCAACACTGCCCAATGGCGAAAGCGAGCTGGTTAAATGAAAAAGAAAACATCGAGAATCCATATTATGGAAGCATGATGTTTGATTGCGGTGATGTTTCAGAAACCATAAAATCGAACTGATGAAACTGCATATCAAAAATATGGTATGCAACCGTTGTAAAATGGTGGTTAAAGCTGAGCTCGAAAAGCTTGGCTTTAAACCATTATTGGTTGAACTTGGCGAAGTTACACTGACCGAAAATATTTCATCAGCGGATAAAACCAGGATATCAGAAAACCTCACCCATTTTGGATTCGAATTACTAGAGGACAAGAAAACCCAGATTGCAGAGCAGATTAAAACCACGATTATTAATCTGGTCCATTATACCAAAGAACCCTTAAAAATCAATCTCTCCACTTATTTAAACGAGCAGCTCAGGCTAGAATATGCCAGTTTAAGCAGCATTTTCTCAGAACTCGAAAATCAAACCATTGAGAAGTATTTCATTGCCCAAAAAATAGAAAAAGCAAAAGAAATGCTTGCTTATGGCGAACTTACGCTCAGCGAGATTGCCTATCAATTAAATTATAGTAGCGTTGCACACCTATCGGCACAATTTAAAAAAGTAACCGGCATTACACCCTCGGTTTATAAAACGGCTTTTACAGATAGCAGGAAAACCCTGGATGAAGTGTAGGTAGAATGAAAGAGGAAAGGTGGATGATGGGTGAAAGAATAGACCATAGTTAATGGTTAGATGGTTCATAGCCTAAAGCATAAGCAGTTAGCTAGTTGGCAGTTTTCAGTTAACAATTTGGATAATCCATCAGTTAACCGTTTTAAACAGTTAACCGGTTAACCACCGAATTTCTTACCATACGTCAAGACTGATCAGCTGATTCTCAGCTACATTTGTACCTAAATAAAATTACTAGTTATGAAAAAATT
The DNA here is from genome assembly GCF_056490705.1 of Pedobacter humicola. NCBI lineage: Bacteria > Pseudomonadati > Bacteroidota > Sphingobacteriia > Sphingobacteriales > Sphingobacteriaceae > Pedobacter > Pedobacter humicola. The sequence goes on along the minus strand of NZ_JBWJIG010000004.1, from coordinate 243,824 downwards.
ATTCTTATTTCTGATCGCTACTTCAATCGGTGTGGCATCATTTGCACAAACAAGCTGGAAAATAGATCCGATGCACTCGTTTGTTAATTTTTCAGTTAAACACATGGGCATTTCTTTTGTTGATGGCTCGTTTAAAAAATTCGACGGAACAGTTACGGCATCGAAACCAGACTTAACTGATGCTAAAATTAGCTTTACAGTTGATGTAAATAGCGTTACTACAGGTGTTGATATGAGGGATGGCCATTTAAAAACTGACGATTTCTTCAATGCGGCTACTTATCCGACAATGAAATTCGAAGGTACTTCATTCAAAAAATTAAGTGGTAACAACTACGAGTTAAGTGGAAAATTAACCATCCGCGACGTAACCAAAGACGTAAAATTTGCTGTTGTTTATGGTGGTACAGCTAAAGACCAACAGGGCAATACTAAAGCTGGTTTTGGCGCAACAACAACCATTAACCGTTTGGATTACAACATTAAATATGATCCAACAGGTGCTGGCGTTGCCAAAGACGTTGCCATTAAATTAAACCTGGAGTTTGTTCAGGCGAAATAATTGATAAGATTGTGATTCCGGGCTTGACCCGGAATCTTTCTCATTAGATCCTGAAGCAAGTTCAGGAGGACGATTATTTAAATTTATATAGACCAACCACTCCTTATGTCCACAATATCTCAATTCAGGAACTTTACTCAACGTTTACCCCAAACAGATCTAATGCCCGCAATCTTTATCGGCCATGGTTCTCCTATGAACGGTATCGAAAACAATGAGTTTAGTCAGAGTTGGGCAGAATTGGCAAAGCATATTCCGGTGCCAAAAGCCGTGTTGGTGGTATCGGCACATTGGTATACACATGGCACTTTTGTTACCGCAATGGATTTCCCCAGTACCATACACGATTTTGGTGGCTTTCCACAGGCACTTTTTGACGTGCAATACCCTGCACCTGGCGATCCAAAATTGGCGGCAGAAATACCCGGCTTAATCCACACTACTCCTGTTGGCTTAGATCATGATTGGGGTTTAGATCATGGCACGTGGACTGTGGTAAAACACATGTATCCGAATGCTGATATCCCGGTTCTTCAGTTAAGTATAGATTACACCAAATCGCCTGAGCAACATTATGAAATTGCCAGAGAAATTTATGCGCTCCGTAAAAAAGGAATATTGGTTTTAGGCAGCGGAAATATGGTGCACAACCTACGCATGTTAAGCTGGGAAATGATTAACGGAGGTGGTTACGATTGGGCGATCGAAATGAATGATACGTTCAAAAACTTAATTGCGAATGGCGATCATCAGCCTTTGATTAATTACCGCAACCTTGGTACCGATGCGATGTTAGCCATCCCTACCCCAGAGCATTATTTACCGCTGATTTATACCCTTGGCATGAAAAACGATAAGGAAGAGGTTTCTTTCTTTAATGATAAAGCGGTAGGTGGTTCGTTAACGATGACTTCGGTTTTGGTGGGATAAGTTAGGGTTTAGGGTTTAGGGTTTAGGGTTTAGGGTTTAGGGTTTAGGGTTTAGAAAGGAACAGATCGTTAAAGAACTTGTTTTTTATCTGAAACCTTAATTTTCTTAACTCCTTAATGATGAAAAACGAAATAACGCTCTCTACATAGGAAAGAGAGTACACATAGACTTTTGGGGGTTGCTCGAAACGACAATTATTCACAGCATATCAGTACACTAAAAATTCTATAACACTTTATGATTATTCTGTAACGCTTATCGGCTTGTGAAGCGGTAAATTTGTATAAAGAATTTAATCATGACACACACTTATCAACTTACAGGTATGACCTGTGGCGGTTGCGAAAATAAAGTTAAAAGTAACCTGCTCGTTTTACCAGATATAACTTCTGTAGAGGTTTCGAAAGATACCAATTCTGCCACCATTAGCATGGATAAACACATTGGTTTAGATACGCTTCAACAAGCATTAGGCGGCACAGACAGCAAATATCAAATTTCTGCAACGCATCACAACGAAACACTCGAAGAAGCAAAATCCTGGGCCGAAACCTATAAACCCATTTTGTTAATTTTCGGATACGTTACCGCAATAGCACTGGTGGTTTCGTGGCAAGGAAATGGAATTAACTTCATGGTATTTATGCGCATTTTTATGGCGGGTTTCTTCCTTACCTTCTCCTTCTTTAAAATGCTCAACCTGAAAGGCTTTGCCGAAAGTTATGCCATGTACGATATTGTTGCCAAAAAGTTTAGTCCCTGGGGTTATATCTATGCTTTTATCGAACTTGGATTAGGGCTTTCTTTCGCCTTAAACTTATCTCCTACCCTTGTCAATTGGGTTACACTGATCGTCATGACCATAAGCATCCTGGGTGTTTTGGAAAGTGTTTTAAACAAAAAAAAGATTCAGTGCGCCTGTTTGGGTGCTGTGTTTAACCTGCCCATGAGCACCGTAACCATTGTTGAAGATGCGATCATGATTGCGATGAGTGCAGCCATGCTGATTTTGATGTAAGCTATTGCCGCTTATACCTAAATTCCGATTTTCGGCTTTTACCATTCAGCTCGCCTTCAATCCAGGCGAGCATTTCTTTTTTCCCCTGGTTTTCATACACTATTCTTTGTGGAAAATCGTGCTCCTTATTTTCAAAAATGTAAATCTTATCCTTTGTAGAAACCAGCTTAAAGCAAACTTCTTTACCTTCATTCTGATTGGCAACAGTTGAACAATAGAAAATTTCTTTCCCTATTTTTCTAATCTGTAATGTTTCACTAAGCACGCTGTCGCCCTTGGCATTTATTCTATAACTCTTACCGCTCAGTGTTTGATCTGAGTTTTGCACCCATTGTTCTACAATTTTACCCTTGGCTGTTTGCATTTCCCATGAGCCCAAAACAAAAGCAAAAGTTTTTGATGGATCTTTTTGTGCCTGGACATGCATTGAAAAGCCAACCAGGAATAAGATGATGAAATTTTGTATGCCTCTTTTCATTTTGCTATCGTATTGGTAATGTGTGCGAGATGGTGTTTGCCATGCCAGGCATACATACCCAGCATATTTGCCAAGCTAAGTTCTTTCCCTTGCGCAGGATGAATATATTTTCTTTGGTAATCCTCAACCCTCAATGTTTTCAAAAAAACAACCCAGCGCCGGTGTAAAGCCGCTAATAAATTAACGGACAGTATAATGTCTCCATCTTTTGCTTCTCCGGTTTCAGCCCAACGTTCTTCAAAGTATGGTCTGATTACGGGAATATCTTCGGTAACGGCCTGTTTGAAACGGATATAGGCGTTAAGATGGCTATCCGGAATATGGTGAACAACCTGCCTCAGTGTCCAGCCTCCGGGGCGATAGGCTTGGTTTAATTCTTCAACTGTCAAGCTTTCAGTCGCTTTTTTGACCTGGTCGGGTAAAGCCTCGATTTCAGAAATCCAGATATCGATTTGTTTCTGATCGAAAATTTCGGGCATTGAAAATTGACCAATGGGGTATTTAAGCTGTTCTAAATTCATGAAACCAAAATAAGCTTTTTACGTGAATTATTTTGCCAAGGAATATTTTACATCAATTTCTTTAACCACTTCAGCAAGCCCATTTTTTTGGCATAAGGAGGATAAATCATTTTTGTTAAACCCAATTTAGACTGAAAAACCACTGCTCTTTCGTGCGAAAAGGTCTTGAAACCAAAAACACCATGGCAACTCCCTATTCCACTGTTGTTAACCCCTCCAAAGGGTAAATTTGGATTGCTGATGTGGACCAGTACATCATTGACACAGGTTCCTCCGGCACTGGTTTCATTAATGATTTTATTTTGGCTTTGATTATGATCTGAGAAAACATAAAGTGCTAAGGGTTTAGGTTTACCATTTACAAAATCGATGGCTTCCTGTATGTTTTTATAAGTAACAACAGGTAAAACCGGACCGAAAATTTCCTCTTGCATAATGGCACTGTTTTCCTTTACAGCAGTTAAAAGCGTTGGCCTGATGGTTAAATCTTTTTCATGTGATTGTCCTCCCAAGGCCAATACAGCCCCATCATTAACCGCGTCTTCAATTAAACCGTTTAAGCGCTTAAACTGCTTTTCATTGATAATTTTGGCATAATCACTTTTGTTAATTTCGTTCCCATCAAAGAACATATTTTGAACTGCCGTTTTGTAATGTTCTACGAAATCATTTAACCTGCTTTCTTCAATCAGTACATAATCTGGCGCAATACAGGTCTGTCCGGCATTAACCAATTTGCCCCAGGCAATTTTTTCAGCGGCTTTTTTTAGATCACAGGTTTCATCTACAATAGCAGGCGATTTCCCACCAAGCTCCAAGGTAACAGATGTAAGATTTTTCGCCGCGGCTTCCATCACCACTTTACCAATTGCGGTACTTCCGGTAAAAAAGATATGATTAAATGGTAGTTTTAATAGTGCTGTAGAAATATCCACACCGCCCTCGAAACAGGCAATTTCATTTTGATCAAAAGTGTTTGCTATTAATTTACTGATTACACTGGAAGTTGCCCCACTCAATTCAGAGGGTTTCAGAATAACACAATTCCCCGCTGCTATAGCCGAAACCAATGGGCTCATCATTAACTGCAAAGGGTAATTCCACGGCGCAACAATTAAACAAACTCCCTTTGGTTCGTAATAGATTTTGTTGCTGGCAAAAAGGTTGCTCATGGTTCTACCAGCTGTTATTGGCTTCATCCATGAATTTAATTTTTTAACAGCATGGTCTATTTCCACATAAGTAAAAAACAACTCGGTTACCGCGCTTTCGAAACTGTTTTTACGCAGATCCTTTTCCAAAGCGGCATATATTTCCGCTTCGGCTTTTTCCAGGGCTTCTTTAAGCAGCTTTAGTTTCCTGATTCGTGTTTTAGCATCCGTTTTTCGCAATTCAATTTTATGTTTCTGCTGTAAACCAAAAACTGATTTAATCTGTTCTTCTATCATTAACAAATACTCATAATCTTTACCATATCAGCAATTTAAGAAAATATAAGGTTTTGAGGTGGTATGAAAATTAAAAGGTTAATCCCGCTAACCAATTTATGCGTTAAATTTAGTTAAAAGGCATCCTTTTCATTAAAAATTCATGCATTTAAAGCATATTGCGGTAAATTTTAATATTTCAAGATGAAAAGATTGTTTTTTGTTTTCGCATTCATAATTCCTATGGTTATCCATGCCCAAACCTCAAAAACAGATGTACTGGTTATTGGCAATGGCGATGCTGCATACTCGGCGGCCTATCAGTCGTTTAAATCTGGGGTAAAAACGATCCTGCTTACACAAAAAGAACAGCCCGACCTTAAGAAATTTGAAGGCCAGCCTAAAGCTACATCAGACTTTTATAATGCTTTTTTAAAAAGGGAAATTGAAAATGCAAAAAGTTTAAATATTCCCAAAGTAAAACCAGACAAGAAGAAGCCCATAAAAATAACCGTTGACAGCACACAGCTTTTAAATGTAATCAACAATACACCGTATATAGAAATCAACCGCTCAGGAAGTGGCTGGGACGTTAAACTCAGCAAAGATAGAAGCATTAAAGCTAAAATTTTGGTGATGGCCGATAATCCCGAAAAATTAATGGCCGCATTAAAAATTACAAGCTTAAATCCCGCAGCCTCCAGCCCTCTAAATTATAGCGAAAATGTATACAGAACGACAGTTGCCAGTGTTTCTTCAAAGGGAGCAAATTTTCTTTCTTTGTATAACTTGCTTATTCCAGACCAGGAAAATCTCTTATACACCCCTGCCGATCAATTCGAGATTGGTCCTGCAGCTGGTGCAACCGCAGCCTATGCCGCATTTTTCGATACCAAAACGAGTTTATCAAATCTTAAAAGGATTCAGGGAGAATTGTTAAGCTACAAACATCCGCTAATGCCTTTTGAAGACATAAAAGTTATCGACTCCAACTGGCTCGCGATCCAAAAAGTAGGCATAACTGGAATTATCAAGGCAGAAATCAGGCAGGGTAAAGCCTATTTTAATCCAGAAAAAGAGGTGAGCTACGACGAAATCAAACAACCGATTAAGGATTATTATTATAAAGCACAGATCTGGTTCGACGATCATCAGAACATTCCGATCAATTTAGAGAATACCATTGCCATGGTTTGTTACGTGGGCAATAAATCAGTTGAGGCAACCAAAGCTGAACTGCAGAAGAAATGGAACAAAACCTATAAGTTCACTTCTAAATACGACCTTAAAAAAGTGTTGAGCAGGCGAGAGTTTGCAGTAATCATCAATGAATATTTAAAGCCTTTTGATGATGTGAATGTGGATAAAACCGGGAGGGTAATCCGTTAATTTTTTTTGCCCTGGAGAGATAGATCCATAAGGAATTGTTATGGCAGGAGTTTCTGTGAATTCTGTGCTTCCGTGACAAAATCTCCTTTTTACAGTGGGGCTTGTTGTAACATTTCCATTTCCTTCTGAAATTAGCACGGCCATTATCTAAATTGCAGCCAAACCTAAAATTCATGAAGAAATATTTACTTTTCCTATTGCTCTGTTCGGGCGGATATACTTTTGCGCAACAACTGGCGCCCTTAACGGTCGAAAAAATAATGCGCGACCCCAAATGGATGGGCATTTCGCCAACGAATTTCCGTTGGACCGCAGACAGCAAAACGCTCTACTTTAACTGGAATCCTGAAAATAAAACCAAAGAAGAATTATTCAAAGTTTCGTCCTCTGCTTCAAAACCTGTTAAAGCTGCCGAAAAAGAAGATGAAAAGCTGCTGAGTTTGAACTATACCTACAATACCGACCGCTCCCTGGGTTTAATCGAAAAAAGCGGCGATATCTATCTCCAAAATTTCAAGAGCAACAAAGAAACACGTTTAACCAGTACACAGGAAAGGGAAAGCAGTCCGGTGTTTTTAACGACTGGAAATATTGTTTACCAATTGGGGGATAACCTTTTCGAGGTCAACCTAAAATCTGCCGAAACCAAACAATTGACCAATTTTGTTAAAGGTAAAAAAGCCGGAAGACCGGAAAACAAATCTGTTAGCGAGCAGGATAATTGGCTAAAAGCCCAACAGACGGAACTATTTGACATTATCAAAAAGAGAAATACAGAAACCAGAAGTAATGCCCGCGGAGGAAGGGGCCGCTCTGGTGCAGTCGCCGGAGACACCAAACCATTAAAAGAGCTTTATACAGAAGATAAATTTTTAAATGGGGTAAGTATTAGTCCTGATGGGCACTTCATCACCTACAAGCTCACGACCCCTGCACAGAACAACCACAATACTATTGTTCCAAATTATATTACTTCTTCCGGCTATACCGAAGATATTCCGGGCAGAACAAAAGTGGGAGAAAATGAAAATACCTCGCAAGGTTTTATCTACGATACCCAAAAAGATTCCGTTTATGCCATTCAGACTGCTACCATACCAGGCATTAAAGATCTTCCTGATTTTCTGAAAGATTATCCGAAGGAGCTGGACACTTTAAAAAAGAAAAACGCCGATCGGCCTGTAAATTTCTTTGGCCCAATTTGGAATGATAAGGGAAATACTGCAGTTGTGGTAGCCACTTCTACCGACAACAAAGACCGCTGGATCTTAAAACTAGATGCCTCAACAGGTAAATTTTCTCTGATAGACCGTCAGCGTGACGAAGCCTGGATCGGAGGACCTGGTATCAGCGGCTTTTATGAGGGCAGTACCGGATGGATCGATAATAACCGTTTTTACTATCAAAGCGAAGCAACAGGATATTCGCACCTTTATGTAGCTAATATTACGACAGGCGACAAAAAACAACTTACTTCTGGCAAATGGGAAGTGCAGTCTGTTCAGCTCTCAAAAGATAGAAACACATTTTACCTTAAAACGAATAAGGAGCATCCAGGGATTACGAATTTCTTTAAAATCAGTGTAAACGGTGGCGAGCTTGCTCAGATTACCAACATGAAAGGGTTGAATGACATTACCCTCTCTCCTGACGAGAAATACCTTGCCATTAACTATTCGTACATGGATAAACCTGGGGAGCTATATCTTCAACAGAATAAGGTTGGTGCCAAAGCTGAAAAAATTACACAGTCTACCTCAGCCGAATTTAATTCCTACAAATGGCGTCAGCCGGATATGGTAAGTTTTAAGAACCGTTATGGTGCCGATGTATATGCCCGGGTGTATAAATCGAACAATCCACATCCAAACCACCCAGCGGTAGTTTTTGTGCATGGTGCTGGTTATCTCCAAAATGTACATTTTGGCTGGAGCACTTACTTCCGCGAGTTTATGTTCAATAACTTACTGGCCGATAATGGTTATACGGTAATCGATATCGATTATACCGGGAGTTCGGGTTACGGCCGCGATCACCGCACGGGTATTTACCGCCATATGGGTGGAAAGGATTTAACCGACCAGGCGGATGGCGTTAAGTTTCTGGTAGAAAAATATGGTGTTAATCCGCAGCATGTCGGTTTATACGGCGGCTCTTATGGTGGTTTTATCACCTTGATGGCCATGTTTAACGAATCGGATGTTTTTGCAAGTGGTGCAGCTTTACGCTCGGTTACCGATTGGGCACATTACAACCATGGTTATACTTCGAATATTTTAAACGAACCATTTAACGATCCAATTGCCTACAAAAGAAGTTCGCCGATTTATTTCGCCGATAAGCTAAAGGGTAACCTTTTAATGGCCCACGGGATGGTTGATGTAAATGTTCATTTTCAGGATATCGTACGCATTAGCCAACGGTTTATTGAGCTTGGAAAAAACAATTGGGAACTTGCCGTTTACCCTGTTGAAGACCACGGGTTTATTGAGCCTAGCAGCTGGATCGATGAGTATAAAAGAATATTTAAACTGTATGAGAATACGTTGAAGAAGTAGTTTTTCCTAGTCCGGTCGTCCTTTAGATTTGTGATCTAAAGGACGACTTTCCTATTCAAGCTTGTTAATTATAGATACTATCTATCTGCAATAGATTTCTCGACTGCATTACACCCGATAGATATCGGGTCCGCTCGAAATGACAGCCATTTTACATAAATAGAAACCCGCTATATTTCACCAAAACAATATAGTTTTCATCTATATCGTTATCAATAAATACAATTAACAATAAGTGAAACGGGGTTGCTTGACAGCTGTTTTAGCCTTACCTTTGTGGCACAAAATTAAAGACAAAAAATTATGGCAATAGTAGGCAAAAAATTCCCGAGTGTTAGTATTGATGCAATGTCGGACATGGGTGATGACTTGAAAATCAATGTATTTGAAGAGGCTGTAAACAAAAATAGCAAAGTGTTATTGTTCTGGTATCCAAAAGATTTTACTTTCGTTTGCCCTACAGAATTACATGCTTTCCAGGCTGCTTTACCTGAGTTTGAAAAAAGAAATACCATTGTAATCGGTGCATCTTGCGATACCAACGAAGTTCACTTCGCATGGTTAAACACACCAAAAGATAACGGTGGCATTGAAGGTGTTACCTATCCGATTCTAGCGGATACCCACAGACAATTATCTGGTATTTTAGATATTTTAGATCAGGAAGTGAACTATGACGAAGAAGGAAATGAATCTTTCTCAGGATCAAATGTTTCTTTCAGGGCTACTTATCTGATCGACGAAACAGGTAAAGTTTTCCACGAAAGTGTTAACGATATGCCATTAGGCAGAAACGTTAAAGAATATCTACGTTTAATTGATGCTTATGCTCACGTTCAGAAACATGGCGAAGTTTGTCCTGCAAACTGGGAAGAAGGAAAAGAAGCAATGAATGCAAACAGAACTGGTGTAGCTGAATATTTAGCTGCCAACTAATTAAACAAAACGTTATGTTTTTAGAATTAACAGAAGATAATCTTCAACAATATTTGGCCGATAACTCAAAGGTTATGGTTCAGTATGCTGCATCATGGTGCGGAAACTGCCGGATCATGAAACCGAAGTTTAAAAAATTGGCTTCAGAAAATGAAGATGTAGCTTTCCTGATTGTTGATGCCGAGAAACTTCCAAACTCACGCAAATTTGCCAATGTGGATAATTTACCAACTTTCGCAGCTTTTGAAGGTGGTAACTTGGTAGATCAGGTGCAAACCAACAAAGCAGAAGGTTTAATAGAATTATTTAACAAGATCAAGTAATGAAGATTCCGGTAATAAGACAATTGTTTCAAAACACCACTCCGGCACAACTGGAGACCACTTTGGAGGTTTTAGAGGCTTTTTGTGAGTTTAGAGGCGTGAGCGAGCACGAGGTTGATGTTGCAGGCGAAATGATTACCAATATCTGCGGCGCCCTAGAAGTGCACCAGATGGTAAGTGAGGGTGCTGCAGAAAAGGATGCACTTAATGCTTTTGGCCAAAAAGTAATGGGTTCGATTGATCGATAATCGTCTTAAAGCTTAATCTGGCTTTTATAATATAAAATCCCCCGTTGATAAAAAATCAGCGGGGGATTTTTTTATGGTATTTTTCGTCATTGCGAGAAGGAATGACGAAGCAATCTATCCTGTTCAGCAAATATCCCTTAATTAATTTATTGTTTTTTTTGGAAAGCAAGTTTGGTTTTCCATTGGTTATTATTGTCCTGATGGGAATGGCCCGTTTTCTCGTTCCGGACGCAGTAAAGTCCTGCTAAACAAGAGCGACCTCTGTTTAGCTATGAGATAAAAATGGCAAACCATTACATATCACTATCTTCAAATCTACTTCGGGTTTTGTTCGGGTACAATTGTCACAACTCCGTCTGAGCTCCGAACCAGCTCCGAAGAGGATCCGTCTCAACCCTTAGTTCTACATACCCTGCCCGACGCCTTGAACGGTTCAGTTTTTATAAGTTGCTCGGGATTGCAAATCCTGAATAACAGAGAAATTAAAAAAGGTCTGTGAAAACACAGACCTTAGATTATATTTTTAAAGCACACAGCTTTGGAAAATCTACATGGTTTAGCAGAAAGTATTAAGCTAAATTCCTACCCGCATTTACGATACCGAAAACGGTCCTTACCGCAAGCTTTTCCAGCGCATGCTGGTCTTTCTCGTTCTGATCATGCTGTAGTTTTTCTAAAGCAAAATGCTGGATCAATACCAATGGCAGGATAATTTTCTCGCGTGTAGCGATTGATTTTTTATCTACAGGATAATTGGCCATCAAAGTTGGCTGTCCGGAGAGTTTTAAGAGCATCTCCTTCGCCAATTCGAATTCATTGTGCAATTGCGTCCAGAAAGCGCCAAACTCCTTATCTGCGGCCAAATGTGCTGTAATGGTGAAGTCTGATTTGCTCATACTCATCATACAGTTATCTACAATGGTTTTCAGGTAATCAGAATCCTGGTACACTTTTACTACCTTGTCCCAGTTCCCGGCTTTTTCCTGGCTTTTTAATGCCGTTCCCATTCCATAGAAACCCGGAACATTCTGTTTCAACATGCTCCAGGCGGTAACAAAACTAATGGCCCTTAAATCTTCGAGTTTCATCTCGCCGCCGCCGTTTCTCTTTACCGGTCGGCTACTGATGTTGGCCTGCGACAATAATTTTAGAGGAGATAATTTCTCTAAATAACTCACAAATAGAGGGTGCTCTCTTAAATCGACAAAAGCTTTATAACTTTCTTCGGCCATCTCGTCAAGCAGCGCTTTATTATCAGGATCTAAAAGAATGTTATGTTTCTCTTTCAATCCGGAAGTAAGTCCGGCGTTGATTAATTGTTCGATATTAAACTCAGCACTTTCAACCGAACCATATTGCGAACTGATGGTTTGCCCCTGAACAGTCAGCTGCATATTTTTGTTGGCAATTTCTTTACCCATTGAGGCATAAAAACGGTGTGTTTTACCTCCACCACGTGCAGGCGGACCACCGCGGCCATCAAAAAATGCCAGCTGAATATTGTGTTTCGCAGAAACAGCTGATAACGATGTCTTTCCGTTAAAGATAGACCAGTTGGCCATTAAATAACCGCCATCTTTGGTACTGTCGGAATAACCAAGCATAATATCCTGTTTATTCCCGCGGCTGGCCAGGTGTGCCTTATAAAAAGGGTTGCTGTAAAGCGTATCCATAATAGCCGCAGCACCTTTTAAATCGTTAACCGTTTCGAAAAGCGGCACAAAATCAATGGTGAGTGATTCTTTACTCCAGCCATTCCAAAGGAAAAGTTCAATGAGCTGAAGAATATCGCTGGCCTGCTGGCAGTTGCTGATAATAAAACGGTGACAAGCTTTTTCCCCGTTACGTTTTTGAATGCCTTTAATCTCTTTAATTACCTGGATGGTATCCTCAATTAAAGCATCTGGCTCACTTGCGTAAACGATGGTAGCTTCTTTAAAGGAAATGAGGCTTACTTTCTCTGCTTCCGATAATTTATTATAATCGGCCGGATATAAGGAAGAAATCGGTTTATTTTCACGGCAGTAGGCATGAACGCTTCTCAGCACACGGCTATCCTGACGGATATCCAGTGAAGCGAAATAATTACCATAAAGGTCTATTTTGCGGATCAGATCGTTAACCAGATCAACAAACAGCCCTTCGTGCTCAGCCAGTAACGTTTCCTTGATTTTATTCAGGTTATCTCTTAACTCCTCCGAAATATCGTGAAGTTCGCAGGTTTGATCAAAAGCATTCAGATAAAGTACATCATGCAGTTTTGCAATATTTTCTTCAACACCTCTAAAGGTAATGCGGCGTTTAATCACCCTGAAATCGCGGTAGTAACAACGGAACAGGATCTGGCGCAACATTTTAGAAACTGCTAAAGTGGTATCGGCATGAATATTTGGATTTCCATCCCGATCTCCTCCCGGCCAGAAACCCAGTTCAAGGATTTTCTTGGTTTCCAGGTTATATTCATCCAGGTTCTGATCAATCTCTTCCTGAATATTTGCCGCAGCAAAGTAGAACGTATTTTCCAGAAACCAGGCAAGGTTTAAGGCCTCATCAACCGGAGTTGGCGATTTTTTATTAAAAAACGGCGTTTTACCCAATTGCTGTAACAACGAGTTCATCGACGTAAGATCGTTATCCCTAATGGCCTTGGTTAAATCGGTAATGATGGCCAATACACTGCCCGGATAAAATTGGGTTGGGTGTGCAGTTAAAACCAAACGGAGCGAAAGCTCGTCGATCAGTTTTTCTATTTTAGCCAACATGGGTTTATTATCGGCATTCTTTTTTAAGATGAAAGCTAAAGTACTTTGCTCATCAGTAGTGTTTAATTTGGTAAATGAGGCATCTTCTACGGCATCAAAAAGCACCACCTGACGCTCGATATACTGGATAAAACGGAAAAGCAGGTCAACAATATCCTTTCGCTCGGTATAACTGGTATACTTGGCAAAAAATTCTTCGATCACCTGTGCAGGTTTTTCTCCGTTTGCAATACCTTCTTCACAGCTCTTAAAAAATAGCGGAAGCAGTGTTCCGGTATCTTTAATTTTGTAGAAAGGCAAAGTGAGAAATAAACTGTTAAATAGTTCAAATTTTGAGATGACCTCATTATTAAAAATAGATTCTCGTTGCGTAGTTAAACGAAGTTTGGGCATAGCTTATGCAATAGTTTTGTATACCGTAATACTACAAAAAATGCATAAGGTATTAAAATTCTAAGGCTTACAATTTGGAAAATTGTAGAATAAATTTTAATTTTAGAATCTTATTTGGCCACTATGTGGTTAAGTAAGAACATTTGCAATGTTTAAGGGCATTGCATTGATTGTTAATTTTTTGGGTTAAAACAGCCGATGTAATAAAATACACCGGCTGTTTTTGTTTTTTGCCAATATTTAGGCGATTTCTTTGCAAATTTTAGTGCGCATCGGTCACAATGTTTGCATTCTTCTTAAATTTTTGAAGATATAACAAAGGTATAGAGAACAACATAATCAATCCGGCAACCCAATAAGCATCGTTATAAGTGAGCAACATGGTCTGTTTAATTACAGACCCTTCTATCGCTTTCATTGCCATCAGTTTTGCATCCATCAATGATGAGCCTTTAGCCATAAAATTATGGATTAAGCCATTCAGTTTTGCCGTAAATGTGGGATTATAATCGTTTATATTGGTGAGCAGGTTACTTCTATGAAAACTTGAACGTATATGGATCAATGTGGTTAAAGCCGCAATGCCAAAAGAACCGCCCAATTGTCTGCTCATATTATTCAATCCAGAGCCTTGTCCGATTTCTGGTCCTGATAAATCTTGCATCGCCAGGGTGGTTAATGGTACAAATAGCAAGGCCATTCCAAATCCTCTAATAACTAAAGGCCAAAAGAAATCGCCCGTTCCTGATGCCAGCGTTGATTTACTCAGCATCCAACAGAACACGAAGAATAAAAACATTCCTCCTGTAGCCATAAACTGCGCTGGAACTCCTTTTTTAAGCATTATACCGATAAACGGCATCATGGAAATGGTACAAATACCACCGGCTATAAACAGCTTTCCGGTTTGTAAAGGCGTAAAACCCAATAGATTTTGCGCAAAGACCGGAAAAACGAATACAGAGCCGTACAATCCAAAACCCAAAATAAAGGAGGTAAACATCCCGATTGAGAAGCTTCTCTTTTTCATAATCCGAAGATTAACAATCGGATATTCAGCACTCGTTTCACGCCAGATAAATAGCAGTAAGCCAAAAACAGATGTTACAGCTAATGCAATGATATAAGGTGTAGAAAACCAATCTTCACTTTCACCTTTTTCCAATAAGGTTTGCAAACTTCCAACCGCCACAGCCAGTAAACCAATCCCCCACCAGTCAACAGGTTTCCCTTGCCCATCCTTGGGCGTCTCTCGAATAAAGGTAATGGTACAGTATGCGGCGAGTATCCCGACGGGAATATTTACATAGAAAATCCATGGCCAATCTGCTATTTCTAAAATATAACCTCCAATGGTTGGTCCAACAGTTGGTCCAACTACTGCACCCAAACCAAACAGGGCTGTTGCAATACCCACATCCTCACGTGGCCAGGTTTCAATCAAAATAGCTTGTGCTGTTGATATTAAACCGCCCCCTGCCAAACCCTGAATAACCCTAAATAAAATAAGTTCATTCAATGAAGTGGCGTTTCCGCATAAAAAAGAAACGAGTGTAAAAACGATGATAGAGGTTAAGAAATAATTTTTGCGCCCAAAACGACTGCCCAACCATCCCGACATTGGCAGGATGATTACATTCGCAACGGCGTATCCAGTGGATAACCAGGCCACATCCTCCAGGGTTGCGCCCAGGTTTCCCTGTATTTGAGGGATCGCCACGTTTACGATTGTTGTATCAATCAGCTCCAATAATGAAGCTGTGATTACCGTAAATGTAATGATCCACTTTTTTAAACCTACTTCGGCCATTTTAAATGTTATTTAGTAGATACTGAAGCTTTAACGCTCATTCCTGGACGTAATTTGGTCAACAGTTCTTTTGATGGATGAATTTTGATTTTTACAGGTATACGTTGAACCACTTTAACGAAGTTACCGGTAGCATTGTCAGGAGGCAATAAAGATCCTTTTGCTCCGGTAATTGGAGAGAAATTATATACTTCTCCCTGGATTTTTTCGTCAGGATAAGCATCAACTTCGATTTCTACCTTAGAACCTTCTTTAATTTTCTCTAACTGGGTTTCTTTAAAGTTTGCCGTTACATAAAGGCTTCCGTCGTTCACGATCGAGAATAAAGACTGACCAGCCTGAACCAACTGTCCCTTTTGCACATTCTTTTTAGAAACAATACCGGTAGCTGGTGCTTTAATATCGGTATACGATAACTGAAGTTTTGCAAAGTCGATATCACTCTGACGCTGGCTGATTACATTGCTGCTCACGGCCAATTGCGACTGGGTGGTGCCAACCTGCTTCACTGCAGCATTATATTGATCTGTTGCAGCCTGATAAGCAGCCTGCGCTGATTCTTTCGATGCTTTTGCCTGATCGAATGCCTGTTGGGTAATTGATCCGTCTTTTACCAGGTTAGCATAACGGTCGTAATCTTTATTGGCTAAGTTTAATTTAACTCTTGCCGCGGCTACGTTTGCTTTTGCGGTACTTGTATTCGCTTCAGTTGCGATAATTTGCGATTGTGCCACACCAACACCTGCGCTTGCACCTTTCTGGCCCGATTGTGCCTGTTCTAATTTAACCTTGTAATCGTTGTCATCAAGTTTTACTAAAACCTGATTTTCGGTTACATGTGTATTTTCTTCAAAATTAATATCCTTCACATAACCACCAACACGGGCAACAACAGGACTGATATCTCCATCAATCTGGGCATCATCCGTATCTACGTGTTTACTATAATAACTCCATTCTGTAATCCCGAAGATTATACCTATTACTAGTAAAACACCTAAAATGATGGGTACTACTATGTTCTTTTTTTTCTTTTCAGTTGTCATTGCTGTATTTATTGCGTTATTTTTCCTGTTGATTTTAATAGGGTATAGTAAGCCAAACCTGCGTCGGCCTTAGCTATCTCTAAGTTTATTTTTGCCTGGTATAATAAAGTTTCTGCATCGATGCGATCGGTAACAGACGCCACATTGTTTTTGTATTTAGATGCCAGTAACTTGTCGTTTTCAGTAGCCTGGGCAATTGAGGTTTCCAGAACCTGGATTTTATTCATTGCCACCTGGTAACCCTGAAAGTTTTTGTTGATATCTGTTTTTACCTGATCAGATAATATATCTTTCTGAATGGTAATTTCACTTTGCTGGATTTTCGCTTCGCTTACCTTATTTTTGTTTGTCCAAAGGTTTCCAATATTCCACGAAACCGTTGCGCCCAGGGTAACCGGCATTAAATACTGGTTTGTTGGTGGGATAAAATTACCGCTTGGGTTAATGTAATACAGGTTTGCACCAACACCAACCGTTGGCAAAGTATTTGCCTTAATGGTTTTAATGTTAAAATCGGCAACCTTGTTTTGCACATCAAGTTGTTTTAGCTCCTGGCGGTTTGCCATTGCCTGGCCGATGTATTCGTTTAATGATCCTGGTGTTTTTAAGCCTGCTGTTGGATCAACAATTTTAACTTCGGTATCTTCAGGCAAGCCTAAAAGAATATCCAGGTTGTAGTTGATCACTTTACGGTTACTCTCAATGTCCATTTGCGTTAACGTCACATTTGCCTGTTGCAACTGGAAACGCAATACATCATTTTTGGTTACGATTCCTTGTTCGAAGAAACGCTGTGCCTGTTTAATCTGCGCCGCAATCGATTCTAAGTTCTGATCGACCACTTTTCTGCTTTGCAATACTTTGTATAAAGAATAATAGGTATTGATTACGGCATAAGTGATTTCTTCTTTGCTTTTATCGGCATCTAAACGTGCAACATCTGCCAGTAATTTAGTCGATTCTTTTGCGTATCTTAATTTACCCCCGCCATATACCAATTCCTGCACTGCCGCAGTACCAACAAAAGCATCGGCTCTTTTTGGTAACTGTAAGGATGATCCACCTCCGGGTAAAGTAAAAGTATTGGTTGGGATTTCAGCGTGGTTGTATATAAAGCTTGCGTTTGCGGTAGGCAAAACATTGTCTTTAACAACCTCAAGCTGCGCAACAGCCTGATCGATTTTGTTCTGTGAAAGTTTTAAGTTTTTACTATTGGCTATGCCAAGTTCTATTGCCTGGTTAATATTTAATTCCTTTGTGCTCTGCGCAAACAAGGCCGCCGGAATTAATGACGCCGCAAGCATTAATCTGATTGATTTGGGTATCATCTTTTTGTTGTTAAATAAACTGTTGTTAGATCTTGTAAGTGAGCTATCGCCCGCTCTTTAATAATTTTTTTGTCTTTTGGGTTATTGAGATCGAAGTTCGAGCATGAGATCACCTTATGTGGAGCGATAACAATATTGGTTATGGTGCCCATGATGGTTGCAATTACCATCCGTACATCTACCTTGTTAAAGCTGCCATCTTCTATTCCATCGGTAATGATGCGATCGATAAGCTGCATGTTATGACTCATGGCATCTTTAATCTTATCGTACATTTCGGGCCTTTGGGTTAAAGACAGTTCCCGGTGCATCATTTTGTGAAACGCAGTGTTATTCATGATCCTGTTTACATAGCCCTCTATAACCCTATGCAATTTTTCCAATGCCGAAATCTTATCTTCATTGATGATTTTTAACTGAGAGGCGAAACCAGCAATACGCTCGTTCATGATCTCCATAAAAACACCTTCTTTCGAACCGAAATAATAATTTATCATCGCCATGTTCGCACCAGATTCCTTCGCAATCTGACGGGTAGAAGTACCCTCATACCCTGTTTCGCAAAACAACTTCTCAGCTGCGTCGAGTATGGCCTGTCTTTTATCTACTTTTTCTGTTTTCATTTCTTTTTGACAGCACAAAATTAATCAAACGATTGATTGATTTCCAAATGTTTATCTACTTCTTTTACATTATCTTGATAAAACCCTAATTTTAATTGAAATAATGAGTCATCTAATGAAAAATAAGCCCCTCTTAGCCACAATCTTCATCTTAGGTTTATCATTCTTATGTTCATTTGTGGGTGCTGAACAAGAGCACCAGCAGAGCTGGATCAGGATCAATTTGCTTGGTTACCCTACCCAAAGCACTAAAGTTGCCGTTTGGGCAAGCAGGTTGAGTGATATACCCAGGCAATTCGAAATTATAGAAAAAGAAAGCAATCAGGTTGTTTACACCTCAACCAATATTAAAAGTTTTGGCGGATATGGTCCTTTTAGCCAAACGGCGAGATTAAACTTCAGTGATTTTAAAAGTGAAGGAAAGTTCTTCATCCGCGCTAACGGCATCCTTTCTCCTCTATTGCTGATCAATAATAATGTGTATAAAGGTGCGGCTGATTTCTGCTTACAATATATGCGCCAGCAACGGAGCGGCTTCAATCCATATTTAAAAGATAGTTGCCATACACACGATGGATTTGTTTTGTATGGTGATAAAGCGGGCATTAAAGACAGTACCCATTTTGATGCCTCGGGCGGTTGGCACGATGCGAGTGATTATTTACAATACTCGACCACCTCAGCCAATGCAACCTATCATTTATTAATGGCCTATCGTGATTTTCCACAGGTTTTTGACGATCAGCAACAGGCAAATGGTTTAAGTGGAAAAAATGGAAGAGCTGATGTTTTGGATGAAGCAAAATGGGGTTTAGATTGGTTACTGAAAATGCACCCGCGAAAGAATGTGATGTTTAACCAATTGGCCGACGACCGCGACCATATCAGTATGCGCATTCCAAAGGAAGATAGTCAGTATGGAAAAGGATTTGAACGCCCGCTTTACTTGATTACCGGCGAGCCACAGCAGCGCGGTAAATTCATGAACAATACCACCGGAACAAGTTCTACAGCGGCCAAGTTTACAAGTGCTTTTAATTTAGGTTCTGTTCTGTTTAAAGAGGTTGATCAAAGTTATTCGAAATTACTCCTTAAAAAGGCTAAAACCGCTTATAAATTTGCCCTTCAAAAACCTGGGGTAACGCAAACTGCATCTGTAAAATCGCCCTATATTTATGCTGAAGACAACTGGGTTGATGATATGGAGCTGGCCGAAACATCGTTCAATTTCGGAAAAAGAAAGCCTGATCAAAAAAAAACAGATCAGGCATTGCAATATGCCAGACAAGAAGCCATAACGCCCTGGTTGCAAAAAGACACCGCGGCGCATTATCAATACTATCCCTTCATCAATCTGGGGCATTACGAAATCGTTAAACAAGATCCAGAAGATAAAACTGCCCTCGCCTATTATAAAGAAGGTATAACCCAGGTTTGGAACCGGGCAAAAAACAATGCCTTTTACCGGGGTGTTCCGTTTATCTGGTGTAGCAATAACTTAACTGTTGCCTTTGCCATGCAGTGCAACTGGTATTCAGCCCAAAGCGGTGATAAAACCTATACCGAGCTGGAACAGGCCAATTTCGACTGGCTTTTTGGTTGTAACCCCTGGGGAACCAGCATGGTTTATGGTTTGCCTCAATGGGGAGATACACCTACGGATCCACATTCGGCCTTTACCCATTTAAAAAATTATCCTGTTAGCGGTGGTCTGGTTGATGGTCCGGTTTATACCAACATTTATAAAGGCCTGATCGGAATTAAATTAAACGAAGCGGATGAATATGCCGACTTTCAAAGTGATCTGGCCGTTTACCACGACGATTACGGCGATTACAGTACCAACGAACCTACCATGGACGGAACGGCATCGCTGATCTATTTACTAGCCGCGAAAGAAGCGCAGTCTATAACTCCATCAGATCATAAAACGTATCATTTAGGCGCGACCATCCGTGGCGATTCTACTCAGAAAAAAATCTACCTGGTGTTTACGGGTGATGAGTTTGCAGATGGTGGTGAAAAAATCAGTGAAATATTGGCCAGGGAAAAGGTTAAGGCTTCCTTTTTTCTAACCGGAAATTTTTACCGGAACCCAAAATTCAATTCTCTGATTAAAAAACTCAAAAATGATGGCCATTATCTCGGTCCGCATTCCGACCGGCATTTATTATACTGCGATTGGGTTAAACGTGATAGTCTCCTGGTCACCAAAGCCGAATTCGAACAAGATTTAACCAATAACTATCAAGCCATGTCGGTTTTTGGAATCGACAAAGAAAAGTCCAGGTATTTTTTACCTCCTTACGAATGGTACAACGAAACCATTGCCAACTGGACTAAAGAGCAAAACATACAACTGGTTAATTTCACCCCGGGTACACGATCTAATGCAGATTATACTTATCCTGAAATTGGAAAAGCTTATAAATCCAGCAAAGAAATATATCAATCCATTGCCGCTTTTAACGAAAAAAAAATGAACGGTCTGAATGGTTTTATCCTACTGTTACATATTGGTACCGACCCCCGGAGAACCGACAAATTTTATACCCGATTAACAGAATTGCTCGGTTATCTAAAAAAGTATGATTATAAATTAGCCAGGATCGACAATTAATTGGATTATTGAAGAGAATGACAAATTAAAATTTAAAATAAATATTAACTTTGCCTCCAAATAACAAAAAACATGAGTGTACAAGAGAACAGCAGCAATAATTTCAACTGGTTATATTATGCTTTAGGCTTATTCTTCGGAGTTTTAACCGGGGCAATCATTACGCAGAACTATATTTTCGCTTTATTAGGTGGTGTTTTAGGTTTGTTAACAGCAGGCTTATTTTTAAACGCAATCGTTAAAGGAAGAAAATATTAGTTTCTTTTACCAATTACATCCTACCAAGGAACAATAATTTATTTCCACAGCAAATGAGACTTTTATGATTTACCAATAAGTGTAAAGCCATAATGGTTTCACCGCCACAGAAAACAAAAACCTACAAATGAAAAATATCTTCATTGTTGTTTTCGCTCTTTTTTGTTTTAGCGCAAATGGCCAACAAGCCGCTAACGCTGAGATAAAATTCCCTGTTGCAGATCCTAGTCCGGCAGATATTGTTTATTTTCCTCTTAATGCCCCAAAGGCAAAAGCAGGCGAGCTAACCAAGCCGGTTATAAAGATCGTTTATTCGCGCCCACAAAAAAAGGGACGTGATATCTTTGGTGTTTTAGAACAGTATGGAACCGTTTGGCGCTTCGGGGCCAACGAAAGTACGGAAGTGCGCTTCTTTAAAAAAGTAACGATTGGTGGAAAGAAAATTAAAGCCGGTACTTACAGCCTATTCGCCATTCCAAACAAAGATAGCTGGACTATAATTGTAAACAGTGAGACTGATAAATGGGGTGCATTTACTTACAATCCATCTAAAGATATTGTTCGCGTAAATGTTCCTGTTAAAACATTAGCAAAACCGATCGAATACTTCTCGTTAACCTTTACAGCACTTAATGAGGGCGCAAATCTGGTGATCGGCTGGGACAAAACCCAGGTAGAGTTACCGATCAGTTTTTAAGAGAAATAAAAAAAACAAGAAAGTCCCGGTCAAAAAAACCGGGACTTTCTTGTTTTTAACGGGAAGTTGTGGCCAGTCTTTTAGCTTCGCCTTCGCTTGAAATAAATACTTTGTACACCTGCGTGATTTTCCATTCACCATCCTTATTCTTTTCGATAATCACAAAGTTTTGTTGAGCGCCATCAAATAATTCGTAATTGATATCCACGCGGGCAATTACCAACGCATCAGTTTCAGAAACAATGGTAGAGCTGATATTACAATCGCGCTGAATAACGCCCTCATTTTTCTTCAGCTGATTCAACACATCAACCGCTTTATGCTTAATTATCCTCACGTCTCTATTTGAAGTAAAAACGGCATCCTCACTCAGCACAGCTTTTAACTTTTTATAATCAGAGTTGATAAAGCTGTCCATATAATAATTGATAACTGATTTATGGCTGGCAGTTGGTTTTTCTGCAGCCAAAATAGTATTGGTGATTGTAATACCTAATAATAAAATCACTAAAGCTCTTAATTTCATAATATCTGTGTTTTTTTATTAAAGGTCGGGTGGAACCGAGAATAATAATATGCCGATAACACCTTAATGATGAGGTAACTAAAATGTGATAAACATCAAAGGATAGGTGCTAAAGCAAAAAAGCAAACTCCAATCCTGGCAGTTTGCTTTTTTAATCATTATTAACCTAAACAGGAAAAAACTTCTACAAATTGTCCTGCAAGAGCTTCAAAAATAGTTTCATCCCAACATTCAAAATGTGCAGAAATCACTATTTATATTTTAATTCAACCTACTCTTCTTATACTTTAAAGGCGTAATGTTGAAGGTATGTTTAAATAATCTGATGAATGAACTTGGGCATTCAAAACCTACTAAACCCACTATTTCATTTAATGTATAACTGGTGGTTTGCAAAAGTTTTTTTGCCCGGTTTAACCTTAATTGCATTAAAAACTGGTAAGGACTAATTTCATAGGCTTCTTTAAAGGTTCTTAGCAAGTGATTAACCGACAAACATGCTTGTTCTGCAATATTTTCTAATGTTATGTTTTGGTTGTAATTACTACTAATGTACTCTTTGGCCAGTGTTAATCTTTTTAAAACCTCCTCCCTGGTTTTTGTTTTGATAAAACTGAGCTTATCGAGTTTTTGAAGCACTTCCTTATCGTAAATTTTATAATAGTTTAAAAGGCAGTGGTACATATATTCATTGATCAGCATTTCATCTTTCAAACCCTTATCCAGCTGGCTCTTTAAATGCAGCACATTAAAACGCATATCGCCGCTAAATGGATACAATGATTCGATAAATGCCGGTGTTCCTTTTACTTCTTTTCCATTAAGTAAACCTTCATTGCTATTAGAGAAGGTATGATGAAAATCTTTAACAAAATTTTCTCCAAATGAAACCGAAAGGGTATTTACCGGGCTTATAGAATCTATTTTGCTGCAAAAATTTGTTCCCGCATTTACCACCGCAAATGTATCCGG
This sequence comes from Pedobacter humicola, assembly GCF_056490705.1. Lineage (NCBI taxonomy): Bacteria > Pseudomonadati > Bacteroidota > Sphingobacteriia > Sphingobacteriales > Sphingobacteriaceae > Pedobacter > Pedobacter humicola. Next base: position 220,399 of record NZ_JBWJIG010000004.1, on the reverse strand, counting down.
GTAAATACTAAACTTGCGCTTGTTAATTTCGCAGTTTTCTGTTCCGCTAAAAACAAATTTAATGGTATAAGCATCGTTCTGCTGCTCATAAAGTGCCTCACAAGTACTCTCGCTAACTATCTTATTCCTGTTGCTTAATTCTTTTACGTATCTCATGGCATTACTCCTCATTATAGTTACGTTGTTCCAAAATGATAAAATCATTACCATAAGGATCAGAAAATTCGATACTTAAACCCTCGCTTAAATAAGAGGGTGCTTTTTTAAAAATGACTCCCCTTGATTTTAGCCTGCAGTAGTCCTCTAAGCAATCATCGCTCGTTAATAAAATTTTATTGGTCTGGTTTTGATGCTTATGTTCAGAAAGAAAAATATTCGTGTCACCATCTACCTTAACCAATATTGCTTTTTCTTCGTCACAGATCATTGTCACCTCTGTAAACATTCCTAAACAATTGGTATAGAAAGCATCTGCATCATTTAGTTGCTTCACTTGCACATAAAAGAATTTTGCAGATTGGCTCATTACCCCGTTTAATTGTATGACGTAAAATTAAACTGAAATTGAACCCAAAGGATCACCCAAAAAGGGTGATTTTAGCATTATTTTTTAGCACAGGATTGCTATAGATTAGATAAAGCGCTTTTCTTTTGCTGTTTTAATCGCTTCTGATTTAGAATTTACATCAAGTTTGATATAAATATTTTTTACGTGACTTCGCACAGTTTCCTGATCAATAAAGAGATCGTTCGCGATTTGAGATTTCGTTTGCCCGTTTGCAATCCGATCTAAAATCTCCGTTTCTCTTTTGGTTAAGGGAGAATTTAGGTTCTTCTGAAAAGAATGCATGACGATCCTGGCTACGTTTGTACTCATTGCCCCACCACCTGTACTTACTTCTCTAACTGCATCTATAATTTTGGCAGCACCTGAGTTTTTGGTGAGGTAACCGCCAGCGCCCATAGTTAAAGCTTCAAAAACCAATTCTGGCGAGTCAAAAACGGTTAAAATAATGATACTGGTATTGCGTAAGGCTTTCTTAATAAGGGGCAGCGCCTGAAGACCGTTGGTGCCAGGCATCTGGATATCCAGCAAAATCACATCGGGTTGATCTGCTTCTAAATGTTTCTTGGCTAAATCGTATGATGCATAGGCGTTCACCACAACAAAATCTTCTACATCTGTTAATAGCGATTGGTAACCCATTCTTAAAATATCGTCGTCTTCGATTAAAACGATTCGTAAATTCTGGCTCATTTGGGATGTTTTTATTGTTTAGACGATTTTCATACTACTTTGTAACAGGAATTCTTGTAGAAATCGTGATAGTTGTACCTTTTCCCTTAATAGAAGAAATTTGGAAGGTAGATTTTATACGTTTACAACGGGTTTGGATATTGTTTAGTCCTCTTCCCCGTTCTACCGATTCGAGATCGAAACCTGCTCCATCATCTGTGGTGAGGATATTAATGGTATTGTAATCCGTTTCGATAATCATAATCAGCACCTGCTTTGCTTTTGCATGTTTTAACACATTGTTCAGCATTTCCTTAAAAATAAGCGTTAGGTTTCTGTTGAACTCCATGGATAAGTGCAGTTTTTGATATTTACTGAGCACGCCCTCCATTTTAAAATCAATGCCCGTATTTTGGAAAAGATCTATCCCGAAATTCTTAATATGTATCAAAATCTCAAAGAGATTATCGCTATGCGGATCCAAAGCCCACAGGATATCTTTTGTTCCTGTATAAAGCATGCCTGCATTCTCTCTGATCAGTCTGATCAGTTCCTTCTGATCTTTCTCCGTTTCATCAACTTTTTTGTCTAAAATCTCCGATAGTACATTAATACGTGTTAATTTATTGCCAATATCATCATGAAAGTCCTCTGCAGTCTGCTTTCTGATTTTTTCCTGTTCTTTTAGCCTTAGCTTTTCGAATTGGTATTTTTTTTGTTCTCTTGTTTTAAAGATCAGGTAAAAAATAAGCCAGATCAGAAAGATGAGCACAAGAAACGCGATAACCTTAAATAAAACAGTATCGTAATACGGTGGTACGATGGTAAAACTAAATTGTTCGATATTAGACCGCTGGCCATTTGCAATAGCATAAACCTGAAAAGTGTAGCGTCCGGGCCGGATAGCCGTATATTCAATCTCAGTATTGGGTACAGGCTTACTAAAATCGTTATCTACGCCAAGCAACTTGTAACGGTATAGCACACTTTCCGGATTGGTGAGGTACACTCCTTTAAAGCTGATCGCAATGTGGTTCTGATTATAGTTCAATTTATAAAACCCTTTTCCCTTGCCGTTTGGATCTATTCCCAGGTCTTTCGAACGATCACTTTTATGGTAAACCCACACGTGTTGAATATGAATAAAAGGGCTGTTTTTATTCTGATCCGGGCTAACGGTATTGCACTTCACTAATCCGGAAATGGTACCCACCAAAATGCTGTTTTTATAATTAATAATAGCGTTTTGGTTACACTCCACAATTAAGGGCTGGTCTCTAAAAACGATGTAATGTTGTTCCTGTTTATTAAACGTTAACTTATTGATGCCGCGACCTGTTCCGGCCCACAAATTGTTTTTATCGTCTGTTGCAAGACTATAAATATCATTCGAATTCAATCCATCAGCCACTACATAACGCTTAATAGCTTTTGTTTTGATGTTCCAGGTTACAATTCCATCACCAAGCGTAGCAAAAACCAAATTATTGCCATGTTTGATGATGCTTAATACATGCATATTGGCCAGCAATTTGATGTGGAATGTTGGATCGATTTTTTTATTCCTGATCAAAGTAATGCCATTTGATGTGGCAAGAAGCACACTGTCGTTACTTAGCGGGAAAGGGAAAATACAAGAAGAATAGCCATCAAAACCGATTACTTTTTCAATTTTTCCATCCTTTAAATAAGTGGATGATTTTAACCCATTTATCCAGATTCCTCCTTCGTTATCCTCGGCTATAGCACTGTTATCAAAACGTTCAGGCTTTAATATCTGAGAAAATTTTTGTCCGTCGTATTTCCAAACGCCGTTTCCATAAGTCGAAACCCAGATATTTTTTGCCCTGTCGGCAAAAACGAAATAGATTTTTTTATCCTTAAAAACGGGATTATCAATATTTTCTATCTTCTTTCCATCGTATTTAAAAAGTCCTTTGTTGTACGTCCCAAACCAAAGGTTTTCGTTTTTATCTACAGCAATGCCGCTTATGGGATAGGCAATATTTTGGCCTTTAAACTTATTGTAACGGATGAAGGCATCTCCCTCATATTTATAGATTCCATCACTGAAACAGGATATCCAGATGTTGTTTTCTGCATCGCTGAAGATTTCGTTAACCTGGTTATCGCTTAGTCCATTTTCTCCGTTGAAATTGATAACTGAACCATTTTTATGAATAAGGTAGGCTCCTTTTTCTGAACCGACCCACATATTTCCTTTATTATCCTGCGCCAATGAATAATAGGTATCAATGTTCGGGTTTTTGAAAAATAACTTTGTAACACCTCCTTCTGATACGTAAATCCCGTTACGATAGGTTAGGAGATAAATTTTATCGTTAATTTTTCGATCAAATAAGATCCTATTGATGGATAGGTAACTCAGTTCGTGGGACAGTTCCTGATAAATGATCCATTTACCGTTTCTGAGCTGATAAATTCCTTTTTCGGCAACCGCAGCATAAAGATTTCCAAATTTATCAGTATTGATGGTATTAATGCTTTTATCAATTATCGGGTAATAAACAAGTTTGCCTTTTTCTATTTTAAAAAGTTTACGTTCGGTTATTCCCCAAACTATACCCTGTTTATCTTTAAGTAAGTGGCTTACTGATTTACCGGAAAACAAGGTGTTTATTTTCCCTTTTTTTAAGATATTGATCCCTGCTTCTGTGCCCAAATAAACCTGGTTCTGATTATCTTCAAGAATACAGTTTATCGAATTAGATCCCAATCCATCAGCCTTGCTGTAAGAGGTAAATTCCTTTCCATCAAAATTACTTACCCCACCATAAGTACCAAGCCAAAGGGTCCTGTCTTTAGCCTGATAAATGACCATTACCTGCGATTGCGGCAGGCCATCTTTTAAACTGTAATTGGTGAAGTTATAGCTTTGAGCAGATAGCTTTAAGCTAAAGAGTAAGATGAAAAAAATGATGAAATTTATCTTAATTATAGACAGGTTACTGCACATACCATACAAAATAAGCATAATTTCTTCCAAAAGCTATCCCCCTTTTGGGGGGATATTTTTATGCATTGCCCATATAGGGATCGGTTTGGGTAATTGCTCCGGTTTCTACTTTCCCGGCATACCGTTGTTTGAAAATGCTATTACCAGTTTGTACAATACTGAAATCGTACCAGTTTGCATTTTTAGTCAGATTGAACAAAACATTCGTACTCGATTTTGGCTTTATACTGACGGTTTTGCCGGCCGATTTATACTTGTTATCTATAATTTGAAGTGTAATTAAACCCGCACTCTTATTCTCAATCGCAAAAACAAGGTTTCCGCTAAGCTTTTTGCTTACCAGACCACTCTGCTCCGGATATACTTTTACCGCAATTGAAGGGCTTTTTTTACTGCCCGCAAAATGCCTGTAAAAACCATTCGGACCACTGATGGCCAGGTCATAAATTTCGTTGTCGAAATCATCAATTTTGATGCTGTCTGTCAACACATCACCGGCCTTTACAGCGTAAGCCCATGTTTTGCCTGCCACACCTTTAAATTTAGCAAACGTATTCATATTAAAAGGTGCGCCAATGGCTTCAGTTTCACTACCGAATAAGGTTTTTGCCGACTGAAAAGTGAGTTCGATTTCGTTACTCACTAACCTCGCATCAACCATCAAATGATAAGGCAGTGCGCAGGCATGTTTGGTCCCGTTTTCTTGCTTAGGAGAATGACCTGACGTTTCAGGAGAAAACGCTTCAAATTTATTAATTTTCGCTACTTCAGTTTTATTCAGTGCAGTTGGTCCAACCTGGGCAGGTTTGTTTTTCGCATTGCCGATATTGGTGACTACAGCTTCCCGCTTTAATGGCTCTGGCGATTTAATCTCTTCTCCATTATACGGCCTGAATACCGAAGTTAAATCTCCACAGATACTTCTGCGCCAATCGCTGATGTTATTGCTTTTGATGGCCTTGCCTGTTTTTTTGGCCAGCCATTTTTCCATAAACATTAATGAAGAAGTATGGTCGAAAACCTGAGAGTTTACAAAACCTCCTTTACTCCAGGGTGAAGCAATCACCAACGGAACGCGGTAACCCAAGCCAATCGGACTTCCTTTCCGTGCTTCGAAATCGGTAGCATAGTTTATTCCTTTAGATACTTTTCCACTGGTTGGATCCTCCGGATTTGGAACGACAAACGGAGGCTGATGATCGAAATAACCGTCATTTTCATCATAGGTTAAAACGAATATCGTTTTTTTCCAAACCTCTGGGTTTTTAGTTAAAATATCCAGGGCCTCACTTACATACCAGGTTCCGTACAGAGGTGAACTGGTATGATCAGAAAAACGTTGAGGCGCAACCAGCCACGAAACTGTAGGTAATTTTCCACTGTCAACATCTTTTCTGAACTGATGAAAAATATCCCCTTTTGGAATATTAATCGTTTCAGACTCACCCTGATCATTCTTAAAGGTAAATGGTTCAAGATCCAGATAATCTTTCTGCGAAATATTGGTGGTAAAGGCTTTATCTACTAAGTTTTTTTCCTTTTGTGATAATTTATCGTATTTCTCCTGGACTTCTTCAGCGCTTAAAGCAGGTTTAACAGTATTGTCGCCATTCTTTCTAAAATAAGCCGATAATTTAACATTGTGCCTGCTGATATATTCAACAGGATTATCGCCATAATTCCCTAACCAATCGTCTATCTCACCTTCCGGCAGTTTTGAAGTCCAAAGCTCGTTTTGGTAAATGCGCCAATCGATTCCGTTATCTTCCAAAGTTTCCTGAAAAGTTGGCCAGTCTACAAATACATTATTCTGCGACTCGGCCTGATCGTTATTTACCACGGCTACGCGGTTTGCACTTTTCTCCCCCCGTATCGTTCCGGTAAAAAAGAACAGTCGGTTGGGTGTTGTACCCGTTAAAGATGAGCAAAAATGCTGATCGCAAATGGTAAAGGCATCTGCCATGGCATAATAGAAAGGAATATCATTCCGGTCATAATAAGCCAAAGTCATGGGGCTTTTAACAGGTAGCCATTTATCATATCTGCCACCGTTACGGGCAGCAACCTGATCGTTCCACGAGTGTGGCAAACCACCCTGCCAGGTAATTTTTGTTTTGTTAATGTCGACATGAAAAGGGGCATAGGTATAGCCCTGACCATCCTTTTGCAGCCAAACTTTGTTCCCATCGGGCTGAATGTGTGGGTGTGGATCGTTAAACCCGCGAACGCCCTTCATTTTACCAAACATATGGTCGAAGGACCTGTTTTCCTGCATCAGGAAAACAATATGTTCTGCATCATAAAATGTGCTTCCAGGTTCGGGGTTAATCGACATGGCTTTCAGCACCGAACTGGGCAAGGTATTGGCCATACCAGTGGCTCCGGCAAACAAAGCCGCTTTTTTTAGAAATTCTCTACGTGAGTCCATAAATTATACAATATAGCTTAGATACCGCAAGTTAAAGTTTTCAGTTGTCAATTAGCAATTTTCAGTTTGCAGTAATTATAGATTTTCAGTTAAGCAATTTGAAAAATTAACCTTAATCCTGAACCATTGAACAAACCATTACTTCTGAAACACCCTTACATAATCAACTTTCATTGTTGCAGGGAAAATAGCATCATCCACCCCTTTTTTTCCGCCCCAGTTGCCGCCTACGGCTACATTTAGAATAATATGGAAGTTCTGATCAAACGGCCAGTCGCCTAATCCTTTTTTGGTATTTTTAAAGCTGAGGTATTTTTGATCATCAATAAAGAAATCGATGCGATCGGCAAACCATTCTATGGCATACACATGGTATTCGTTATAAGGATTATTAACATTTAAAGCTTTCCCAACCTGTGTTTTTATCACATGGTTAAATTTTTCGGTATGCACTGTACCATGTACACTATCCGGGTCGTAACCCACATGCTCCATGATATCAATTTCACCACTTTTTGGCCAGTCTCCATATTTCCAATCGGTTGGTAAGGCCCAAATGGCAGGCCATAAGCCCCTGCCTTTTGGCAACATCGCACGAACTTCTACCCTTCCATATTTAAAATCAAATTTGTTTTTAGTTACCAGTCTGGCAGATGTGTAATGGTTACTTTCTTTATCTGCTTTTACAGCTATAATATTTAAATTTCCTTTTTTTACAACTGCATTTGTGCTATCGGCATCGGTATAATATTGCAGTTCGTTATTTCCCCAGCCTTTTCCGCCAACATCATAGCCCCAGTTTTTAGTTAACGGCAATCCCTTGTCGTCAAATTCATCAGCCCACTTTAACTTCCATCCCTGTGCAACAGGTGTTTTTTTGATTTCTTCAAAAAGCAATTCCGGCTCGTTGGTGGTAATGTATTCTACCTTGTGTGCCAAAAGCCATTGCATTTCGGGCACAGCATTTACCGTCCATGCATTTACGGTTAAGCCCAGTTTTTGCGCATTTTCAATCCAGTTGTCTTTTTGATACACGCTAAAATGATAGTCAGCTCCTGTCAATTTATCTGCTTTCATTTGCTCGGCACTGATCTCGCCCCTCAAATACGCAACTTTTGCCTTTGGCAGGAGTTCCAAAACACGCTTACAGTAATCGTAATCAAAACTGATGTACTCTGTCCATTCAACGGCTTTTAGTTTCTGAACCATTTCGACACATTTATTGGTTACGTCTATTCCGCGTTCTTTACTGATTAATGACGGTTTTATTTCTAAAATAAGCTTTGTTGTTTTCTGCTTTTTGCCTTCCAGTAAATAGGCCTCTAATGTTGGGATCTTCTCTCCATTGGTCATGGTTTTGGTCAACAGATCCGCATACTTTACTTTTTCAATAGTCAAACCCTGAAATTCAGGATCATGATTAATCACCAAAACACCATCAGCCGTCATCCACACATCGAACTCTGAACCATAACAGCCAAGTTTCACGGCTTCATTTAAAGAAGCGATAGAGTTTTGCGGAAAATTGTTTTTCTTCCAGGCCCCACGGTGTGCAATTACCTGGTTTTTGTTCCAGTTAAATTTTTGGGCAAATGAAGCGGTAAAAATGAACAACATCAGTGTAGAAATAAGTAATCGTTTCATATTTGGCATGATTATACAAAAAATCAAAAGTAGATTTTTATCAGAATACTCGTTTAAAATCTATGTAACCTTTGTATTAATAAAAACAAGATATAGATTTTAAAATTAATATGCATTTATGAGCCGTAACTAAGTCATATTTGATAATTTCTATTTTTACAATAGGGCGTGCGAAGAATAAACTATCTGAAATAAACACGTTACCTTACTATAGTTTCTTTCAATTGATTAGAACTATTTTTACATTTACGTTGATATGGTGAGCAATAACTACAGTGAATTACTTCGGAAGATAGATGAGTTTATCCGCAAATTCTACCTGAATAAAATTTTGCGTGGCAGTATTTATGCCGCCGCTATTCTTCTGGGGCTATACCTCCTTGTGTTTTTAAGCCTCTATTATCTCAATCCGGGTGCTGCTTTTAAAACCTTTTTGTTTTTTGCTTATTTACTCGTGGGTGCATTACTAGTCGGTTTTCTAATCATCAGGCCACTTTTATCGATGTTAAAACTGGGCAAACACCTCACCTTTGACGAAGCATCAGTTATCATCGGCAATCACTTTTCAGATATTAAGGATAAATTGCTCAATACACTTCAACTCCATCATTTATCCGAAAATCATCCCGAAAACAACCACCTTATCCTTGCCAGCATCGATCAAAAAATACTGGAGCTTAAACCTGTTCCCTTTTATACCGCAGTTAGCATTAATGATAACCGCAAATATTTAAAGTATCTTTTTGTTCCGCTCTCGATCATTTTACTCATTGCCATTATTGCGCCGGCCATTTTACGCGAAGGCACAAACAGTTTTTTTAAATACGACGAATATATTGCACCCAAAGCGCCGTTCAGCTTTGCCATTTTAAATAAAAGTTTAACGGTTACCCAGGGTGATGATGTAACCCTGAACCTCAAATTATCAGGAGATGCGCTCCCGGCCGAAATTTATGTAGAAGACGGAAAAAATACGTACAAACTCGAAAAAGAGAACATTAGTAAGTTTAAATACCATATCAAAAATATACAGAGCGACAAAAAGCTGGTTTTCAAAGGCGGTGGCTTCAGCTCAGCGGTATTTACGCTTACCGTTAAACCCCGCCCCGAATTGCTAAATGCAACCGCCACACTAAATTATCCGGCTTATTTAGGCAAAAAACAGGAATTGGTTGCCAACGTTGGCGATATGCTCCTACCCGAAGGCACCGAAGTAACCTGGAACTTTAAAACCGGTCAGAGCAATTCGCTTTTATTTATTTTAAACGGCACCGAAAACGTTTTAAAAGTGGAGGATAATGCATCGGCTTTCCATGCGACTATTAAGAACAACTCGAAATACAGCATTACCCCTAAAAATGAATATGTTACGCTAAGAGATTCCTTGTCGCACCAGATTACCGTAGTTAAAGATCAATCTCCGGGTATTTCTGTTGAAGAAAAACCAGATTCGGTAAGTAATAAGGCTTTGTATTTTAGCGGACAGGTGACTGATGATTATGGCTTTAGCCGCTTAAGTTTTAAATATAACATTAAAGAAAATAACCGGATAGTTAGCGCATTTACCAAAAACATTCCCATTAAAAGCAATGTGACAGAAAATACCTTCTTTTACTTCTGGGATTTAAAAACAGCTACAGCTAAGCCCGGTCAGGAAATTGAATATTATTTCGAAGTGGCCGATAATGATGGTGTTAACGGGGCAAAAGTTACCCGATCGGAAATTAAAACCTTTAAACAACCTACCAAAAAGGAAACAGCTGAACAGGTAAATGCAAGCAACCAGGCTTTGAAACAGAAAATGCAATCGGCTATCCGTTTAGCCAATACCATCGAAAAAGAAAGTAAAAAGGTAGCCGAAAGCCTCATCGATAAAAAACAGATCTCTTTCGAAGATAAAAAACAGATTGAATCTCTCTTAGATAAACAAAAGCAGCTTGATGAGGCCGTAAAAGAAATTAAAGAGCAGAACGAGAAAAATATTCAGCAACAGGAAGACCAAAAACAAACTGAAGAACTCTTAGAAAAACAGAAGCAGATCAAAGATCTTTTTGATAATGTGCTCGACGAAAAGACCAAAGAACTTTTGCAAAAATTGCAAAACCTGATGAATGAGAAAAATAAGGACCAAACGCAGAACGAGCTTTCTAAAATGCAATTGGACAATAAAACCCTTAAAAATGAACTCGATAGGATTTTAGAACTTTATAAACAGTTAGAATTTGAGCAAAACCTTCAAACCGATATCGATCGGCTGAATGAACTCGCTAAAGAACAAAAAGAACTGGCTGAGCAAACAAAAGATAAAAAACAGGATAATGAATCGTTAAAGCAAAAACAGGATGCTTTGAACAAGGAGATGAAAGACCTGAAAGACGATCTGAAAAAGCTGGAAGATAAAAACAAAACACTGGAAAGGCCAAATCCTTTCGAAAACCCTGAAAAAGATGTTCAGGATATACAAAAAGAGCAACAGGACAGTAAAGATGCCTTAGATAAAAAAAACTCGAAAAGCGCAAGCCAGAAACAGCAGAAAGCAGCTGAGCAGATGGAAAAACTGTCAAAAAAAATGAGCGATATGCAACAACAGGGCGAAGAAATGGAAAATAACCTCAATGCCAAAGAGTTGCGCCGCCTGTTGGAAAACTTGCTGACTACCTCTTTCGATCAGGAAAAAGTAATGCTTGCCTTAAAAAAAATGACGGCAGCAGATCCTTCTTATACCAGTAACGTGCAGAAACAGCGTAGCATTAAAGATAACCTGAAAACCATTGCTGATAGCTTGTATAGCTTAAGCAAACGGGTTCCACAAATAGAATCAACGGTGAACGAGGAAATGAATAAGATCAATTTCAACCTCGATAAAAGTTTAGAGAGTTTGGGCGACAGAAGAACCCCCGAAGCCAACCGTTTCCAGCAATTTACCATGACCTCTATCAACAACCTCACCCTGATGCTGAGCGAAGCCCTAAGTCAGTTGCAAAACATGCAGAAAAACGGCAAAGGTGGTAGCGGCAAAAAGCAAAAGCAGGGCATGAAACAGCTTTCGCAAATGCAGGATCAGCTGAATAAGAGTATGCAAAAGGCCCGCGAACAGATGCAGAAGCAAGGGGGCAACCAAGGTACAGTTGGTAAAGGCCAGATGAGCCAGGAGTTCGGTAAGATGGCGCAACAGCAACAAATGATCCGCCAGGCTTTAGAAAAGATTAACCGGGAAGAAAATAAAGATGGCACAAGCAAAATGGGTAACCTAAACGAGGCTATTAAAGAAATGAAACAGACGGAAAGTGATCTGGTAAATAAACGTTTACAACAGGAAACCTTAAACCGTCAAAAAGATCTGCTAACCAAATTGTTAGAAGCAGAAAAAGCAGAACGCGATCAGGAAGAAGATGCTAAACGCGAAAGTAAAGCAGCTAAGGAATTTCCACCATCCTACCAAAAAATGCTCGATCAGTTTAAAAAACAGCAACAAAACGGCAATGATATGTTGCAGAAGCTACCCCCTAGTTTAAACTATTACTATAAAAACAAAATTGCGGAATATTTGAAATCTTTGAATATAAGCCAATAGACCAAATCGTCATCTCGACTGAAAGGCAGTGAAATGGAGAGATCTATCTAAATTGATTTCTCAACTTCATTGCAACTCCGTTCGAAATGACAACACTTATAAATAAGAAGAAATTATATTTCTTAAATTTGCAGCCATAAACTCCATAACATGCCTGCAATATCTTTTTTTACTGAATCCGTTAGCTATAACCTTCCTCAAAAACTTAAGGTCAAAAAATGGCTTAAGGCGGCTATCGAAAAAGAAGGTTTTCAACTGCAGGAGCTCAATTTCATTTTCTGCAACGACGAGTATCTGTTGGGCATTAACCAACAGTACTTAAACCACGATACCTATACGGATATCATTACTTTTGATAATTCTGATGAGGAAAAACAGATCGTCAGTGATATTTTCATCAGCATTGAACGGGTAAAAGAAAATGCCAAAACCTTCAAAACGCTGGAGTTTGATGAAGTTTGCCGCATTATGATCCATGGCACTTTACACCTACTTGGTTATAAAGATAAAGGAAAGGCGGCCAAAACCCTTATGACTCAAAAAGAAGATGAGTATTTAAGTTACAGAGCAGATTTAGGCTTAATTTAAATCTTACGCCAACCTTCCACCACATTTATACAACGTTATAGATTAACCTTCTTATGCTAGCCATAAGTTTTTCTTCATTTATTTAATAATAAATTTACTGATTTAGCAGCTTTTCCCGCTATTGGCGCAAAGCTATTACTTGAAATGAAGATATAACCTTTTACTCCCGTTCGTCTAAAAGTTAAGTGCGTTCGTCGACAATTAATCTCCACTCGTATAATTAGCCAAAAAGCTATGCAACATTTCTTGCCTATTGCAGTCTTATATTAAAAACAATAATAAAAGACATAAAGCTGATGATCGGGACCTCGTACCCTATCATCATTCAAGATAAAGTTTAGTTTTAGTTAATGATTGAGACAGCGGCGGAGCGATTCCAGCCGCTGTTTTCTTTTTAGAACAATTTAACTAATGGTTCATTAACTACTGACAAACGAACCAAAACATCAATATTCTGCCATTTTTAGCTGATACAGAAGCCCTTTACAATTTGATTATGCCGTTCCAAATATTTTATACTTACTTTTGCACTAATTTTCCTTTATAAATCCGAAATACAAAAAAATTGAGCACACTAATTGCGGCAGAAGGCTTAGGTCATGGTTATCATGACGAATGGCTATTTAAAAATTTAACCTTAGGGATTAACTCTGGTCAGCGCGTGGCGTTGGTTGGCATTAATGGTGCAGGTAAGAGTACACTTTTAAAATTATTGGCAGAAAGGTTCCCTCCGCTTGAAGGTAAAATTGTAAAAAACAAAGCTGTTAAAATTGGTTTTCTCGATCAGGAACCACAGTTTACTGAAGGTTTTTCGATTAGCGACCATATATTCTCCCTGGAGAATAAACAACAGCAGTTGATTAAGGAATATGAAGAATTAATTGAAGATCCTAACCCTGATGAAAAAACACTTAACCGTTTATACGAAGAATTGAGTGAACATAACGCATGGGAATATGAGCATGAGATTAAAACCATTTTAAACAGAATGGGAATTACGCATCTTCAACAGAAAATTTCAACTCTATCGGGTGGTCAAAAGAAACGTTTGGCGCTAGCTAAACTTTTAATTGAGGATCCTGAGATTTTGGTGCTTGATGAGCCAACCAACCATTTGGATATTGATACCATTGAGTGGCTGGAGAAGTTATTAACTACCGGACAAAAAACAATCTTGCTGGTTACCCACGACAGGTACTTTTTAGATAATGTTTGCAATACTATTGTAGAGTTAGATCGAGGAAAAATATTTAATTACAATGGAAACTATGCTTATTTCTTAGAAAAGAAAAGCGAAAGAGAGGCTTTAGACGCAACCGTTTTACATAAGAACCAACAGCTATTAAAGAAAGAATTGGAGTGGATGAGGCGCATGCCGCAGGCCCGTGGAACGAAATCTAACGCCAGGATCAATGCTTTTTACGATTTAGAAGAAAAATCGAAGAAAAAGGCTGATAACCAGACTATTAACCTTCAAATGAAGATGTCGCGCCAGGGTGGGAAGATTATTGAAGTAGAACACATTGCAAAAGCATTTGATGGCCGGGCAATCATTAATGATTTCAGTTATACCTTTAAGAAAGGAGACCGGATTGGTTTAGCTGGTAAAAATGGTACGGGAAAATCAACATTATTAAATATCATTACCAGCCAGTTGAAACCCGATAGTGGTAAAGTTGATACCGGTGATACAACTGTTTTTGGTTATTATAAACAGGGTGGTTTAACCTTCGATCCAAAGGAAAGAGTAATTGATATTGTAAAATCTGATGCCGAATATATTAAGATGGCAGACGGCTCAGTGATTACTGCCTCTGCCCTATTAACCTTATTTCTCTTCCCGCCAAAAAAACAACACGGCATGGTAGAGAAATTAAGTGGCGGTGAAAAGAAACGATTAAACCTGATGAAGGTATTGATGCAAAATCCAAACTTTTTGATTTTGGATGAGCCGACAAACGATCTGGATATCGATACTTTAAATGTATTGGAAGAATTTTTAGAAAATTTTCCCGGTATATTAATGTTGGTATCTCACGATAGATATCTACTTGATAAAATGAGCGATCAGCTATTTATTATGGAGGGCGGAGGTGTTGTCAAAATTTACAATGGTAACTATTCCGAGTACCGTTTAAGCTTAGAGCAACCAAAGGCTAAAGTTGAAACCAAGAAAGCCCCTGCCCCCATAGTTGAACAAGCTCCGGTTAAAACAATCAAAAAGTTAAGTTTCAAAGAGCAAAAAGAATTAGAAGATAGCGAAAAAGGCATAGCAGAAACAGAAGATAAAATTGCATCATTGGGTGAGCGTTTACTTAAAACGGATGCGAGTGACTATATGAAGATACAGGAAATATCCAATGAAATTGAAACACTTCAAGCAAAGCTTGATAAATACACCATGCGTTGGTTAGAACTTTCAGAGTAAATGAATGCAATTGAAGAAGATTTTTCGCGTTATGTTTCACGTGGAACATCCTCCATCATCATACTGAATTTATTTCAATTTTGTTAGATGAAATATTGATATATGTTTCATGTGAAGCATTAATATAACCTGCTGAATTTATTTTAGCATTAAGTTAAAATAATTAATAACAAATTGTTCCACGTGGAACAATTAAAAAAATAATACATTAAAGATGTTTTCAAAATACGATTTGATTGTTGTTGGTGCTGGTCATGCAGGCTGTGAAGCTGCTGCTGCTGCCGCTAATTTAGGATCATCTGTTTTATTAATAACCATGAATATGGGTACCATTGCCCAGATGAGTTGCAATCCTGCAATGGGTGGTGTAGCTAAAGGCCAGATCGTTCGTGAAGTTGATGCAATGGGTGGATATTCTGGTATTATATCAGATAAATCAACCATCCAATTTAGAATGCTCAACAAATCTAAAGGTCCTGCCATGTGGAGTCCAAGGGCACAAATAGACAGGATGCGCTTTGCTGAGGAATGGAGATTAGCTTTGGAAAGAACGCCTAATCTGGATATGTGGCAAGATAGCGTTGTTGGTTTATTGGTAAAAGACAATACGGTATATGGGGTTAAAACATCTCTAGGTATAGAGATCGAAAGTACTGCGGTAGTCCTTACCAATGGCACTTTCCTTAACGGCGTAATGCATATCGGCGAAAAGAAATTTGGTGGAGGCCGAACAGCAGAAAGAGCTTCAACAGGCATTACCGAACAACTGGTAGAACTGGGTATGGAAGCTGGCCGAATGAAAACAGGTACTCCCCCACGCGTAGATGGAAGAAGTTTAGATTATACAAAAATGGAGGAGCAATGGGGTGATGAAAATCCAGGTAAATTCTCGTATACTGATACTGAAGTTTCAAAAGATCAGCGCTGTTGCTGGATCACCTATACCAATGGTGATGTTCATGAAACTTTAAAAGAAGGCTTTGAAAAATCACCAATGTTCACCGGCCGTATTAAAGGTTTAGGCCCGAGGTATTGCCCATCTATTGAAGATAAAATCAACCGGTTTGCCGAACGCGACAGACACCAGATTTTTGTTGAACCAGAAGGCTGGAACACCTGCGAAATTTATGTAAATGGTTTTTCAACCTCTCTTCCCGAAGATGTACAATTTAAAGCCTTAAGATTAATCCCAGGTTTCGAACAGGCAAAAATGTTCAGACCAGGTTATGCTATCGAGTATGATTTCTTCCCACCTACCCAATTGTCGCTAACACTAGAAACCAAATTAATCAGCAATTTATTTCTTGCCGGACAGATCAATGGAACTACAGGTTACGAGGAGGCAGCATGCCAGGGTTTCATGGCCGGTATAAATGCACATCAAAAAATTGCAGATAAACACGAACTGATCATGAAAAGATCTGACAGTTATATTGGTGTTTTAATTGATGACCTGGTTACCAAAGGAACGGAAGAACCTTACCGCATGTTTACTTCGAGAGCTGAGCACCGTTTGTTATTGAGACAAGATAATGCTGATATCCGCCTCTCTCCTATCGGTCATGACTTGGGTTTAATTTCTGATGAACGTTTGGAAAAAGTAAATCAAAAAATTGCAAAGGCTGATGCTTTGGTAAAGTTCACCAAAAACCAGGGGATCGAAATGAGCGACGCCAATCCAATGCTCGAAAGTTTAGGATCAAGCCCTCTAAATCAAAATGTTAAAATCCACAGTTTGGTTGGAAGGCCTCATGTGGGTTTACCTGATTTAATTAAAGTGAGTAAAGCACTTGCTGCAGCGACTAAAGATTTAGACAACGAAACTATAGAGCAGGCAGAAATTAAAATTAAATATGAAAGCTATTTTGAGAAGGAAAATGAAATTGTAGCCAAGATGCTGAAAATGGAAGACAAAGAAATTAAGCCAGATTTCGATTACAATAAAATAGTTTCCATTTCAAAAGAGGCGCGGGAAAAATTATTTAAGATAAAACCGCGTACTTTAGGTCAGGCATCAAGGATTTCGGGTGTTTCGCCATCAGATATATCGGTTTTAATGGTTTACGTTAATAAGTAATTGATAATCAATACTTTAACTTTTTAAAATCAGACTTAAAATAAAGCGATATAAGCTAAAGAAAAGATTTTTTAATGTTATGGTTCCAAAAAGTATAAAAATTCGTCAGAACGTTTAAAATATGCCAAATTTAAAAGCTCAGTATTTTAACCTTAAAAATTTAGTAGCTATAACAGCCTTACTCCTATTTTTTGGGTGTGCCAGTATTCAGACACCGCAAGGTGGACCAAAAGATACCAAGCCACCAAAAGTTTTAAGCATGACGCCAAAAGATCAGACGAGGAATTTTAATGCGAAAAAAATCATCATCGAGTTTGATGAATATTTTAATATTAAGGATGAGTTCAAAGAATTTTCGATTTCACCCGACCAGGAAAAACTTCCGGTTTTAAAGAAGCGGCAAAAAAGATTAGAAATAGCACTTCAGGATTCTTTGGAAAAAAATACCACTTATACTTTAAACTTTGGAAAAGCAATAGCCGATGTAAATGAAGGAAATGTAGTTAAAAATTTATCATACGTTTTTTCTACCGGACCAGAAATTGATTCCTTATCCATAAGTGGTAAAGTGATCAACTCTTTAAGCGATGAACCAGAAAAAGAAGTTACCGTATTTATTCTACCCCTGGAAAGGGATACTATTTTTGGAAAGAAACGCCCGTCGATATATACCACCACCGATAGTGCCGGAACCTATAAACTGAACAACTTAAGAAAAGGAACCTACAAAGTATATGCTATAAAGGAAAGCAGTGGTGGCGGTGATAAAATCTATCAGCAGATTTCGGATGAAATTGGATTTATAAAGGAACCTATTGTTATTGATAAAAACCTGGAGAACATCAATCTTCAGATATTTAAGGAAGTGGCACCAGAATTCCGCGTATTAGACCGAAAACTAAACAATGATGGTAGTATATCTATTTTCGTTAATCAGCAGCTTAAAAGCCCTAAAATAACTATTACAGATCCTCCGGCAGCTGATGTAGGTAAGTATGTGCATTTTACCAAAAACAACGATACTGCTAAAGTTTGGCTGAAGGATTTAAGTTTCGATTCGGTTAAAGTGGCCATTCAGGATGAGGGAAAACTTTTGCAAACCCTAAACTTTACCCGTGGTAAAAAAGATACTTATACACGCGATGTTACCATTGCGGATAACCTATCTGGAGGGAAACTCAATCCTTTCCAACAGCTCACCTTAACCTTCTCCTTCCCAATAACAGCTGCAGATGCAACTAAAATTACATTTTTAGAAGATTCTGTTAAGCGTACAAACTTTGAACTGGTAAAGGATAGTGTAGATTTTCTTAAGTATTATATCAAATATCCCTGGAAGAACAAAAGAAACTATGATATAAAACTAGGTGCAGGCGCATTTACAGCTATTTTTAATGCAAAAAATAAAGACATACCCAAACGCTTCACTTTAGAGAACCAGGATGCTTATACTACACTGATTTTAAATGTAACTGTGCCTGATACAGCCAAAAGTTATGTGGTACAGTTTCTGAGCGAAAAAAAGGATATTATAAAATCATTTCCCATCAGTAAAAATGGTAAAATTATGTTTTCTAAATACCCTGCAGGCAAATATATGCTCAGGGTAGTTTATGATGACAATAAAAATGGAGTCTGGGATACAGGAAGTGTAAAAGGTGGGTACCAACCCGAAAAAGTATGGTATTTAAAAGCCTTAATGGATCTAAAACCCAATTGGGAAAGGGAAGATCCTTTAGCGATACCTCCCCCTCCTAAAACGGATTAATACATGGCACCTAATTCCCCAAATAGAGGGCTAGGGCGTAAACCAGCCCGAATACATGATATAATTATCAGGTAATTTATTCAATAAAGCCCTTTGCTCGTCAGTAATGGGCTTTATTTTTTTAGCAGGTGTACCAGCATACAAATGGCCGGTTTCGCAAATGGTATTTTCCAATACTACTGAACCAGCAGCTATAATACAATATTCTTCTATCACAGCATGATCCATTACAATAGCCCCCATACCGATTAACACATGATCCTGAACGGTACAACCGTGTACGATAGCATTGTGCCCTACAGATACGCGGTTACCAATGTGGGTTGACGCTTTTAAGTAGGTAGCATGAATTACAGCACCATCTTGAATGTTCGACTCATTTCCTATCGTAATGGCATTAACATCACCTCTAATGACGGCATTAAACCATACCGAACATCTGTCACCAATTACAACATCGCCAACAATGGTGGCATTTTCAGCAATAAAAGGATCAGCTCCAATTTGAGGATATTTATCTTTTACGGGCAGTATTAAAGGCATTTTTAAAATATAATGTGGTTGATGGATAACGGTTAATACATTAAAGTCCCTTTCAGGGGATTTAGGGGTTAAAAAACAGTATCTACTAATTCTTTAGCATGCTCGGGGTAGTCGGTAGTAAAATGTAAGCCTCTGCTCTCTTTTCTTTGCATGGCAGATTTAATGACGAGATAAGCGGTTTGTATCACATTTCGTAATTCGCAAAGTTTAACCGAAACTTTATTCTTTTTATAAAATTCTTCCGTTTCCTGATAAATTAAAAATAAACGTCTATGCGCTCTTTCCAATCGGAAATCGGAACGAACGATACCTACATAATCACCCATAATTTTTTGCAATTCCCTCAGATTATGTGTTACCAACACATCTTCATTGCTTTGGGTAACACCCTTCGAATCCCACTCTGGAATATGTTCTGGGATAACATTATTTTTAAAGTTCTCTATCGCATCCTGATAAATGCGGTGGGCAAATACAGTAGCTTCCAGTAAAGAGTTGGATGCCAATCTGTTAGCACCATGCAAACCCGTTGAAGAACACTCGCCACAGGCATATAGATTTTTAATAGAAGAACGGCCGTACTCATCAACCAATATGCCACCACACATATAGTGCGACGCAGGTGTAACCGGAATGTAATCTTTCGTCATATCTATCCCTATGGATAAACACTTTGCATATATATTAGGAAAGTGTTTCAGTATATCAGCTTTCTTACGCATGGTAATATCCAGATAAACAAAATCATCGCCGGATTTCTTCATTTCATTATCTACAGCCCGGGCCACAATATCACGGGGAGCAAGCGATTTACGCTCATCGTATTCCTGCATAAATTCTTCGCCATTTTTGCGCCGCAATACCCCTCCAAAACCCCTAACAGCTTCCGATATTAAGAAAGAAGGATACTCTCCGGGATGGTATAAAGCCGTTGGATGGAACTGGATAAATTCCATATTTCTTACTTTTCCCTTTGCACGATAAACCATTGCCATTCCATCACCTGTTGCAATAACCGGATTTGTTGTAGCCGAATACACATGTCCGGCACCGCCCGAAGCCATTACAGTCACATTTGCCACAATCTTTTCCACATCGTTAAGCTCTGTGTTAAAGGCATATATACCATAACAGTTAATATCTTCGGTACGTTTATCCACAAACTCACCAAGGTGATGCTGGGTAATTAACTCCAGTGCAAAGTAATGTGTTAATATCTCTATGTTGTTATTCTCATGTATTTCATTCAGCAAAACCCTTTCTATCTCATATCCGGTGATGTCTTTATAGTGTAAAACACGATGTTCGGAGTGTCCACCCTCCTTGGCCAAATCATAGAAGCCAGAATTATCTTTATCGAAGTTTATACCATAGTCGATGATCTCCTGAATGCGCTGAGGTCCCTCTTTTACAACGATTTCCACAATTTTTTCATCACATAATCCATCACCTGCAATCAAGGTATCATCTATATGTTTCTCGAAAGAATCACCTTTATCCACAACTACAGCAACTCCGCCCTGGGCGTATTTTGTGTTCGATTCATCTTCGTTCGACTTCGTTACAATTAAAACCTTACCAAACTTTGCAGCTTTAAGAGCGAAACTCAAACCCGCTATACCTGAACCAATTACCAGAAAATCTACTTTTCTCATTAATAAAAACATTTAATTATCCACGATGTTAACAACTAGTTGATAATTGTTAACTCCGTGTCTAAATTATCCTAACAAATAAATTTGAATGTTTAAAGCTACTCTAAAAACACAATTTGCCACAATCTTTTGCGCAATTTATAACCAGCTTTATACAAGTAATTAACTTTTTACCCACTTATAAACAATTAACATTCCAGTATTGATAAAAATTGAACGGTTTTTCGATAGTGCTGAAAATCAAACTTATGATATTAGAGAAATGTAATCTAAATGTTAGTAAACGATTAACAACTTATATAAAAGAAAGAATTTTCTAAACTTGCCAACAATATTAACACACTAATAAACAAACAAGATTTATTTATTTAAAATAACTTATTAATTATTGAGACGTGGAAAGCTTTATCTTTGACCAACGTCAAAATTCAAAAAAGGAAAATTTAAAAATGAACATAGATGTCTTAGAAGAAATCAACAAAAAAGGTTTCGCAGAAGAGGAAATTGATCCGACTCTCGACCTTTTCGCTGAGATCGAGAAATTGAAAAAGGAAAAGAATGCCATTATCCTTGCACATTATTACCAAGAACCTGACATTCAGGATATTGCGGATTATATTGGCGATAGTTTAGGCCTGTCGCAGGAGGCTGCAAAAACAGATGCTGATGTAATTGTGTTTGCCGGTGTGCATTTTATGGCCGAAACGGCAAAGATTTTATCGCCGAATAAAACGGTATTGTTGCCAGATGTAAAGGCAGGCTGCTCATTGGCAGACAGTTGCCCACCGCATTTATTTAGAAAGTTTAAGGAAAAATATCCAGATCACCTGGTCATCACATACGTAAACTGCACGGCCGAATTAAAAGCTTTAAGTGATATTGTTTGTACGAGCACCAATGCGGTTCAAATTGTAGAGAGTTTACCTAAAGACCAAAAAATAATATTTGGCCCCGATCGCAATTTAGGTGCTTATGTGGCCAAAAAAACCGGACGGGATTTGGTACTGTGGAATGGTGCCTGTATGGTTCACGAAATTTTTTCACAGGAGAAAATTACAAAACTGAAAGAACGCCATCCGAATGCTAAGTTTATTGCGCACCCCGAATGTGAGGAAGTGGTTTTAAAAATGGCTGATTATATTGGTTCTACAACTGGATTACTAAAGTATACCATTACCAATCCAGCTACGGAATTTATTGTGGCTACCGAAAGTGGCATAATCCACCAGATGGAGAAGGCAAACCCGACCAAAACATTTATTCCGGCGCCACCAAACAACAGCTGTGCCTGTAACGACTGTCCGTATATGAAAAGAAATACTTTAGAAAAACTATATTTATGTATTAAAAATGGTTTGCCTGAAGTAACTGTACCTGAACATATTATTGAGCTGGCCCGAAAACCGATCCAGCGCATGCTGGATATTTCTGCAGAATTGGGTTTGTAAGCCGCCTCACTTCCGAAGTTTGACAATGCCTCAAGGCTGGCAAAACTTAGGAAGTCTAAATTTAAATTATGGAAAAAAACAACATTCTTAAAAATTACGCTGGCTTATTATGGCTTTTGGCAGGTATAACTGTTGGGAGCATTGTGGGTTTAATTTTTGGGAAAAATGTTGAAAGTATAAAACCCTTAGGTGATATATTTTTAAATTTGTTGTTTACAGCTGTTATACCCTTGGTATTTTTTGCGGTTTCATCCGCAATAGCCAATATCGACCGGACAAAAAAACTGGGCAGATTATTGACTGTGATGGTTTTGGTTTTTCTGGCAACTGTATTAATTTCTGCTATTTTAACCTTGGTGGCTACCTGGATTTTTCCGATCCATCAACAATTGGGGAATACACCTTTGCCAACCGAACCCGAAAAAATACAGTCGTTTGGTGAGCAAATGACCCAGCTTTTAACCGTAGGAGAATTTTTTGAAATCGGAAGCAGAAAAAATATGCTGGCACTGATTATTTTTTCAGTATTGGTTGGCTTTTCAACGCTTTATTCTGGACAAGAGGGTGAAGGTTTTAAAAAATTCCTCATTTCGGGCAATGAGGTGATGAAAAAACTCATCATTTTGATTATGAAACTGGGCCCGATTGGTTTAGGCGCCTATTTTGCCTATCAGGTTGGGGTTTTTGGTCCACAGCTTTTTGGTACTTATGCTAAGGCTTTGGGTTTGTATTATGGCGTCGGGGCATTTTATTTTATTGTTTTTTTTACGTTATATGCTTTCATAGCAGGTGGATTTAAAGCAATAAAAGTATTTTGGAAAAATAACATCGTACCCTCTTTAACGTCTATCGGAACCTGTAGCAGTATTGCCACTATTCCGGCAAATTTGGATGGTGCCACGAAAATGGGTGTACCGGCTTATATTACCAACGTAACGATTCCTTTAGGTTCAACCTTGCATAAGGACGGTTCGAGCATTAGTTCCATCATTAAAATTGCGGTTGTTTTTGCCATTTTTGGTAAGGATTTAGTTCACGTCGATACCATTATTTTGGCGTTGGGTATTACGGTTTTGGTAAGCATAGTAGAAGGAGGAATACCAAATGGCGGTTATATTGGCGAGTTATTAATGATTTCAGCTTACCAGTTACCGCCCGAAGCTTTACCTCCCGCCATGATTATCGGTACGCTTGTAGACCCGATGGCTACTTTGTTAAATGCTACCGGGGATAATGTTGCGGCCATGCTAATTGCCAGATTTACCGAGGGTAAAAACTGGATAGATAATAAATAAAGTAAATCCGTCACCCTGAAAAATTGCTTCAGGGTCTTATTTATGTTAAGATGCTGAAACAATTTCAGCATGACGATAATTGTAAATATAATTTATGTTTGAAAATAAAGAACGCACAGATATTAATGAATTAGGCGAATTTGGGTTAATTAAACACCTGACTACTAATTTCAAAATTAAAAACGATTATTCGGTAAAAGGTGTTGGAGATGATGCTGCAGTATTGGACGCAAAAGGAAAACAGACCTTAATTTCTACCGATTTATTGTTGGAAGGGATCCATTTCGATTTGGCTTATGTGCCTTTAATGCACTTGGGTTACAAAGCGGTACAGGTAAACCTGAGTGATATTTATGCCATGAATGGAAAGGCAAGTCAGATTACAGTTTCGCTGGGTTTGTCGAGTAAATTTCCATTAGAGGCTGTTGAAGAAATTTATAAAGGGATTGAACTGGCCTGCAATAAATACAACATTGATTTAATTGGTGGCGATACTTCATCGAGTAAGCAAGGTTTGGTGATCAGTATCACCAGTATAGGTTATGCCGATGCCGATAAAGTGGTGTACAGAAATGGTGCTCAGGAACACGATTTACTCTGTGTTTCCGGTGATTTGGGCGGTGCTTATTTAGGCTTGCAGATATTGGAAAGAGAGAAATTAATCTATCTCGAAAATCCACAGATCCAGCCAGATTTGGAAGGGAAGGATTATATCATCGAAAGGCAATTGAAACCTGAGGCACGAATGGATATTGTGGCACTTTTGGATGATCTCGGTATAAAACCCACTTCAATGATTGACGTTTCGGATGGTTTGGCTTCTGAAATTTTGCATTTGGCAGAACAATCCGATAAAGGAATAACCATTTATGAAGAGAAAATTCCTTTGGATCCAATGACTTATGAAACTGCGCGTGAGTTGGGTTTAGACCCAACAGTTTGTGCTTTAAGTGGTGGTGAAGATTATGAACTGTTGTTTACGATCAGTCAGGAAGATTATAAAAAACTGAAACATGATGTAGATATCACGGTGATCGGCCATGTTACCGATAAAAATTCAGGCTGTAAAATGGTTTCTAAATCTGAAAATGTACACGAACTGAAGGCCCAGGGCTGGAATGCTTTTAATAAGTAGATGAAAATATTTAGTTATAAAATAAAGAGACCAATAATTTACCTTAGTCTTGGTCTTTTTATTTTATCATTAACGAGGCCGGCTTTAGTTTTAGAAACTGGTAGCGTTTTACAATCTGACCAATCCTTTCTTTATTTTATAATCGGTGGGATAGCCATAGCTGGTGGGGGTACAATGGAATTTTTAGTTTGGCTAGCCAATCCTTTATATTTCATAGCATTGTTTTTATCATTTAAGAATAAAAGAATCTCCATTTTCTTTATTATCATAGCAAATATATTAGCCATTTCTTTTTCCCGTTGGAAAGAAATATTGATTTCTGAAAGTGGTTCGACAGGAAAAATTATCTCTTTCTGTTCCGGTTATTACTTATGGATTGCAAGCATGTTTGTTTTGCTTTTTGCAATTATTTATCAATTAATAAAGAATTCATTATCATTTCGGATGGAGTAAAACGAAATGGAGAAATCTATTTAGATCTCTTCATTCCACTGCCTTTCAGGAGATGACAATTTTAGGTTTGTTGTTGTTCTTGCTAAGAAATATAATTTTTTTTAGTAAGAATGACTTTTTCATTTTTAGAAATCAGTATCCGAAAGTCATCAAAATAACTATTCTATTCACTGAAAAGCATAAAAATAAAAAAATCGTCCTAGGTGTGTCAGAAAAAATCACTAATTTTATAGGTTTTTCCTAATCCATTTCAGATATTATTTTTTTATCAAAATCGCGGGGATTTGCTCTTTAATTTAGTAATTATAAATCCAAAGGCTCATTTCCATCTAAATATTTCGTGTCAATCTGTTTAGTTGCCTTTGCACCTAATTTTTTAATCTTTTCTGAAGTATTGGTTAAATTTCCTGAGCCTACCGATAATTTATTGATTGCTTTATCATAAGCGTCCTGTCCGTTTTTAATGTGTTTGCCGATATTTTCCATGTCAGCAACAAAACCCACAAACTTATCATACATACTGCCACTTAAACGGGCAATTTCCATTACATTACGGTTTTGTCGCTCCTGTTTCCACATGCTGGCTATGGTGCGTAAAGTAGCCAGTAAGGTAGATGGACTTACGATGACTACCCTTCTGTCCCAGGCAAAATTGAAGAGTTCGGCGTCTTTTTGAACCGCGATACTGAAAGAAGATTCGATCGGAACGAACAGCAAGACAAAATCAGGAGAATTTATTTTATATAGGTCCTGATAGTTTTTAGAAGATAATTCCTGGATATGATTCTTAATGGAGGCCAGGTGCTGTTTTACATAGCCTTCACGCTCTTCTTCAGTGTCGGCTGACACAGAACGCTCGTAAGCCACCAGCGATACCTTAGCATCAACGATAAGATGTTTATCATCCGGAAGGTCGATCACCACATCGGGCTGGTATCGACCGCCTTCGGCGGAGGTATGCGAGGCTTGAATGCGGTATTCCTGATCGCGCAAGAGGCCTGAACGTTCCAAAACTTTTTCCAGGATTACCTCCCCCCAGTTCCCCTGTTTTTTACTGTCGCCCTTTAAAGCTTTGGTTAAATTATTGGCATCCTCCTGAATGAGTTTGCTTTGAATCTGTAATTCTGAGATAACCCCTTTTAAAATATTCCTTTCGTCTGATTCTGCTTTATAAACTTTTTCTACCTTCTCTTCAAAAGCTTTGATATTTTCTTTCAGCGGATTTAAAATAATATCCAGGTTAGTCCGGTTCTGCTCAATAAATTTAGTGGATTTTTCTTCCAGGATTTTATTGGCGATCAATTCGAAATCTTTGTTAAGTTTTTGTTGCGATTGCTCATAACTTAACTTTTGTTCGGCCAGTTTTTCTTTTTCGGCCATGTAGAATGATCTGGTGCTTTCCAATTCGCGGTTTGCATCTGCAAGGCGGTCGCGTTCGGCCTGTAGCTCTTCAATCAAACGTTGTTGTTCCTGTTTTAGCAAGACGGTAATGTGTTCTTTTTCAATGGAGAGGTTAGAAACACGTTCATCAGCTTTGGCCAGACTGATTTTCAAGGTTTCATTTTCGTTTTTTATTTTTTCGAAATCCTCTACCGATATGATAGGAAGCGCAGCCTGTGGTTTCTTCAAAAATAAAAGGATCAAAACAATTAAAATAACAATTAGTAAAGCTATGCCTGCAATCTCCATAATGATAAAAATTTTAGCAAAAATGGAAAATTAAAATAGATATACCAAAAAATTTTAGTAAACTCAATGGAGGTATAACGGAAAATATTTTTTATAATTGGTCATTAGCATTTTATAAATGAACGCATTAACAGTCCTCATATCCTGTACCGATCAAGTTGGTTTAGTGACGAATATCACGCGGGTGCTTGCCGCACATCAACTTAATATTATTGCCATGCGCGAGTTTGTTGACGAGGCCAATAGAGCCTTTTTTACACGGATTGCCTGTACGGGAAACCTGGAGGATGCAGAAAAATTAAAGGAAAAACTTTTAGAAAACCTTCCAAATGCTGCAGAAGTAAATTTAATTACAGAACAGGAGAAACAGATTGCCGTTCTGGTCACCAAAGAGTATCATTGTTTAGCAGAAATACTGATCAAAAACCAGTTCAAAACTTTAGGAGCCAAGGTTAAATGTGTAATTGGCAATTATGAAACTTTAAGGGATTTTACCGAAAAATTGGGTATTCCTTATTTTTATGTCGATCATAGCAATAAAGATAAAAGCGAATTCGAAGCCGAGATAAAAGAGATTATCAATCGGTTTGAGGTAGATTATTTGGTGCTGGCTAAATTTATGCGGATTCTTTCGGCTGATTTTGTAAAAGATTATGGAGGGAAAATTATTAATATCCATCACTCCTTTTTGCCTGCTTTTATCGGTGCAAATCCTTATCGGCAAGCTTTTGAGCGTGGCGTAAAAATTATTGGGGCTACTGCCCATTTTGTAACCGATAACCTGGATGAAGGTCCGATTATTACCCAGCATACCAATCACGTTGATCATAATTTTGGGGTAAAGGAAATGGTTCGGGCGGGGAAAGAAATTGAAAAAAAGGTATTATTAGAAGCCCTGGAACTTATTTTTGAAGACCGCGTTTTTGTGAGTGGGAATAAAACGGTTGTGTTTAAGTAGATATGCGGTAGGCTTGTAGGCTTAGGCGAAAAACCCCTAAATTTTATTGTTGCTATACGTTCTGCTGATCTGATTACGATCAGATTTTTTTGGCATCTTTTCTATCGTAGGTATTTTTTGTATTTAAATAAATTTTTATATTTATATACACACAAATGAATTGATAATGAAATATTTACTCATCTTACCATTGCTATGCGCCTTTATCGCTAAAGCCCAAAATGGGCTAAATTTCGAAAAACGCTTTATTGATTGTGAAAATAAATGGATCGCAATATCACTCGATGATGGTAAACAATACGCTTTTGGTTATGTATACCTGGATAATTCTGCAGGACTTACCCTAAATTTGAAAGGTTCTTTTACGGTCGAAAATGATGTTTATCTACCAAAACTGATCACTGAAGTAAAAAGTAGAATTGAACCGACTGAGATGAAAGTTTCACTTATTCCAGCTAAAAGATTGGTTGAGCTTAAAGTAGAAGAATCGCCAAAGGAACTGGAATATATTGGAAAAAGGAATAGCAGAGACCGTTATACTAAACTGGTACAAACTTATAAAAAATGGAAGATGAATAAATTGGCGGGACAGTATGAGGACTTAGCAACTGGTACTTATACTCATTTTCGTTTTGATGGATCAGATTTTATTACTGAAACGGTCTCCAGCCCCCAAAAAATACGCAGAATAAAAGCCTTTAATGGAAATTATACCGATAGTTATAAACAGGAAATTTTTTGGCTGGTACAGGCCAATAAAATGAAGGCTGCTGAGCTTATCTATATTGATGCCATAAGGTATTGTGAGGATGAGCCCGCTAAAGCCGATATGGCTTATAACATAGCTTACCAATATTACATCAGATCTGATATAAAAAAGTTTAACATTTGGAGCAATGAGGTGAAAAGATGGATAGTTAAGGATAATAACTATATGGGGAAAATAGAAAAAATGCAGGCTATGCTTAAAAAGTAATTATTCATTAAATTGTACTTATAATGTATTTAGGAGAAGATTTGCCACATCTTCACCCGTTTGCGAACCGATTGCAATACCCATCCCATTACATCTTGTAGCACAGAAGATATTGGGCTTAACTTCTTCAATAAGTGGTTCGAGTATTTTTCCAAAGGCCATGATGCCACTCCAGCGGTAATCAATCTCATAATTCACTTCAGGTAGGATTACATTGCTGAGTAAGCTTTCGAGTGCGGTCTGAACCTTTTCGGTTTCACCAAAAACGGTAGTTTCTTCGGCTTTAAAATCGATATTCCGGCCCCCACCCAATAAAACTCTATTGTTTATATTTCTGAAATAGTAATAACCTTTATCGTAATGAAAAGTGCCTGAAATTTTTAGGTCTTTTATCGGTTTGGTAATCAACACCTGCCCACGGCCGGGAACAATGTCGGCATCAGGTAATAAATTCTTTATAAATGCATTGGTGGTTACAATTAAACGGTTACACCTAAAATTTCCATGTTCGGTTGTCAACGCTAAATCTTCTGCTTCTTGCTGAACTGTATTTACCTTAGCGCTATTAAAAATATAAATACCCAGTTGTTGTGCATATTGAATTAGGGCAAACATCATTTTGCCACTATCGATCTGTGCTTCGTACCGGTTTTCGATCAGGGTTGACACACCCTTTAAACCAAACGAATTGATTTTTTTATCGTTCTGTCTGAAAGCCTTCGTACCAACAATATCGTTAACAAGACAGTTATAATGTTCAATTTTGGATACACATGTGCTTGCGAGAAATATGTCATCCTTTTTAAATAATTCATAACCGCCTAAACATTGGTAATCAATAGTGTTATCGCCCAATAAATTGCGCAGTTTGAGCAAACCTTTCCATCGTCTTTCTATGATGTGGACCAGACGGTCTAACCCGGCTGCTTCTTCTTGCTCGATAAGCTCTGAAATGCTACCGAAACATGCAAAACCTGCGTTTTTAGTGCTTGCACCTGTTGGTAAAAAGCCGCTTTCGAGTATCGCTATTTTTAGAGATGGAGCAGAATTTTTGAGGTGGATTGCGGCATTTAAACCTACAATGCCGCTACCGATAATAATGACATCGAAATTAAAAAAGGATTCTTTTTCCCAGTATGAAAACTCGTTTGGCATAGTATAAATGTACTGTTTTTTAATACTCAAATAATATGGGAACGCTTTTTGATATAAACTGCATGAAAAACATACAGAAGAAAATGGGAGTTTATTTAATATTAATCATCCCGGTATTATTGCTGAGCATGTTTGTACAATGGCGATTTAGAAATAAGTTTTCTAAGTATGCCGAAATGCAGCTAAGCTCTGGTTTATCGGGCAAAGAGGTAGCAGAAAGAATGCTACATGATAATGGGATATACGACGTGAAGGTGATGAGTACCGAAGGGCAATTAACAGATCATTACAATCCATCAGATAAAACCGTTAATTTAAGTACAGATGTATACTACAGCCGGAGCGTAGCTGCAGCGGCAGTAGCAGCGCACGAATGTGGGCACGCCGTACAACAGGCCAAATCTTATAACTGGCTGCAATTGAGAAGCAGTATGGTTCCGGTAGTGAGTATTTCATCTAATCTTTTACAGTGGGTTTTATTAATTGGCGTATTGTTAATCGGTTTTACCGGTAACCCGATTGTTTTGGCCATAGGTGTGGTAGGTTTGGCATTGGTAACGATATTTAGTGTGATTACCCTGCCTGTTGAATTTGATGCCAGTAACCGCGCATTAGCCTGGTTAAAGAATAATAATGGCGTAATGCAAACACAAGAGGAAAATGCACAGGCTAAGGATGCGCTTTGGTGGGCAGCCATGACTTATGTAGTTGCAGCTATAGGTGCTTTAGCTAATTTACTCTATTATGCGTCGATGCTTTTTGGAAGAAGCAGAGACTGAAGATATTTAATTTTGAAAACACAGGGCGGCCAGGAGTTAAATCCTGGCCGTTTTTGGTATGTAAGGCTTTAATTTAAATAATAACTGACAGGTTTTTGGAAAGCAATTTTTGTGGTAAACGGGCAACCTCCAGCCCCGCTCTCTGTTATTTCCGATGCTATTTCGGTGCCGGTTGATTGGTAAAGAATCGGAACCGCTTCGATCGGCTTTAGGTGGCAGGGTTAGTTATACGATTTGGATTGTAAATAATCGAATGGAATTTAATAGATTTCTCCTCCAAAGGATCTCCTTTGGAGCGCTACAGTCGAAATGACGATTTGTAGATGAATTAAAAATTAATTCAATTTATAAGGTGCTACCAATTGAAATTCGGGAATATCGACATCGAATTCTGAACCGTCAATATCACGTTTCATCAAATAGGTGCCTTTCATGCTACCCATATCGGTTTTGAGGTTACATCCCGAAACATACACATGTGTTTCGCCGGGCTGGATTATGGGTTGTAAGCCGACTACGCCTTCTCCTTCAACCTCTCTGCGGCTGCTGTTCGAATCGAAAATTAACCATTGACGGCGCATTAACTGTACAGCATAATCAGAAAGGTTAGAAATTTCTACGCGATAAGCGAACATAAAATGTTCGTTGGCCGGATTTGAGTATTCCGGCTGGTAAACGGTCTCTACCGAAACTTTAACCCCGTCTGTAATAGCTGTAACCATGATGATTTACGAATGTATAAAAAAACCTTTCAAAAATCAAGCCATTACGCTGGTGGCATCATAGTCGGCAAATTTTTCTGCCACTTCTTCTAAAATGCTGTAAATGTTGTTGATATCTGGCTCTGCCACTAAACGCATGCGGTATGGTTTAAAATCGGGTAAGCCTTTAAAATAGTTTGCATAATGGCGGCGCATTTCGAAAATTCCGGTTTTAGGGCCTTTCCATTCCAGCGATTTATCTAAATGCGTACGGCATACTTCAATACGCTCTTCAATAGTTGGTCCGGCAAGGTGTTCACCGGTGTTAAAGAAATGTTTTACCTCACGGAAAATCCATGGATACCCAATAGCCGCACGTCCAATCATTATGCCGTCTACCTCATATTCCATGCGCCAGTTTGCAGCTTTTTCGGGACTATCGATATCGCCGTTTCCAAAAATTGGAATTTTAATACGTGGATTGCGTTTAATTTCGCGGATGAGCGACCAATCGGCTACGCCCTTATATAATTGTGCCCTGGTCCTGCCATGGATAGTAAGGGCCTGGATACCTACATCCTGAAGGCGCTCTGCTACTTCGTACACGTTCTTGGTGTTATCGTCCCAACCGAGGCGTGTTTTAACAGTAACCGGTAAATGCGAAGCTTTAACAACTGCTTCAGTCATTTTTACCATTTTATCAATGTCTTGAAGCAAACTTGAACCTGCACCTTTGCAGACTACGTTTTTAACCGGACATCCATAATTAATATCGACAAGATCTGGCCCGGCAGCAGAAGCAATTTCAGAAGCTTCGCGCATATGTTCGATATCCCCACCAAAAATCTGGATACCAATTGGCCTTTCATATTCAAAAATATCGAGTTTTTGGATACTTTTTGCGGCATCGCGGATCAAACCTTCCGAAGAAATAAATTCGGTATACATCATATCAGCCCCGTTTTTTTTGCACACATAGCGGAACGGCGGATCGCTTACATCCTCCATTGGAGCCAGCAATAACGGGAACTCACCTAAATCTATATTTCCTATCTTAACAGACATTTTCTATCTTCAACGATTAATAAAACATACAAAGGTACAAATAATGAATTTTGTAACACCCATCAGAAAAGAAAGCCACCCACTTTTACAGATATTTTTACTTTGTGTTTACTGGG
Organism: Pedobacter humicola; assembly: GCF_056490705.1. NCBI lineage: Bacteria > Pseudomonadati > Bacteroidota > Sphingobacteriia > Sphingobacteriales > Sphingobacteriaceae > Pedobacter > Pedobacter humicola. Next base: position 187,710 of record NZ_JBWJIG010000004.1, on the reverse strand, counting down.
CTGCCGGAGCGGTAATTTGCACATTATTAGGCTTTATTGTGATTGCGGTTGTATATGGTACTTCGATATTCGGTGAGATTGGACTAATTATGGGCGGGGATCCAAAGTTTATAACCGCCTTAAAGATCATCCAGATTTTTAGTTCGATAGGGATGTTTATTCTTCCTCCTATCGTTTTAGCCTACTCCGAAGGACAAAAACCTAATACCTTTTATGGTTTTAATAAACCGACCTTTCTTCCTTTTATTTTGGTTTTTGTGATCATGATTGTGAGTATGCCAATTATGGAGTGGGCAGCTGTGTTTAATCAAAAAATGGTACTGCCCGAATTTTTAAAGGGCCTGGAAAGCTGGATGAAATCGAAGGAGCAGCAGGCGATGAAAATGACCATTCAGTTGATAACTGTAAGGAGCAAGTGGGATTTTGTAGTTAATCTGATCATGATTGCGGTATTGCCCGCCATTGGTGAAGAATTGTTTTTTAGAGCAGGGCTTCAGGGTTCATTGCAAAAAATGCTGGGTAACCATCATGTGGCCATTTGGAGCGCAGCAATTATTTTTAGCGCAATTCATTTTCAATTTTATGGTTTTGTTCCGCGTATGCTTTTGGGAGCTGGTTTTGGTTATTTATATTATTATAGTGGAAGTATCTGGTATGCCATGCTGGCACACTTTTTAAATAACGCTTACGCAGTTTGCATGGCATTTTATATGCAATTGCACCATATGCCACTAGACAAGGCTGATGAACCTATCGGTTTTCGTTGGTATGGCTATTTAATTAGTGCAATAATTACCATAGCTTTGTTTAAATTTTTTAAAGACAACGCAACACGTGAGCGAAAATTGGGTTAAAGTATATACCACCAGCGATGCCTTTGCGGCAGAGGTATTAAAACAGGGATTAACAGAAGCCGGCATACCGGCAGTAACGATGAATAAACAGCTCTCCGCATATAATATTGGTGAAATAAATGTTTTGGTAAATAAGGTAGATTTCGATAAAGCCATAGAATACATCGTTGAAAACGAAATTGAGTAAGCAGTTAAACCTTAGCCATTTTATATCTCGTATCTTACATTTTTTACATGAAAACCAGGGCAATAACCGCTTTCTTTTTTACCATTATAATGCTTGGCTCTATCTTTTTGGGGAGCTATACTTTTACTATCTTCTATCTTGTTTTAAGTGTTTTATCCTTATTCGAGTTTTACAAGCTAATCAAAAATTCTGGCATCAGGCCACACCGCAATATTGGTTTGGTAGCGGGATCTTTGATCTTTTTAATGGCCGCAGGGTTACATTATTTAAAATATGATGTTAAATACCTGTTGCTCTGTATCCCGCTGGTTTTCTCGGTTTTTATTACTGAGTTATATAAGAAGAATAAAATTCCATTTGCCAATATCTCCTACACCTTTGTGGGTTTTGTATATGTTACTATCCCTTTTTGTTTTTTTCATGCCCTTGGCTTCTTAAAAAACTGGAGTGAATATAACTTTCATTTTCCGTTGGCATTTTTGTTAATGCTTTGGGCAAACGATACCGGAGCTTATCTTTTTGGTGTAAAATATGGTAAGCGAAAATTGTTTGAACGCCATTCGCCAAAGAAAAGCTGGGAAGGGTTTTTTGGTGGCATGTTCACCAGTGTTTTGGTTGCCTTTGGCTTATCTTTTCTATTCACTGAAAATCCAGCCTGGGTTTGGACGGGTATGGCCGTGCTGATTGCAAGCTTTGGTACCCTGGGCGATTTAGTAGAATCGATGCTTAAACGCAGTTTAGATACCAAAGACAGCGGGGGTTTATTGCCCGGACATGGGGGTTTGTTAGACCGTTTTGATGGGCTCTTGCTTGCCGCACCTGTGGTTTATGCCTATTTATATCTGATTTTGTATTAATTCGCGATTAGTGCGAGCCTTAAATCCGTAATGTGGTTAAGCGATACAATCGCTATTCTCGCTAGTCCTCGTTACAAACGAGGACTATAAATTTAATTGGCAGACGCAATCACAACATAATAATCTCGCTCTACCTGCTCTCCTGTTTTACTTTTAACGACCTCTAATTTTTTGAGGGTATCTTTAATTGTAAAACCGGCTTCTTCCAATAATTCTATTACTTTTTCTACTTCGTATAGTGTAAAGCCATAAGGGGTAAAAGGAAGGTTTTGCATAAAGTTTTTGTCGGCAAAACATAAAGCCAGAATGCCGTTTGGTATCAAAGTCCGTTTAATCTCATTGAGGTATTCACCAGGATTGGTCCAGAAATAAATGGTGTTAACCGTAAATATTTTATCGAATTGCTGATCTTCAAAAGGCAGACGATTTCCGTCTGTCAGTGTAAAATGCACTTTTCCTTTCGAAATGAAATCTGAATTGATCTTTTTCGCTTCAGCAATAATCGTTTCTGAAATATCTGCACCAAAGTAGCTGATATTTTCAGCCTTTGCCAATAATTGAGCGATGTGCCCGCCGTTGCCATGGCCTATTTCTAAAATAATTTCGTCATTTTGGAGATCTAGCGCATCAATAGCAGCACTGGTCATACCAATATTATTGGCATGCATCATCTCGCCTGTTTTAATGCCATGTTCACCTTCAGGGCAGCTTAATTGCCTAGCGATATTTTTTAAATCTTCTTCCGGGTGCTGATGTTCCATAACCAAATTTAAAGATTTAGGATCGTTGATTTTTATCACTTTTTAGCCAAAGTTTACAAGATTATTTAATCACTTGTACCGGCTTTTTATTTTCATCTATGGCTACAAAGGTAAAATCGCCATGAACGGCCAGTTCTCTCCCTTCAGCATACATCTGCTCAATATAAATTTCTACATTAACCTTTAAACTGGTGTTACCCACATGATTTACTTTGCCAATCAGCTCAACAATAGTACCTGCAGGGATCGGTTTTTTAAAATCAATCCTGTCGCTGCTTACCGTTACCATAATCTGCCGGCTAAAGCGCGTTGCGGTAATAAAGGCAACCTCATCCATTAAGTGCATGGCGGTTCCGCCAAAAAGGGTATCGTAATGGTTAGTTGTATTTGGGAAAACGGCTTTAAAAATGCTGGTTTTAGAGTTTTCTATTCTTTCTTCTAGGGTCATGGGCTAAATATAGGTGCTGTAAAAAGCTTTGGCAAGTTTCTACTAAAGAATTATTATATCATCGTTTTCCTATGCAAACTTAAATCACTTGTAACAAATTTACAGCAGGCTGTTTTTGAAACCGATTCTCTATTATATTTGGTTACCAACTAAACTTCTTCTTATGACAAAAAACTACTTTAAGGGGCTCTGCTTTGCTTTTTTAATATTAAATGGCTTTGTTGTGCGGGCACAAGAGGTGCCTTCTCCAAAATCTCATTTTGGTTTTGATATCGGCGATGACTATCAATTGGCCAATTATACCCAAACAGAAGCTTATTTTAAAAAACTGGCCACAAGTTCTAACCGGATTAAATTGGTTGATATCGGTAAAACGGAAGAAGGCAGAAGTCAATATATGTTGATTGTTTCTTCTCCCGAAAACCTCAAGAAATTAGAACGTTATAAGGAAATTTCACAACAGCTGGCCCATGCCGAAATTAGCCCCGAGCAAGCGAAGGCGCTTGCGCAGGAAGGTAAGGCGGTGGTATGGATAGATGGCGGTTTGCATGCAAATGAAGTTGTTGGTGCCCATCAGCTGATCCAAACAATATATGAGTTTGCCTCGAGAACCGATCCTGAAACCCTGCGCATTTTGGATAATGTGATCATCTTGTTTACACATGCCAATCCTGATGGACAGGAGCTGGTGAGCAATTGGTATATGCGTGAGAAAGATCAGAAAAAAAGAACAACATCTGGTTTACCTGTTTTGTACGAAAAATATGCAGGACATGATAATAACCGAGATTTCTTTATGCTTAATCTCAAAGAAACACAGAATATTGGCCGTCAGCTTTTTATAGAGTGGATTCCCCAGATTATGTACAACCACCATCAGGCTGGTCCTGCAGGAACTGTTGTTGCAGGCCCTCCCTATCGTGATCCATTTAATTATGTTTTCGATCCGACTATATTAACCAGTTTAGATGCAGTTGGTGCTGCTATGCACAATAGAATGAACGTAGAAAATAAACCTGGTTATACCCAGCGTGGCGGATCCGTTTATTCTACCTGGTACAATGGAGGCTTAAGAACCACCACCTATTTCCATAATATGATTGGCCTTTTGACCGAAATTATCGGAAACCCTACGCCATCCGAAATCCCACTTGTTCCTGCGAGATTACTGCCAAGTGGAGATTCGCCAAACCCGATTACACCAAGGAAATGGTATTTTAAAAACTCAATCGACTATTCTGTATCCTTAAATTATGCCGTTTTAAGTTATGCCCAACGTTATCGTGATGAATTGTTATATAACATTTATCAGATGGGGCGAAATTCGATAGCGCGGGGTAAAAAAGATACCTGGTCTTTCTCTCCTAAAAAAATAGAAGCCATTAATAACGCCGCCCAAGGCGAAAAGAGTACCGCAATGGCAGGTGGAGATGCCGAATTTGGGCCTCGTCGTCAGATTAGCATGAAAGCCTTTGATACGGTAATGAAAGCGCCCTTAAACAGAGATCCAAGAGGGTATATTTTATCGGCAGATCAGCCGGATTTTAATTCCGCCGTTAAATTTTTAAATGCGTTGATCAGAACGGGTATTGTGGTTCAAAAAGCGACAGCGCCATTTAATGTTGCAGGTAAAAATTATCCGGAGGGAAGTTACGTGGTGAAAACCGATCAGGCGTTCCGGCCGCATGTTTTAGATATGTTCGAACCTCAGGATCACCCAAACGATTTTAAATACGAAGGAGGGGCTCCAATTCCGCCATACGATGCCGCCGGATGGACGCTCGCTTATTTGATGGATGTTAAATTTGATCGGATTCTGGACGATTTTTCGGGTCCGTTTGAGAAAAACCCATATGGTGCTTTATTGAAGGTTGAAAATAAATTGCCAGGTGCTTCGGTTTATGTTTTAAGTGCAGCACAAAATGATTCTTATACTGCAGTAAACGACCTGTTGAAAAGTAAAGTAGAAGTTTACCGCTCCACCGAGAATGGCGATTTTTATGTTTCATCAGCGGGAAAACCAGTGTTAGAAAAAGCCAACATTAAATTAAACAGTGCAGCAGCTCCAAAGCGTAAAATTAAAATCTCAACAGCCAGAATTGCCCTATGGGATACTTATGGAGGTTCTATGGCCTCAGGATGGGTGCGTTTTTTAATGGAACAATACCATTATAATGCCACTGTAATTTATCCGCAGGATATCGATGCGGGCAACTTAAAATCTAAGTATGATGTAATTGTTTTTGTAGGCGGGGCTATTCCGGCAGTGCAGGGAGGTGCTGGAAACAGGTCTTTCGGACCAAAAGCAGAAGAAATTCCACAAGAGTTTAGAAATCGTTTGGGCAGGATTACTGCAGACAAATCGATCCCTGAATTGAAAAAATTCTTAGAAGCAGGTGGCAATATTGTAACCATTGGCAGCAGTACCAATCTGGCCTATCACTTAAACCTTCCGGTTCGCAATGCGATGGTCGAAATCGTAAATGGAGAGGAAAAGAGATTACCCGCCGAAAAATATTATGTTCCGGGAAGTGTTTTAAATGTGGGTGTAGATACAACGCTCCCAACCAACTGGGGGATGGAAAAAGAAGCTGATGTCTATTTTGACAATAGCCCTGTTTTTAAACTAACCGGCGACGCCATTGCCTCTGGCAAAATCAAACCATTGATGTGGTTTGAAAACGCGACCCCATTGCGTAGTGGCTGGGCCTGGGGCCAGGCTTATTTACAAGATGGCGTTACGGCTTTTGAGGCAAAGGTGGGTAAAGGTAAGTTGCTTGCTTTCGGACCGGAAATCGCTTTCAGGGCACAAACCCATGGTACTTTTAAGCTGATATTTAATCAGTTGTATAAGCAATAAAGATCATTATAATGAGAAGCCACTATCCTGAACGATAGTGGCTTTTTACTTTGGGCTTACTATAGCCAATTATAATCGTCTTAATTTTGTGTTATGAAAGTAGAAATCTGGTCGGACGTAATGTGTCCGTTTTGCTATATCGGAAAAAGACATTTTGAACAGGCGATAGAAAAATTGCCGTTTAAAAATGAAATTGAAATAGACTGGAAGAGCTACCAGCTCAATCCAGAGTACCATAATACGAATAACGAAACAATATACGATTATCTTTCGCGTAGCAAGGGAATGCCTGTTGAGCAAGCCAAGCAAATGACCAAACAGGTGGTAGATATGGCTGCTAATGCAGGTTTAAGCATAGACTTTGATACAAATATCCCCGCCAATACCTTTAATGCACACCGTTTGATCCATTTGGCTGCAAAACATAACCTTCAGGATTTGGCAGAAGAAAAATTATTTGAAGCCCATTTTGTAAACAGTAAAAATATTGGCGAAACCGAGGTTTTGATTAATCTGGCTGTAGAAATCGGTTTGGATAAAGAGGAAGCCATAAGAGTTTTAAATGGAAGTGAATTTGCCGAGGCTGTTCGTTATGATATTTATGAAAGTCAAAATTTGGGAATACGTGGTGTGCCTTATTTTGTAATGGACCGCAAATATGGTGTTTCTGGCGCTCAACCTGTTCAGGCCTTTACTGATGCACTTACCCAAAGTTTTACCGAGTGGAAAGAAACGCAACCCAAAACAACGCTGACCCCATTAAATAAAAATAATGATGCGGTTTGTGATGAAAACGGCTGTGAGATATAGATTGGTACTTTTTCGTCATCTCGACTGCAACTCAGTGGAATGGAGAGATCTGTGAAGCTAATCCTTCATAGATTTCTCGGCTTCGTTTCCCTCCGCTCGACATGACGTTATCTCCTGCAATGATGGATTACCGCTGGTTCTTCAAAGGCGTTAACAGATACTCCAGGCCATTTACCCGTATTTCGAACATAGTCGCCAACAAATCACCTAGTTTTCCCTTTGGAAAGCCTTTGTCCTTATACCACAGCAAATAACTTTCAGGGATATTGCAGATCAGATAACCTTTATATTTTCCATAAGGCATTTGCATTTTGACTAAATCGAGCAATAAGGTGGGATCTAACATTTGTTTTTAGGTAGGTGCTGATAATATAAAAAACGTTAATTCAGTCAGTTCGTTGACCAAATTAATGTTTTTTAGTCGATAAGTTCTAAAGTTTGAATGGCTTCTTCAACGGTACTTACGTTATCAAAAGCAATCCTTAATGTGTTTTTTACCTCTTTTAAATTACACATACGTGGATGGTTCTGTGCAAAAGTTAAAATTCTCGTAAAGATATTTGAATCGAAATATGCAGATTGTTTATCGCTTAAGAAATACCCACGCAAGCTGTTTTTCTTGAAGCTTATTTTTTCAAAACCCAATTTCTTACCTAACCACTGTAAACGTACCACGCTAAGCATGGTTTTTACCTGTGGCGGAACGGGTCCGAAACGGTCAGCCAGATGTTTTTCAAAAATAGCAAGCTCGGCTTCATTATCGAGTTTAGAAAGCTCGGTATATAAATTGTAACGCTCGGTGATGTTGGTGATGTAGGCATCAGGGATATACAATTCGAGATCGGTATCTACCTGGGTAAAGCCAACAAACGGACGGGCCGGTTCATTTTCGAATAATCCTTTAAACTCCGCTTCTTTTAATTCCTGAATAGCTTCATCCAATATTTTGTGATACATCTCAAAACCGATTTCGGCAATGAAACCGCTCTGCTCGGCACCCAATAAGTTTCCACTTCCACGGATATCCAAATCGCGCATGGCCACGTTAAAACCACTGCCTAAGTCAGAAAATTCTTCGATGGCGCTAAGGCGTTTCCGTGCTTCGGATGTTAAGGTAGATAAAGGAGGTGAAAGCAGATAACAGAAAGCCTTTTTATTGCTACGGCCTACCCGGCCACGCATTTGGTGCAGATCGCTCAAGCCAAACATGTGTGCATGGTTAATAATGATGGTATTGGCATTGGGGATATCTAAACCAGCCTCAATAATCGTGGTTGCAACCAAAACATCTTTTTCACCATTGATGAAATCGAGCATGACGTCTTCCAGTTGATCGCCGTCTAATTTTCCGTGAGCAATACCAATCCTTGCTTTCGGAACCAGTTTCTGGATCAAGCCGCCCAGCTGCATCAGGTCGTTTACACGGTTATGGATAAAGAAAACCTGCCCGCCGCGGTCTAATTCGAACTGAACGGCCTCCTGGATCAATTTATCATTAAAAACATGTAATTCTGTACTCACCGGCTGCCGGTTGGGTGGAGGTGTGCTGATGATGGATAAATCCCGTGCTCCCATTAAAGAAAAATGCAGCGTTCTCGGGATTGGGGTTGCGGTAAGCGTTAAAGTATCAACGTTTACACGTACTGCTTTTAACCTTTCTTTTGCAGTAACGCCAAATTTCTGTTCTTCATCAATAATCATGATGCCCAGATCCTTAAACTTTACATCCTTGCTCAATAAACGGTGTGTACCGATCAAAATATCAACCTTACCGGCTGCAGCTTCTGCCAGGGTATCTTTAATCTGTTTACTGGTTTTAAAACGGTTGATATAATCTACCGTAACCGGAAAATCCTTTAAGCGCGAGGAGAAGGTTTTAAAATGCTGTAAGGCCAGAATGGTAGTAGGCACCAATATGGCGGCCTGCTTGCCCTCAGCTACCGCTTTAAATGCCGCACGTACGGCGATCTCTGTTTTTCCGAATCCTACATCGCCGCACACCAAACGGTCCATTGGATGTGGCGATTCCATATCCTTTTTCACATCCTGGGTAGCCTTTAACTGATCGGGGGTATCTTCGTAAATAAAAGAAGCCTCTAATTCGGTTTGTAAATAGCTATCCGGCGAAAATGCGGTTCCAGCCTGGGTTTTGCGTAAAGCATAGAGCTTGATCAAATCCCGGGCGATATCTTTAACTTTTTTTTTGGTCGTTTTTTTGAGCTTGTCCCAGGCATCAGTACCCAGTTTATTCATCTTGGGTACACCGCTTTCTTTGCCGCTATATTTCGCAATGCGGTTTAACGAGTTGATGTTTACATAAAGAAGATCATTGTCCGCGTAAATTAAACGGATCATCTCTTGGGTCTTGCCATTTACCTCTACCTTTTCCAGTCCGGCATATTTTCCGATCCCATGGTCGATGTGGGTAACATAATCGCCCGATTTTAGCTCCCTGAGATCTTTTAGGGTAATGGCCTGGCTTTTCTGATAACCTTTTTTCAGTTTGTATTTATAATACCGGTCGAAAATCTGGTGATCGGTATAAAATGCCGTCTGGATCTGAGGGTCTATAAAACCCTCACGCAGCATACTGTTGATCGGTGTAAATTTGGCCGTTTTATCAATATCCTCTAAAATGGCATATAAGCGTTCGATCTGCTTTGGCGAATCGGTAAAAATAAAATTAACGATTCCGGCTTTTTCATTCTCCTTTAAGTTATGGATCAGGAGGTTAAAATCTTTATTAAATGAAGGCTGTGGTTTGGTCTCAAATTCGAAGCGGTTATCCGTTTTATAAAAAAACTGTTTGCCAAACTCAATAAGCGGGAAATCCTGAAGATGGTCGCCCAATAATTTTTCGTCAGTAAAGGCAAACTTAGGGTCGATCCATTCTGGGTTTTGTGTTTTATCTGCCACAGATAAAGCTTTCCAAAGTTCAACCGCTTTTTTAAAACCTGCTTTAATGATATCGAGGGTAAACTCAACATCCTTAAACCAGAGCTGCGTATCCTGATCGATATAATCGAGAATGCTGATATTGCTTTCGGTTAAAAATTTCGCCTGAACGTTCGGTACAATGGTTAACGATTTAACATCCTCAACCGATAACTGACTTTCGATTTCAAAACTGCGTATGCTTTCTACCTCATCGCCAAAGAATTCGATTCGGTATGGAAGATCAGAAGAGAACGAAAATATATCTACAATACCGCCGCGGATAGAAAACTGTCCCGGTTCGTAAACAAAGTCCCTTCTGTCGAAATCGTAATCAATTAAAAATTCATTAATAAAATCAATGCCTAGTTTAACCCCAAGGCTTATCTCCAGCGTATTTTTTTCCAGGGCAGACCGGTCGATCACCTTTTCGGCGATGGCTTCTGGGTAGGAAACCACAATTTTACCGTACTCCGAATCATGGTTTAACTCGTTCAAAACCTCAGCACGGGCCAGTACATTGGCCGTATCTACCTGTGTGAAATCGAAAGATTTACGGTACGAAGAGGGGAACAATAAAACCTGTTTATCCAGCACACTTTCCAGATCGGATTGAAAATAAGCGGCCTCTTCCCGATCCGGCAAAACGAACAGGATGGGTTTGTGTAATAGAAAATAAGAGGAAAGCGCAACAATAGCATCGGCCGAACCCACCAATCCCTTTAATTGTATCTTTGGGTTTTTGGTACTGTTCAACGCTTTGGTAAACTGGCTTACCCTATCGTCGGTTTTGTATCTGTTTATTAAATCGCGAATGTTCAAGGCACAAAAATAAGCTTATCTTTTAATATTAACCCGTAATTTGTGTAAAGGTTTTTTTAACTATTTTTGGCTAGGTTGCAGGTAAAAATCAAAACAAGAAAGAAAATAAGATCTTATTCTTAGATTACATTACTCGTTTGGTCGAAATATATCCCCCATTCGTCGATTAAGGGCAAAACAATGTAACAAAGGTAACGCAGTAGCCTCTAAATGATATAAAAAGTGAAACAATGAAGTACGTTAAAAGCTTTCCACTAGAACTTTTTTTCTGGGTAGCGGCTTTAGTATTACTGGCAACAGCGAATAGCCACGAGCATCACTTCACACTTTGTCCGTTAGCCAATTTAGGTTTTGAGGACTGGTGTCCGGGATGTGGTATAGGCAGGTCGATCAGTCATATTTTACATGGCGAGTTTACCGAAAGCTTTTCCGAACATTGGTTTGGGTTTCCGGCGCTTTTGATTATAATTTATAGGATTTACACATTGATAAAAAATAAAAAAAGATTTAAAATTTCAACCACAAATACATAGAAACCATGGATATATTTCAATCACCCCTAATGTCGTTACCAGGCATAACGCCAGAAGAATTTTCATACTTACAACAGGCCACAACCGGATTAACCGAGCAACAGTTGCGTAACTTCTTAATGGTTTACAGCAGCAAAAGGAAAAATCCATCAGACATGTTAATTTTCTGTTTAATCGGTTTATTTGCTGTTCCTGGCTTACAAAGGTTCATCATCGGCCAGATCGGGATGGGTATTTTATACCTGGTAACCGCAGGTTTATGTTTTATCGGATCGATCATCGATGTGGTAAACCACAAAACCCTTGCTTTTGAGCACAACCAGAAAATGGTTTTTGAAAGTTTGCAAATGGTAAGAATGGGCGGGTTCCAATAAACCTTTCATCTTAATAGCATCCTTTTTTAGGAAAGCAGGACAGAACAATCTTTAAAGTTCGTCCAGTTATATATTAAAAGTCCGTCCATATTTAATATTGGGACGGGCTTTTTGTTTTATTTTAGTTAAGGACTACAGCTCTTGACAAATAAACCTGATAAAGCGTAAAGCCTGGAGCGAGAAGCGAGTGAGGACTTGAAGCGGTAGCAGGACTGTCGCCCCCGAAGTGAACAGAAACCTGCTTTCCAAAATATATTGATCATCTAAGTTGAAGTATAATTAATGTTTAGGATCAATTTAACTGAGCAGATTTTCGAAACCTGCGAGCTTTATTTATATTTATCGGATGAAATTAGCTGAAATTACCAATTATCTAGAAAGCATAGCGCCGTTAAATTATCAGGAAGATTATGATAATTCTGGTTTGATAGTGGGCGATCCGAATATGGAAATCCATGGTGCTTTGGTAGCTTTAGATTGCGTAGAGAAAATTGTGGACGAAGCGATTTCGACGGGTTGCAATTTAATTATTACCCACCACCCTATTGTTTTCAAGGGCTTAAAAAAACTTAATGGCAAAAATTATGTGGAGCGCGTGGTGCTAAAGGCAATCCGGAATAATATTGCACTATATGCCATTCATACCAACCTGGATAGTATTCATACTGGTGTGAATGCCAGGATTTGCGAGCGCCTGGGCTTAACGGGAACCAAAGTACTTTCGCCAAAAGCAGGTCTTTTAAAAAAATTGGTTACATATTGTCCACAGGCGCAGGCCGAGCAATTGCGATCGGCATTATTTTATGCTGGTGCGGGCAATATTGGTAATTATAGCGAATGCAGTTTCAATGCCGACGGTTTTGGTACCTTTAAAGGAAATGAAGATTCAGATCCTTTTGTGGGCGAAAAAGGTATTCGTCACCGCGAAGCAGAAGTGCGCATTGAAATGGTTTATCCAACGCAGACTGAACGGAAAATTTTGGTTGCCTTATTTGAAAATCATCCCTATGAGGAGGTGGCCTATGACATTTATAAACTCGAAAATAAACACGAATTGGTTGGCTCGGGTATGGTGGGCTGGCTGGAATACGATATGGATGCCTATGATTTTTTACATCTGGTGAAAGACAGGATGCAGGCTAAAGTGGTTAGGCATACTGAGGTAATTGGGAAAAGGATTAAAAAAGTGGCCGTTTGCGGAGGCTCAGGGAGCTTCCTTTTAAAAGAAGCGATAGCCGCCGGAGCAGATGCTTTTATAACCGCAGATTTTAAATACCACGAGTTTTTTGATGCAGAGGAAAAACTGATCATTGCCGACATCGGACACTTTGAAACTGAACAATTTACCTCAAATTTATTGCTTGAAATTATTCAGAAAAAATTTACTAACTTTGCAATCCGTTTAACGGAGCAAAATACAAACCCCATAAATTACTTGTTTTAATGGAACAAACCGTAGAACAAAAGCTAAAGGCTTTATACGAATTACAAAATATCCACACAAAAATTGATAAGATCCGTCAGGTACGTGGCGAATTACCAATGGAAGTTGCCGATCTTGAGGATGACGTTTTAGGATTAGAAACTAGAATTGCAAAAATCAAAGGTGAACTTGATGATCTTGAGGATTCAATCGTAACCCGTAAAAATACAATTAAGGATGCGCAAGCGGCCATCAAAAGATACGATACTCAATTAAAAGAAGTTAAAAACAACCGTGAATACGATGCTTTAACTAAAGAAATTGAGATTCAGGGTTTAGATATCCAGGTTTCTGAAAAGAAAATTAAAGAACACGGTTTCGAAATCACGTCTAAAACTGAAATCTATGAAGCTGCAAAAGGCGAATTGGATGGCAGAAAAAAGGATTTAGAAGTGAAAAAAGGTGAATTGGATGTAATTACTGCTGAAACTGAAAAAGAAGAGCAGGATTTACAAAAAAAGGCAGATAAAGCAGAACCTCAAATTGATGAGCGTTTATTGGTTGCTTACAAACGTTTACGCAAAAACGCAATCAACGGTTTGGCTGTTGTAACGATCGACCGTGATTCTTGCTCAGGTTGTTTTAACCAGATTCCGCCTCAACGCCAGTTGGATATCCGTCAACGTAAAAAAATTATCGTTTGCGAACACTGTGGACGTATTTTGGTTGATGAGGCTTTAACTCACGAAGTAACAGAAGCATAACCAATTGCTTAAAATGATTAGAACGTCCCGATTTTTCGGGACGTTTTTTGTTTATACGCATTTTTTGTTTACACAAAACAAGAGTAGGATTTTAGCGTTTAATGTAGATATTTGTTATCAATACGAACCGCTGTTGCTCCGGGCGCAGAACCAAACCGAAATACAATACCGAATGAATAAAAGCTTCCGTTTTTTTATAACCTATGCGCTGCTCCTTTCTCCTTTGTTTTCATTTGCAAACTTCGATTTTAATAATAATTGCCTAAATGCCTATAAAAGTATCTTTGAACTAAAACTGGGTAATGCAAAGGCATATATTTCTACCGAAAAAAAACAGCATCCCAATAACTCCATCATTCCGCTTTTAGAAAATTATGTAGATTATTTTACGGTGCTTACTTCTGAGAGCAAAGCGGATTTCGACCGGTTAAAAGGAAATAAATCTGCCCGCTTGGACCAGATCAGCGATGACGATAAAAGCTCTCCTTACTATCTGTATGCGCAGGCAGAGATCAATCTGCAGTGGGCATTGATCCGTGGCCGTTTCGGCGAGTATTTTAATGCGGCAATGGAAGTAAAAAAAGCAAACAGTCTTTTACAGGAAAACAATAAAAAATTTCCAAACTTTCATCTTAACCTGAAAGGCCTGGGTTTGATCAATGCGGTTTTGGGAAATCTTCCTGATGGAGCACTAAAAACGGCACTTTCCACCTTTGGCATTAAGGGCAATCTGCAAAACGGGTTGAATATGTTCGAAAAACTTGCCGATAACCTGCCAAAATCATCTTACGAGCCATTTTATGAAGAAGTGGTATTTTATTATGCCTATGTGTTAACCGATGTGGCGCATAGTCCGCAGGCTTATGCCAAAACGATAAAATATACGGAAAGAATTGCCGATACAAGTTTGTTAAAGAGTTACCTTCAAAGTTACGTATGCATTAAAAATGGCCACAGCGATGAAGCCATTGCAATTTTAGCCAGGCGACCGGAAGGTGGCGTTTATCAACCATTTCCCTATTTGGATTACCTGGAGGGTATTGCACACCTGAATAAGCTTGATCTCAATGCGGCCGCCTATTTTAACCGCTTTTTGCAGGCCACTAAAGGCGTTAATTTTATAAAGGACGCTTATCTTCATCTTGGGTGGATCGCGCTGCTGAAAGGAGATAAAGGGGGATATACGGCTTTTGCGGCGAAGGCTGTTAAAAACGGTTACACCTATATGGAAAAGGACAAACAAGCAAAGGGAGAAGCGGCGGCAGGAACACCTACCATCGACCTTTTAAAAGCGAGACTTTTGTTTGATGGGGGATATTTAAACAAGGCATTGCAGCTACTCGATGATAAGAAGATAACTGATTATGTTAATGATAAGGATAAAACAGAATTGAACTACCGCCTGGGCAGAATTTACGAGGATTTAGGAAAGGACGACCAGGCCTTGGCGGCTTATCAGGAAACGATTAATGAAGGGAAAAACCTAAAATATTACTTTGCTGCAAATGCAGCATTACAAATGGGTAAAGTTTACGAGAGGAAGAAAAATGAGGTAAAAGCTAAAGAGGCTTTCAATACGGCCATTGCCATGAAAAATCATGAGTTTGAAAGCAGTATTGAAAGCCAGGCAAAAGCCGGATTAAGAAGATTGGCGAATTAAAAGCGGTGAACAAAGGCATTAATGTGCATACCTGCGCCTACCGAAGCAAAAACAGCAACATCACCTGCTTTAACTTTATAGCCTTCAACCTGCCCTTTTAAAACCAGGTCCAATAAGGTTGGCACGGTTGCCACAGAGCTGTTTCCTAACCAGGAAATCGTCATTGGGACTAAATTTTCAGGCACAGTATCTTTACCATATAGTTTAAATAAACGTTTCATAATGGCGGTATCCATCTTTCCGTTGGCCTGGTGAACAAATACAATATTTACATCTTCAACATCTAGCCCTGCCTTATCAATGGCCTTTTTAATCACCTGGGGCACCTGAACTACCGCAAACTCGTATAGTTTACGTCCGTTCATTTTTAAGTAAAGGTTGCCATTGGTTTCATCAGGATGGGAACTCTTGCCCATGGTTAAAAGGTTACCATGATTTACGGCATGTGTTTCTGTTTTATGTGCTAAAATGCCTCTTTTTTCTTCTGATTCTTCTGCTTCGAAAATTACAGCCCCTGCACCATCAGAAAAAATCATGCTGTCACGATCATGTTTATCGATAATTCGGCTTAAAGTTTCTGCACCAATAACCATAACACGTTTAGCATCGCCACTTTTAATATAATAATCGGCTTGTATTGCACCCTGGACCCATCCCGGACAGCCAAAAATAAGGTCGTAGGCTACACAATCAGGATTTTGAATACCCAACTGTTGTTTAACCTTCGAAGCCAGGGATGGTAAAACATCGGTGCGGTTGCTGCCCAAAGGAATATCGCCGAAATTATGGCAGAAGATAATATAATCTAATGTTTCTTTATCGATACCCGCGTCTTCTATGGCTTTTTCTGCTGCTTTGGCGCCAATATGATTGCTTAACTGCTCAGGGCAGGCGTAACGTCTTTCCACTATTTCGGTAATTTCAGAGAATTTATGAATGATCTCCGAATTCTCTTTCTCCAATAGACTCCCATTCTCAAAAAACGTCGAATTTAAGAATTCATTACCGGTAATTATATTCTGTGGAATATAACTTCCGGTTCCGGTAATTACCGTATTTATCGCTTTGCTCATAATTATAATACCGCATACTAAAACGGTATGTAGTATAAAAATATCAATTATATTCGGTAATCGAAAATAAATTTAATTTTTAGCGAAGCTTATTTTCGAGTGCGAATTTTAACAATCCTGCTTTTCCGCTTACATTTAGCTTCTGTGCCATATTTTTACGATGCGTATCAACAGTGTTTAAAGCTATAAATAATTTTTGGGCAATTTGTTGTGAAGTGTAGTCATCGCTGATCAATTTCAGAATTTCCATTTCCCGGGCAGTTAGGTTATGGCTTTTTTGGAAGTGATCACTATCATCAAAAATGGAGGACTGCTGAACATCGGGCTTTATTTTTTGGAAATATTTTTCGCCCTTATGTAAAGCAGCAATAATTTTAAATAGTGTTTCTGCATCGGTATCTTTTTGAATATATGCCTTAACCCCAAGGCCCTCTAACTTTGTGACCAATTTGGCGGTATGATACATCGATAAGACCATTATTTTTACCGACGGAAACAATTGGCGGATTTTTTCGGAGGCAATTTCACCATCTAAAACAGGCATATTTAAATCCAGGATTAAAATATCCGGCAATTGATTGTTCAATAAATGCAAAATTTCCTTTCCGTTTGATGCGGTACCGATTACCTTAAAGTTTGGTTGTTCGGATAGGATCGCTGATAATCCTTCCGCAAATAGTTTATGATCATCTGCGATCATTAACGTGATGGGTTTTTGTTCAAACGCGTCCATTATTTTAGTGGAATATCAATGGTTGTTGTTGTGCCGTTTTGATTACTGTCGACCTGAATTTTTCCGTTCAGATAATTAACCCTCGACACAATATTCTGAATGCCTAATCCTTTTTTATCCGTATCGGGATTAAAGCCAATGCCATTATCTTCGGCCATGATATTGATTCTTTCATCGAAAGATAGAATTTGAATTGTTGCTTTTGAAGCGAAGGAATGCCTGATGATATTATTTACCAGTTCGTTAACAATACGGTATATCGTAATTTCCATGGTGCTTTCGATGGGATGTTCTACCTGGAAAACAAATTCGAAGGCAATTTTACCCGAATGGTTCAAGGTACTAAAATGTTCATTCAGTGTTTCGATCAAACCAAACTGTTCAAAGTTTTTAGGCATTAAATTGTGTGATATTTCCCTTAAATCGGCACAGGCCTTTTCGATCATGCCAATGGTTTGATCGTAAAATACACGTTCATTTTCAGTAAGTTTTAAAACCTTATGCTGAAAAGCCGTAATATTTAATTTAATGATCGAAAGTGTGCCGCCTAAATCATCATGTAAATCACGCGCCAGGCGGGTGCGTTCATCCTCCTGTGCATTAAAAATACCGTCGGCAAGATCGACCTGGTGTTTGCTCTTTTCTTCGAGCAGGATTTCTTTTTCTTTTTTCAGGAAATTGTAGCGTTGTGTCAACGCAAAAGAGAGGAATATAATTTCGGCTGTTAAGCCCACCACCAGGCCATTTGGTTTTAGCAGGTTAAAATTGGTTAATCCAAGGGTATTAAAAACATAATTGAAAACCCCAAATAACAGCATTACCGTTGCGATAAAATAGTACCAGCCCAGTTTATAACCTGCCCTTATCCTTTCTACTACGCAAATGATAATCACGATTACAGTAAGGAGTGCCAAAAAGTTATTGATGTAAAATACCGTTTTTTCGAGGATGATATACGATTTAAACAACATCAATACAGGAATGATGGACATGGCCCAGCAAAATCGTTTGTAGTAGTTTGTAAAGAGATGCAATCGACTATTGGACCGATTTTGATTCACAAAGAGCTGCATCACCTGAATCAACAGCCCACAGCTTAGCGAAGCCATAATCAACCGCATGTAATCCTGAAGGCCGGGCAGGTTCGGATAAAACCACTGAAAGGCTAGTCCCTCCTCTTCCAGAATAAAGATCAGGGTGCAAAAAATGTAAATTGCATAGTACAGGTGGATATTATCCCTTACAGAAGCATATAATAACAGGTTAAAGATCACTGCAAATACAAAAATCCCCGTATAAAATCCAAAAAGGGTATGCTGCGGAATTTCAGCCTGAATAATGTCAACATCGCGCCCGATAGACATTGGCATGTACATATTTTGCCCACGTTTATCGGCCCACAAATAAAAAGTAGCTTTTTCATGAGGCGCAAGCACCAAGGGGTAAATAAAACTTCTGTTGCGGTAAGGCCGTTGTTTAAAAGGGAAGTGGTCTCCTGTTAAGCCTAAAGCATGTGTTTTTCCACTTTCATCAACTTTAAACAGCTGAAGCTGGTTAATGCTCGAACTCTGCTCTTTAAACATCAAATGAACAGATTGATCTAAGGTATTTTCGATATCGAAAGCTACCCAATAATAAGACTGGGTATAACCTTTACTAAAAACTTTGCCCGGTTTTAGCGGTGTGAGTTTATTGGCCTGTTTATACTTAATAATAGAATCGATGCTCAGGTTTAAATTCTTGTCCTCATAAAAATAACCGTGTTGGCTAATGTTAAATTTTGTGGCGGTATCGATCAAAATCGGATGGCCCTGCTGGGCAAAACACACCAATAGTGGATTGAATAGAAATACAATTAACAGGAAAATTTTATTCATGGATGAGCGAATTAGCGATAATATTAAAAGCTAAGTTAAGGGTCTATATTTCATAAATATAAGGTATAAAGCATACATTAAAAATACCGAGTAAAAGGTATATAGAACGCCTGAATAACCGGTTATTTTTATGCTGAATTAAACCACATAAAATGAAGAATTTCCTGACTATTATCTTGCTCCTGTTTATAATACAGGTGGTAAATGCCCAATCGCACGTTTCTAAAAGTGAATACGCCCGCTACAACTGCGGTTGCCCCTAAAGGCTTGTGATAGGCAGAAGTAAAGATTTTGAAGAAGATTCTAGCTGGGGTATAATTACAGACGAATTCAGGATGTCGATATTTACAATGTTAAAACGAGGAAACCATTACCATGGATAAGATCGTCGTTATGTAGGGATTTATATGGCTTTTGATCATCATAAATTGGAAGATGAAGGATTAAAACCGGTCCTGCCGAGGAGGTATTGAATTGACGCATCCTCATAAGTAATGTTGACCTTAAGATAGCCTATAAAGATCCACCTTACATTATAGGCGACATCAAAGAAAAATTAGCTGTCAGAAAATCAGCAATAACTGCCGAATAGAATTTTGAGGTTTCGAAAGCCTAACTAAAATCATCTATCAAAAACACAAAGAGCTCCTTAGGGCCATGCGCCCCCAAAACGAGTGTTTTTTCGATATCGGCAGTTCTGCTTGGGCCGGTAATATTACTGATCATTGATGGAATTTGATTGCCATATTTGTTTTTTAACAGCAAGAAAGCATCTTTAAGATCTAAAACCAACTGACTTGTTCTCGCGATTACAATATGGTGATGTGGAAAAATACTCAGTCTTCTTCCTGCAGCACCCTGGTTGCTTACCATTACGCTGCCGTTACGGGCAATTAAAGCTTCGCAGAGTGTAATACCTACTTCAGCCTGTTCAAAGTCTTTATCTGTCTGGTAAAAAGGAAATTCATATTTGCTTAAAAACTGTTGAAGTTCTGGCTCCCAGCAATATATTTTACGCCATTTAAACTTATCTGCCAGCTGTAACATGTTTTCGAAAAAATCGATCCCATCCTCACAGAAGATAAAATTGCCTGATATGGCAGTAAGTTGCTCGGCAAATAATACCTCCAGCTCATCTGTATTTTTTTTATACAATTGGCTCTCCTCTAAATTGGGATAAGGGTTTTCACGCTTTTCTAATAGTGCTTTCCTTATCTTTTTTAGTATTTGTTCCTTCGCTGTCGTATTATCCTTCATTATAAAAAAAAGCTACCCTAATTATTTAAACCAGGGTAGCAAATGTAATAATAGAAATTATTTATTTATGCTTCTACCGGAGTAATATGTCCCGGAGTTCCGCTTTCACTTTGATTTTCGAATAAACGTTTACCAAAAATCACTTCTAAATCATCTTTAAACAAAACTTCTTTTTCGATCAGGATATCAGCCAACTGGATCAATTTATCTTTGTTTTCCTGCAATAAACTGATTGCTCTCTGGTATTGACCTTCGATCAGTGCCGAAATTTCTTGATCAATGGTTAAAGCAGTATCTTCTGAATATGGTTTAGAGAAGTTATACTCATTCTGACCTGACGAATCGTAGTAAGTAATGTT
This sequence comes from Pedobacter humicola, assembly GCF_056490705.1. Lineage (NCBI taxonomy): Bacteria > Pseudomonadati > Bacteroidota > Sphingobacteriia > Sphingobacteriales > Sphingobacteriaceae > Pedobacter > Pedobacter humicola. Next base: position 167,124 of record NZ_JBWJIG010000004.1, on the reverse strand, counting down.
TCCTAATTTTTCGTTCAGGCCATAAATGGTAACCATAGCCCTGGCTTGTTTATTCACTTTTTCTAAATCGCTAAGCGCACCGGTTGAAATGGTATCGAACATTACTTTTTCAGCTGCCCTTCCGCCCATTGTTGCGCACATTTCATCAAGCATTTGGTGTGGACGAACGATTAAACGTTCTTCTGGTAAATACCAGGCTGCACCTAAGCTTTGTCCGCGTGGAACAATGGTAACTTTAACCAAAGGTGCTGCATGTTCCAACAACCAGCTTACGGTTGCGTGGCCAGCTTCGTGGATGGCGATGGCACGTTTTTCACTAGGTGTAATGATTTTATTTTTCTTTTCTAAACCACCTACTATTCTATCTACCGCATCCAAGAAATCTTGTTTATCTACGGCCGACTTATTTTTACGGGCTGCAATTAATGCTGCTTCGTTACAAACATTAGCGATATCAGCACCAGAGAAACCCGGGGTTTGTTTCGCTAAAAATTCGGTATCTAACTCTTCTGATTTTTTAAGCGGTGTAATGTGGACTTCGAAAATCTGTTTACGTTCGATAACATCCGGTAAATCAACATAGATCTGTCTATCAAACCTGCCTGCTCTTAATAACGCCTTATCTAAAACATCGGCACGGTTGGTGGCGGCTAAAATAATAACATGTGTGTTGGTGCCAAATCCATCCATCTCAACCAACAGTTGATTTAAGGTGTTTTCGCGCTCATCGTTGCCACCCATTACCCCATTTTTACCACGTGCGCGGCCAATGGCATCAATCTCATCAATAAAGATGATACAAGGTGATTTATCTTTAGCTTGTTTAAATAAGTCGCGAACACGTGAAGCGCCTACCCCAACAAACATTTCTACAAAATCAGATCCTGATAAAGAGAAAAACGGCACCTGCGCCTCACCCGCAACGGCTTTGGCCAATAAGGTTTTACCGGTACCCGGCGACCCCACAAGTAAAGCACCTTTCGGGATTTTTCCGCCTAAATCGGTATATTTTTTAGGGTTTTTAAGGAAATCTACGATTTCCATTACCTCTGTTTTTGCTTCTTCTAAACCAGCAACATCGTTAAATGTAATGTTTACCTGGCTTTCTTTGTCAAACAAGGTTGCTTTTGATTTTCCAATGCTGAAAATCTGACCGCCACCACCTGCGCCACCGCCCATCCTGCGCATCATGAAAATCCAGAATCCGATTAAAAGTAAAACCGGAAGGATAATGCTTAAGAACCAGCTTGCCAGTGGATTGCTGCGGCTGGTTTTTTCTGCTAAAATACGTGGTTGTGTTGCAGGCAAATCTTTTTGCGAATCTGCAAGCTGTTTATCAAGCCCATCCATCGTTCCGGCATTGAAATATACCACAGGACTGGCATTGCTGTTATTTACGTTAAAAGTGCTGTTGCTTTTATAAGCATCATATAACTTCTTTTTGTCTAAACTATCTTTTTTAATATAAACCTCTACTCTAACTAAATCGTCTGATTTATAGGCAACAACTTTCTGAACATCACCTTTAAGTAACATTTGTTGCTCAAACTTTTGGTAGGTAACCTCCTTGCCGCCGTCGGTAGTAAATAAAAACTGCGCAGCTATAATGGCTATAATAATGGCTGCGTAAACCCAGAAAATATTGAATTTTGATCCTTTTTGTGGTTTTTTCGGGATATTAGGTATTCTCTTCCCTTGCTTTTCGTTGGTATTTTGATTTTCGTTCATTTGTCTTTGTCAAAATGGTTGTAAAGGTTATGCGCTCTGATAATTTGTGCTTTCTGCATCCCCCCAAAGTTCTTCTATGCCATAAAAGTGGCGCTTTTCGGTTTTAAAAATGTGCACAACCACATCAAAATAATCCAGAATAATCCAATCTGCAGATTCGAAACCTTCCTTATGTCTTGGATCGGCCTGGGTGGCCTTATATATTTCTTTTTCTACACTGTCGGCAATAGCTTTTACCTGGGTGCCAGAGGTGGCACTCGCAATAATAAAGTAATCTGCTACTGAAGTATGAATATTTCTAAGATCTAACCGCACTATATCTTCTCCTTTTTTTTCCTGGATGCCGTGTACGGCTAACTCAGAAAGGTATGTAGAAAGGGCTACTATTTTCTTTTTTACCATTAAAATGCTTTAATTTTGGAATTACAATATTATAAATTCAACACTTGCAAAATAACACTTTTTCGACACTATTTGTTGGTCAAAATTTAATCAAATTAAAAGAGGTTGATTCTACCAATAACTTTTTAAAAGATTTGGTGTCAAAATCCGAGCCATTAGCCGAAGGGACTGTAATTATGGCAGATAATCAGTTTGCAGGAAGAGGTCAACAAGAAAGCGTTTGGCAAACGGAGGCAGGCAAAAATATCAGCACCAGCATTTATTTAAGGCCCTCCTTTTTACCTTTAAATAAGCAGTTTTACCTGAATATAGCGGTTAGTTTGGCCGTTAGCGATGCCTTATCTTGTTTTGTACCAGAAGGAATAAAGATAAAATGGCCTAATGATATGTATTACCTGGACAAGAAATTAGGAGGCATATTAATCGAAAATACACTGACAGGCAGCTCGATAAAATCATCAGTAATTGGCATTGGATTGAATGTAAATCAATCCGAATTTTCGGAGAGCATCAGTCAGAGGGCCACTTCCGTCATTCAAATTTTACAAAAAGATGTGCTTTTAATGGATATTATGGTGAAAATATTCATATTTATGGAGAAATACTACTTAATTTTGAAAGCGGGTAAATATAGTATTTTACAAAATGATTACCTTGCAAGGCTTTATAACTTCAACATTCCAGCGTTATATAAACAAGATGGAAAGGTTTTTGAGGGTAAGATTAAAGGAGTTGAAGACAGTGGTAGGTTAACTGTTGATACAAACGGGGGTTTAAAAAGCTTCAACTTTAAAGAAATAGAATTTACACACACAAAATAACACACAATGAAAAAAATCACCTTAGTACTTTCGATGGTACTTTTTACTATCGCCGGTGCATTTGCTCAAATCGAAAAGCCGGTTACCTGGGCTTATTCTGCAAAAAAAATCAGTAAAGATGAAGCCATTATTTATTTAAAGGCAACGATCGAAGATAGATGGCATATTTATTCTCAAAATGTAAAAGATGGCGGTCCGGTAAAAACTACGTTTACCTTTGCTCCTTCTAAAGATTTTAGCCTGGTTGGCAAAACAGTTGAGCCAAAAGCAATCGTAAAATATGAAAGCACTTTCAAAATGAATGTAAGTTATTTTGAAAAGGCAGTTATTTTTCAACAAAAGGTAAAATTGAATAAGGGAACAACAGCTGTTAAGGGCAAGGTTGAGTTTATGGTCTGTAACGATAAACAATGTCTTCCCCCGGAAGAAGTTGAGTTTAGCGTCCCGGTTAAATAATCATCATCAAAATATTTAGAAAGCAGTCCCAAAGTTTAAATTCTTGGGACTGTTTCTGTTTAAAGTAAAATCTATATGCTAAATGGCCTTATAAAAAGCTCTTTATAAAATTATTCTTAATTTCACGGTTTCAAACACACACACACAAATGAAAAAGGTTTTATTATTGTTATTAATGGCTATAATGTTTATTGCATTGCCTGCTGTTAGGAGTTACGCCTTTGTAACTCAGGATACCACCACAACCGCCCCTCCCGATGATATTGTTTTTACCGAAGTAGGTTCTGCACAGGATAGTGCAGCAAATAGTAAGGTGAAAGATTCGATAAAAAAAGATACTGCCAAAATAGAAAAAACGGCATTAACTGCTAGCGCTGCTCCAAAACAATCGCTTTGGGTAACTTTTGGTCTAGGTCTTTTGGCGGGTATTGCTGCTTTTTTCCTTCCATGTATTTTTCCTATGGTTCCGCTTACGGTTGGTTTTTTTACCAAAAGGGCTGAAAGTAGGGCAAAAGGGATCAGGAGTGCAATTATTTATGGCTTATCGATTATAGTCATCTATGTAGGTTTAGGTGTAATTATCACATTAATCTGGGGTGCAAGTGCTTTAAATGAAATCTCAACGGATGGGTTTTTTAATATCTTCATCTTTCTTATACTCATTGTTTTTGGGGTATCTTTTTTAGGTGCTTTCGAGATCACGTTACCCAGTTCTTTTGTAAATAAACTTGATGCGAAATCGGATGCTAAAGGCTTAAGTGGTATATTTTTTATGGCGGCAACTTTAGCAGTTGTTTCCTTTTCGTGTACTGGTCCGCTGATCGGAACATCGTTGGTTGCCATTAACACCGATTTACTGACACCAGTGGTGGTGATGTTCGGGTTCTCTTTATCGCTAGCCATAATTTTTACCATGTTTGCCATTTTCCCTAGTTTAATGACGGGATTGCCAAAATCGGGAGGATGGTTAAACTCCATTAAAGTTTTTCTTGGCTTTTTAGAGTTGGGTTTATCATTAAAATTCCTTTCTACAGCTGATTTGGCTTACCACTGGGGAATATTGGACAGAGAGATTTTCTTGGCCATCTGGATTGTACTTGCATTAATCCTGGGTGTTTACTTGTTAGGGAAAATTAAATTCTCACACGATAGCGATCTTCCTTATGTTTCGGTACCGAGGTTATTTATTGCAACCGCAACTTTTGTATTTGCCATTTATTTAATTCCAGGTTTGTGGGGAGCGCCTCTGAAAGGTGTAAGCGCATTGGTTCCACCTTTATCTACACAGGATTTTATAATCGGACAAGATGCTGGTGGTGGTTCAAGCCAGGCTGCAGCTCCTAGCCATGTAAAACGTAAATATTCAGAATTCCTGCATATTCCACACAATATTGATGGTTTTTTTGACTACCAGGAAGCACTGGCTTATGCCAAAGAAGTAAAAAAACCGTTATTTCTTGACTTTACAGGGCATGGCTGTGTAAATTGCCGCGAAATGGAAGCCAGGGTCTGGTCTGACCCAAGGGTGCTTAAAAAGTTAAAAGAAGATTATATTGTTGTATCGCTTTACACTGATGATAAAACAGATCTGCCAGCTGGCGAACAATTTGACTCTAAAATTTTGAGTACCAGGGTAAATACGGTTGGTAAAAAATTTAAACATTTACAGGCCGAAAGATTTAATACCATTTCGCAACCATATTATGTACTTTTGGGTACTGATGAAAAAGAATTAGTTTCTCCTCCTATCGGAGTAGAATTTGATATAGATAAATATTTGCAATATCTGGATAAGGGACTTTCAGAATTTGCCAAGAAACAAACAAATGAATAAGATTAAGAATATTGGTGTTTTAACCTCTGGTGGCGATTCGCCAGGCATGAACGCTGCAATCAGAGCCGTAGTTAGGGGTTCTATTTATTATGATATTGAAGTAACCGGGTTTATACGTGGCTACGAAGGGCTGATTAACAATGATTATATCCCCATGGACCGTAAATCTGTAGCGAACATCATTCAGCGTGGAGGCACCATTTTAAAAACGGCACGTAGTGAAGCTTTCAGGACCGCTGAAGGTCGAAAAACAGCTTACGAAAATCTAAAAGCACTGGATATTGATGCGCTGATCGTAATTGGTGGCGACGGAACGTTTACCGGTGCCAATATTTTTTCAAAAGAGTTCGATTTTCCAATTGTGGGTTTACCAGGCACCATTGACAACGATTTGGCCGGGACTGATTTTACGATCGGATATGATTCAGCCATTAATACCGTTATTGATGCGGTAGACCGGATCAGAGATACTGCTGAATCGCACGACAGGCTCTTCATTGTAGAGGTAATGGGGCGCGACTCTGGCTTAATTGCTTTAAGAAGTGGAATTGGTGTGGGTGCAGAAGCCATCATGATCCCTGAAGCCAATATGAATGCAGACGATATTTTGCATAAACTGGAGCATAGCCGTAAAGACAAGGCTTCGAAAATCATTATCGTTGCCGAAGGTGATGATACTGGCGGGGCATTTAAAGTTGGCGAAATTCTTCAGGAAAAATACCCACATTACGATACGAAGGTCTCCGTTTTAGGACATATTCAACGTGGAGGAAAACCTACCTGTATGGATCGCGTGCTGGCAAGTCGCCTGGGTGTTGCCGCGGTAGAAGGGTTAATTAATGGCGAAAGTGGTGTAATGGCCGGTCAGATTAACCGTGAGATTGTTTTTACTCCTTTTGATCACGCCATTAAACACATCAATGCAGAAAAAGTAAGTGCTAAATGGTTAAAACTAATCGATATCCTTTCGTTTTAATCGAAAATAGAGTATAAAAGAAAAGTCTTTCCCGCACCGGAAAGACTTTCTTGTTTTTGCTTAGTTTTCGCAATAAGCAATTTCTTAATCTTCTAAAATGACAGCGGTTCCATTGGCACTCACCATTAACATACTGCCGCCACTGCCTACAGTTTCATAATCTAAATCTACACCAACAATCGCATTAGCACCTAAGGCGGCGGCATACTGCTGCATTTCGTTAACCGCTGTGTCTTTTCCTTCTCTCAAAACACGTTCATAGGAGCTTGATCTGCCCCCTACTATATCTGTTATCCCTGCAAATAAATCCTTAAAAATATTCGCGCCAATAATGGTTTCTCCGGTAACAAGACCTATATATTTTACAATTTTTCTGCCCTCAACCGAAGGCGTAGTAGTTACTAACATAGTTCAGTTTTAATCATTAGAACATTTTTTTTGGAAAATGTTACATTTTCTCAGATAAGTTCATTTTAAGGAATTCAACGGTGCTTTTGGATTTCTGAAATGGGCGGAATAATAGTCTTCTGAAAATAAATTTATGTAATCGCCAGGGCTTTTGCATCACTATTTAAAATCACAGTTATGAGACCATCTAAAACCTTACTCGTCCTCCCATTATTTTTGGTAGTTTTTTTTGTGAATGCGCAGATGCCTGTATTAAAGGTACAACAGGCCGAAACCAGCGAACAAAAAGATGCAGTTAAGCTTAAAAAGCTAGCTATTGATGTGCAGATCACCGGAAACATAGCCACAACGGTAATGACAATGACCTTCCATAACAACAGCAACCGCATTTTGGAGGGCGAACTCACATTCCCGATGCCAGAAGGGGTAAGCGTTAGCCGTTATGCTTTGGATATAAACGGCAAAATGCGTGAGGCTGTTCCGGTAGAAAAAGCAAAGGCGACCGAAGTTTTTGAGAGCATTGAGCGGCGGAGGGTTGACCCTGGTTTATTGGAAAAAGTAGAGGGAAATAACTTCCGGACCAGAATTTATCCATTACCGGCCAATGGCAGCAGAACCATAATTGTAGGCTATGAAGAAGAACTTGGCTTTACCAATGAGCATGTGCTAAAGTACCATTTGCCTTTAGATTATAATCAAGCCATTGAAAACTTTAGCTTAAAGACCACAGTGTTTGAAAGTATCATAAAACCAGAGCTAGGCGAACAGCCCGATGGTAGCTTTGATTTAAAAGCCAACGGAAACACCTATGTGGGCGAAATCAATAAAAGCAATTACCAGCCAAAAAATGGTCTCACGATTAACCTCCCGAAAAGGAGCAATTTACCCGAAGTACAGATGCAAAAAGCCTCATCAGGCTATTATTTTCTGGTGAATGTTTTCCCCAAGACAGAAAGCCGTCAAAAGCAATGGGCGAACCAAATTGGTTTAATCTGGGATGTATCATTAAGCGGTCTTCAACGAAATACCGAAAAAGAAATCGAGCTTCTGGATTTAATTGTTAAACGAAAACAAAATTTAACCATACAGCTGGGCTTGGTTAATAACGGCTTTAAAAACGCAGGAACCTTTATAATCACTAATGGTAACTGGGAGGCACTAAAAGATAAACTGAAAAATTTAGTCTATGATGGCGGTACAAATTTCGGTGCCATCCAAGCAAAATCTTTCCAGGCAGAGGAATATATTTTATTTAGTGACGGACTATCCACATTTGGTAAAAATACGGTAGGATTAAATAAACCTGTTCATTGCATTAACACCGCACTCAAGGCAGATTATAGTACCTTGAAATTCGTTAGTATGAAAACGGGGGGACAATTTATAAACCTGAATTCCATTTCAGTTAGCGACGCATTTAAGCAATTGAACCAGCAAAATCTTCAGTTTTTAGGAATTAAAAACGGGAGTAGTGTACGGCAAACTTATCCATCGATGAAGGTAAACGTAAACGGGCATTTTTCGCTAGCCGGTATTATGAATGAATTTAATACTGAATTTACTTTGCAATTCGGCTTTGGGAATACTGTAGTTTCTGAACAGGTTGTCCTTTTAAATGCAACAGAGCACACCTTAAGCAGCATTGATGTGAGCCGGGTGTGGGCACAAAAGAAAATTGCCGAAATGGATATTCAATACGAAGATAATAAGGATGACATTAGTGCTCTTAGCAAACAGTTTGGTATTGTTACGCGCAATACCAGTCTGATCGTTTTAGAAAACCTTGATGATTATTTGCGGTATGACATTGTACCCCCTGTTGAACTGCAGCAGGCCTATAATGCGGTTTTAAAACAGCGAAGGGCAGCTATTTTAGAACAGAAACAGGATCTGATCAATGCTGCGGTAGCCATGACAAAGGAGTTAAAAACCTGGTGGAACACTGATTTTTATTACAAAGAACCAGAAAAGAAAAAGGAAAAATATCCCGATCCTGGTCAAAGAGATGTAAAAGGAGATCCTACAGCTGATATCGTATTCCCAACGCCAACAGGCGAAAGAAGGAGACGGGAGGTGGAAGTTGCAAAAGCAGCAGAGGTGATGGTTCCTCCCACGCCACAGGCTGTAAGGCTTGCCCCGCCTACCGGAGCTGCCAGTAGGGATAAAGAAACAAATCAATTAAATGATGTGGTGGTTGTGGGCTATGCGGCGCAGCAAAAGAAATCCATTACAGGATCTGTGACAACCATTAGGGGAAATGTTTCAAGTGGTGCTCTTGAAGGCAGGGTTGCAGGTGTTCGGGTAGATGCCATGCGAATGCCACCATCAGCACCGCCTAAACAACCCGCAATTATTATCCCGGAATTTAAAAGTGATAAAGATTATATGAAAAGTCTGGTAGGAAAGCCGGATAGTGCATACCAATCTTATTTAAAAATGCGATCTAAATATATTTCAACGCCTATGTTTTATTTTGACGTAGCCAATTGGTTTTATCAGCAGAAAGACAGTGTTCGCGCATTAACTATTTTAAGCAATATTGCCGATATGGATCTGGAGAATGCCGATCTTTATAAAACACTGGCCTATAAATTGAAACAAACGGGTAATTATAAGGATGAGATTTTTATCACTCATAAAGTTTTGCAATGGCGGCCAATGGATGCGCAAAGTTACCGTGATTATGCTTTAGCCTTGGCAGACAATGGTCAATACCAGGCTGCACTGGATAATTTATATCAGGTGCTTACCCAAAGTTACAACAGTCAGATTGCGGATAGAGACCAGGGGATTGAAGAGATTGTAATATCCGAAATAAATAATCTCATCGCGAAGCACGGCAATAGCCTGAGTACGAAAGAGATTGACAAACGTTTGATCCAGCCTTTGCCTGTTGATGTGCGTGTAGTGCTCAACTGGAATAAAAATGATACGGATATCGACTTATGGTTGACTGATCCTACAGGTGAAAAAGGATATTATGGAAATTCCAGAACAAAAATTGGTGGCAGGATCAGTAATGACTTTACTTCGGGCTATGGCCCGGAGCAGTTTATGATTAAAAAAGCGATAAAGGGGAAATATAAAATTGAGGTAAACTATTATGGTGACAGGCAGATCAACATCAGTGGACCAACAACGGTAACCGCGGAGATTTACACCCGATATGCAACAGGTAAACAACAGAGAAAAGTGATTGTATTGCCGCTCGCGGCGGGCAGTAATGGGGGTAATTTAGTTGGTGAATTTAATTTTTAGAAATGATTACACCTGCTAAAAGATTCCACAGATTTGAGTTGTCAACTTTAATAGCCATTTCGCTGGCAAGTTGACAACTCTTTTTGGAAACCATTAAGATATTTGTTGTTGCTTTATGAATAATTTATAGCAATAATCCAGCAACCTCTTCCCAGGTATTTACACGCTCATATTCCGTAATCAACAAGTTGTGTGGAGAGGTAAATAATAAAGGTCTCCCAGCAAAATTCATAAAGTTTTTGGTGCGGTCATCAATAATGATGTCGACATTTACTATTTTATTTCCGCAGAACATGATATGCTGCCAATCGACGAAAGGAAAATGTTCTGCCATCCAATCGTATTTATCGACCAATGAATTGCGGAATTCCATTGCGGCTGAAACAATATAAACATCATATTTTTCCTGTAAGGCTTTAATCACCCGCTGACTGTCTTCAATTACCTCAAGATCGCGGAAAAAACCAGGTTCATTAATATATTCGAACCATTTTTGATTCACATCCTGTGGAACGTGGTGGTAAATCTCGTTTCCGGCATCGATCTTTAAATCAAGCGGAACATTAAAATCCCGGTTATATAGTTTAATGAATTTTCCAACGGCGTCGGCAATCACCTCGTCCATATCAATCGCAATTCTTTCCATTTTGTATCTGCAAATATTTTGGCGCAAATATCCTGAAAACAAAGAAATTAAACTATGTTTTTAATTTACAGTATTTTAGTTATCTTTGCAGCCCCGCAGCATGAAGCTCCGGGAACTATGTTGAATACATAAATACAAAAGACAATGGCAACTAAAATCAGATTGCAAAGATTCGGTAAAAAAGGGAAACCTTTTTTCCACGTTGTGGTAGCAGATTCCCGCTCTCCACGTGATGGTAAATTTATTGAGCGTTTAGGTTCTTACAACCCAAACACCAATCCTGCTACCATCGAAATTAACTTCGAAAAAACTTTAGCTTGGGTTAACAGTGGTGCACAACCAACTGATACTGCCCGCGCTATCCTTTCTTACAAAGGTGTTTTGTACAAAAAACATTTAGAAGGTGGTGTTAAAAAAGGTGCTTTAACTCAAGAACAGGCAGATGAAAAATTTGCAGCTTGGTTAGATGCTAAAGCAGGTAAAATTTCTGGTAAATCAGAAGGTTTAGCTACTTCTAAAGCTGATGCCCGTAAAGCAGCTTTAGCAGCAGAAGCAAAGAAAAAAGAAGATAAAGCAGCAGCTATCGCAGCTAAAAATGCACCAGTTGCAGAAGAAGTTGTTGAAGAAGAGGCTACTGAAGAAGCACCGGCTGTTGAAGCTGAAGCAACTGAAGAAACTCCTGCAGCAGAAGCTACTAAAGAAGAAGGAGCAGAATAATTTTAATTATTTTGTCTCATAAAATAGCGTTCCGAAATTCGGAACGCTATTTTTTTAATATCCCCTGCCCCTAAAGGGGGGTGTTAAAAAGTCCCCTTTAGGGGATTTAGGGGTAGTTATGAAACACGAAGAAGCATTTTACATAGGTTACGTTACCAAAACGAGAGGTTTAAAGGGAGAAGTTCAGGTATTTTTTGAATTCGATGAATATGAAAAACTCGAATTTGATGTGGTTTATGCGGATATGAACGGCAAACTGGTGCCCTACTTCGTGGCATCGGCAAAACTGCAGGTCAATAAAACTGGTTACTTTAATTTTGATGATGCCGATCATATCGATAAAGTACAGCCTTTATTAAAAAAGAAACTCTACCTTCCCATTGCCCAGATGCCGGCGCGCGATGAATCTGAATTCTTCTATACCGATTTAAAAGGTTTCATGGCAATTGATGAGACGCTTGGTGAACTGGGTGAAATAACAGAAGTAAACGAATATCCGCAACAGTTTGTAGCTACTGTAATCTATAAGGATACCGAAATCCTTTTCCCGTTAAACGAAGATTTTATTGTAGAAATCGATGATGAGGAAAAAATCTTAACCCTGGATTTGCCTGAGGGCTTATTAGATATCTATCTAGAAAATTAAAGGTTCTTTATAAACCTTTTCGATGGTTTTTCGTTATGGTTTTATGAAGCGTTCACTTATTGCTTTTGCCGCGGCATTGCTATTGATAAGTTGTAATCAAAATAAACAATCGGAAAATAAAACCGGGAGCAGAAAAATCCTGCCCAAAACAACGCAAAGGGATTCCATTCAGGTGATAGAGCTAAAAGCCTTAAAGGCTTTGAAAGAGAAGGATTACCATGTATTTGCGGCCTGTTTTCATCCCATTGATGGTGTCAGATTTTCCCCGTACGGATTTATAGACCCTACGCATAAACATGTTTTAGCAAAGGATTTTTTAGAAGCCATCGATAAAAACTGGACCTTAACCTGGGGGCATTTTGATGGAAGTGGCGAGGCGATTAAAATGAAGGTTAAGCCTTACATTGAACGGTTTATCTACAATGCCGATTATTTAAATGCGGAAAAGAAGAGTTATGATGATTTGATCGGTCAGGGCAATACCATCAATAATTTAAAGGAAAGTTACCCTCAGCTCCATTTTACGGAACGTTATTTTAAAGGTTTCGATGAGAAATATAAGGGGTTAGACTGGACCAGTTTGAGGTTTGTTTTTAAAAAATATCAAGATAATTATTATTTAGTTGCTGTTGTACATGATCAATGGACAACTTAACAGCATCAAAATTCGAATCAGGCTAAAGACTTCCGACTAAAGCCTTACCTTTGCGCCATGCGTTTCGATATTATAACAGTTCTGCCCGCTTTATTAGAGAGTCCGTTTGCCCATTCTATTTTGCAGCGAGCACAAAAAAAGGGCATTGCCGAAATTGTGGTGCATAACCTTCGGGATTACGCCACCAATAAGCAAAAAAGTGTAGACGATTATCAATATGGTGGTGGCAGTGGGATGGTAATGAGTATTGAGCCCTTTGCAGCCTGTATTGAAAAACTTCAGGCGGAGCGCGAATACGATGAAATTATTTTTATGAGCCCTGATGGTGTTACTTTAAATCAAAGTACCGCAAACGAACTTTCCATTAAACAGAACATCATCATTCTATGTGGCCACTACAAGGGCATAGATCAGCGTATACGCGATATCTTTGTTACCAGGGAGATATCTGTTGGTGATTATGTTTTAAGCGGTGGAGAGCTTCCTGCGGCGATCGTGGTTGATGCTGTTGTGCGTCTGATCCCTGGTGTTTTAAATGACGAAACTTCAGCCCTGTCTGATAGTTTTCAGGGCGAATTGCTCGATGCGCCAGTTTACACCCGCCCGGCAGATTGGCGTGGACATAAAGTGCCCGATGTTTTATTAAGCGGCCACGAGGCAAAAGTGAACGAGTGGCGGCACGAACAAGCATTCGAACGCACTAAAATCCGCCGTCCTGATCTTTTGGAATAGAAGCATTTAACACAATCGAATGTGGAATTCGTAAAGATTGTGGAAAAAATTAAAATAGGTTTTTTTTTCTCAAAAATAATCCCTAATATTGCAATCCGATTTTCACGGGATGAAATATCGATTTAATAGCTTAAAATCATGGATTTAGTAAAATTTGTTGAAGAGCAGGCCATCGCGAAAAAAGATTTTCCTGCGTTCAAGTCTGGCGATACAGTGAGCGTGCACTATAAAATTCGCGAAGGTAATAAGGAACGTATCCAAATTTACCAAGGTGTTGTGATACAACGTAACAGTGCTGGTGCTAACGAAACTTTCACAGTTCGTAAAATGAGCAACGGTATTGGTGTTGAGCGTATTTTCCCTTTTAATTCTCCAAACATTGAGAAAGTAGAAGTGAATAGCTATGGTAAAGTTCGTAGAGCGAAATTGTTCTATTTACGTGCTTTAACTGGTAAAGCTGCTCGTATCAAATCTTTGAGAAAATAATACTCTTTATTATAAGATATAGCCTTCACGATTAATTTCGTGGAGGTTTTTTTGTTTATACCTTTGTTAAATGTTAGATTCTGCTTTTTTCGACCAAACTTTTTGGGGCAACACCGTAAAGGCCTATTTCCTCTTCGGGGGCATACTTTTTTTAGGCTTAGTTTTTAAGAATATTGTTTCTAAGCTATTAAGCAAGTTGCTGTTTAAACTATTCAGAAATTTTTCGAACCAATCTCATAACGATGCTTTCGTTGCCCTATTGGTAAAACCGATCGAGGTTTTTATCCTGCTAACCACGCTTTATCTTTCCATCAACCAGCTGAAACATCCATTGGAAGTTGCTGTATTCCATTATAGTAAATTAATTGGCAAGGTTAAAGAGTTGATCCCGGTAACCATTGGCGATTGCATTGACCGGATATTTCTGTTTGGGATTATCCTGTCAATCTTTTGGATTATTTTAAGGATAATCGACTTCATTAGCCACGTATTGCTCTATAAAGCATCGCTAACGGAGAATAAAGCCGACGATCAATTGGTGCCCTTTTTAAAGGAATTATTTAAAACGGTTGTAATTTTTATCGGTTTTTTTACGCTGCTGGGTTTTGTTTTCGAGGTTAATGTTTTAACCCTGATTACAGGATTAGGTATTGGTGGTATTGCGATTGCCCTGGCCGCTAAAGAGAGCTTAGAGAACCTTATAGGCTCTTTTACGATCTTTTTAGATAAGCCATTTACAGTAGGTGATTTAGTTAAGGTTGATGGTGTTGAAGGAACGGTTGAAAAGGTTGGTTTTAGGAGCACGAGAATCAGAACATCTGAAAAAACAATGGCTACTATTCCCAATAGGGGGATGATTGATGGTGTTTTGGAGAATCTTTCACTTAGAAATTCGCGTAAGGTATCTTTCATCATTGGGCTTACTTACGAAACCAATTCGGAATCACTCAGAAAAATTATTACCGAAATTGAAAGTTATATCAACAATCATCGGGGTACGAGCGATGATGGTAATGCTTCATTTAAAAGTTTTGGCGATTCTGGCCTGAACGTAGAGGTGAACTATTTCGTAACCGTACTTAACTATTCAGAGTTCCTAAAAATCAGACAGGAAATCAACCTGGAGATTATGGATATCGTGATCCGCAACAAATCGGATTTTGCTTATCCAACGCAACGTTTAATCAGCGATAGGCCAGCTCCGGCAGGTAATAAAGAAGAGGTGGGTAATGATGCAACAGATTAACCACATTCCGTGGCCTGTACCCTCACGAAACCACAAGCTCATATTATTAAATTTGGTGTTGTGTTTTTCTTTTTGGAAAGCTAGTGCTGCGGTACTATTGAAGTTTGTTCCTGCTCCCGCTTCTGCCTATTGAAATATCGGCATCTCGCTTCGATCAGGTTTATTTGGCAACTTTTGTTTTCAAATCCTTTTGAAAGTCACTATAATATAAAAGCCGTTCCGATTTAAAATCGGAACGGCTTTTAAATATGTTTGTATTGTTTTTCTAACTCAAAGTAGCCAGGGTCGTTATTCCACCTTTTACCACCTGATTAAGTTCCACGTTAACCTTTGTTCCTACTGGAAGAAAAACGTCAACCCTGGAGCCGAATTTAATAAAACCAAATTGCTCTGTTTGTACCACCTGATCGCCTTCTTTTACATACCATACAATTCTGCGGGCCAAAGCACCGGCAATTTGACGGAACAATACGGGTGTACCATTTTTATGCTCTACAACGGTGGTAGTACGTTCGTTTTCTGTTGATGATTTTGGATTCCAGGCAGCAAGGTATTTTCCAGGATGGTATTTAAAGAATTTTACCACCCCCGAAATCGGGTTGCGGTTGATGTGCACATTTACCGGCGACATAAAAATCGAAACCTGTAAACGTTTGTCTTTAAAATATTCTCCTTCTTCTGTTTCCTCGATTACCACCACTTTACCATCCGCCGGGCAGATAACCAGGTTTTCTCCAGCAGAAAAGCTGCGGCTCGGATTGCGGAAAAACTGCAGAACAATAATAAATAAGGCGGCTGAAAAGATATAAATAAACCAGCGTAGCCAGGTGATGTCGTGATATTTGTAATCCACTACTGCGTTGATCACGAAAATAAACAATATGCTTAAGGCAATGGTAGTGTAGCCTTCTTTATGTATGGTCATTGTGTTCGGAATTATTGGGCAAAGGTGCGAAAAATAAATTAATCCAATCTAAAAATTATGCCTCACTTGCTCTGTAAATATCGGTTAAGTTTCTGCCCAGGCCATTGTAATCCAGTCCGTAGCCAACAACAAACTCATTAGGTATTTCAAAACCAACATATTCCAGTTCCTTAATTTCGTATTTTAAAGCACTGGGTTTAAGCAAAAGTGAAGCTATTTTAACGGATGCCGGATTTTTTTCCTTGATCGTTTTTAAAATATGCGTTAAAGTTAGGCCGGTATCTACAATATCTTCCACAACAATAATATCCCTTCCTTCGATATTTTCGGGCAAGCCAATTAATTCTTTTACGTTTCCGGAGCTTGAGGTTCCTTCATAAGAAGCTACGCGCATAAAAGCAACTTCGCAGGGTAAATCAACTTCCTTGATCAGATCGGCCATAAATAAAAAACTTCCATTGAGTATACCAATAAATAACGGGCATTTCCCTTCATAATCAACATTGATCTGGATGCCCAGCAAACGGATCCTTTTGTTTAAAGTATCATTCTCTAAAAATATTTCGAACTCTTTATCCTCTACCTTTATTTTGTGCATGCTGCTGTTAAATGGTTTGTTGTAATGCTGGTTAATTGCTGGGATTAACGAAGAACTGCAAACTGGCAATGGCTAACTGTAAACTGACTACTGCTGAGCTTTTTCCAATTCCTTTTGTCTTCTTCGTTCTTCCCTGCGTTCCTGCCTCAATTGTTTTTTGGTTTTAGTGGTGTCTGCCGGACTGGTTGCCGGTTTGCCTGATGTATCTTTTTTAGATCCGCCACCAAAAAGACGATCGAAGAAACTTTTGTTTTTATCGTGTACAATTACAACCGGCAAGCCGTCTTCATCATCGTCAAAAGCAGAGGTGTCAACAACAGCGGTATCAGGGGCTAAATACTGGCGTAAGCCCTCTCTTAAACGAACATTATAGAAACCGTAACCCGAAGTATCGCCGGGCACTAAACCTCTTCTGGCCATAATATTACCCATAAACCTGAAGTAGTTGAACATATACGGTTTTAAACTTCCATCGGCCATGAATTTATACATTGATGCCTTTGGTTTAGGAACGATGCTAGCCAGAAACAATCCATCGCCAATGGTTAAATCGGCGGGCTGTTTTCCAAAATAATACCTGGAGGCCTCTCCTATTCCATAGATATTTTGGCCCAGTTCCATAATATTGAAATATACTTCAAGCATTCTTTGCTTGCTTATCAGGTGGTTATGCTCAATAAGCCAAACAATTAATATCTCTTCTGCTTTACGGGCTAAGGTCTTTTGGCGGCTTAAATACACGTTTTTAACCAGCTGCATGCTGATGGTGCTTCCACCACGTTTAAATTTCTTTTCTTTAAAGTTTACAGCGATTGATTTACGGATCGACTCTTCAACAAAACCATTATGTGTAAAAAATGACGGGTCTTCTGCTGTTAAAACCGCGTTGATAAAGTTTTTGGAAATAGCAGATAGTGGTGTAAAGTTCGGGTTTGACGGGCCAATAGTGATATCGCGCATCGGTTTGCCATACTCGTAAGGCGTGTAAACGAAAGGGCTGTTGATTTTCTGCAAATTCGTTTTGCCCCATTGTACAATTTTAAAATCAACAGGTGTCAATGTAGAATTAAAACGAACGCTATCGGGTATCTTCGTGTCTAAATAAAAATTAAGGCTATATTTAACTTTGCCCTGCACTTTTAGTCCCTCCAAAGATTCGAAAAGACCTTGTGGAAAAGCATCCAGAACACCTTGAGCGTCTTGTTCTTCGGCATTTAGTTTTAACTCATATATTTTATTCTTCCCTAAAGTATATTTAACATAAGGATGGATCTGTGCATTTTTTAGATAGGCTGTTGATGTACTATCTAAGGCAATGTAATTTGGACCAACCAAAATATCTGCATCAAGTTTTGCCCTTTGTACAATGATATCATTTGAAGCAATCCGGGGCTGGTTAATCAACATGTTTTTTACCGCCCAGGAGCCCGAAATCTTATAATCATCACCACTATATTTTGCATTTTTAAGCTCGGTTTGCAAGGTATCAAAGCTGATTTTTGCATGAAGCTTGTTGTTTAAATAGGGCAGCTCGAGTTTTTTCCCATCAGCATAGGCGGTAAAACGTAGTTCTTTACGTCCCGGGTTCACATAGCCATCCACATGCCAGGTAGACTCGCCATTGTTTACATTTATCGCCGATTTCAGATCGCCGCCATCAATTGTAGCCATGGTTGCAAAACTCAGTTTGGCTGTATCATGATCATTTAATTTGAAAACCATGTTTTGAACATCCATGTCATCCGGTATTTTATATAAAACCTGATTTAATATATTGCTGGCTATTTCTGATAAATTAACTTTACCCTTATTTTCTGTACTGTCTTTTTTCTTTCTTTTTAAGATAAAATCGATGTTTGTGGTCGAGTCTTTAAGCACCACACTTACAAAACCATCATTCAGTTTTACTTCTGATAATTTTACATTTCCAAAAATCAGCGGGAAAAGTTTTACGCCCACACTGAGTTCGCCAATGTTGGAAAGTGTGTCCCTGTCTTTTGGAACCACAGAAATATGGGTCATTTTTACAGTACTTAGCCCAGTAAACCCAGCCGATCCGATCTTAACTTCCAGGCCATAATCCTTGTCGGCCTTGGCAATGGCCTTGGCCACCATTTTTTTAAGAAGTGCCTCCCTTTTGCTATAGGCAACCGCACCTAATGCAATACAAACAACAAAAAAAACACCTAAAACCCAGGCTCCGATTTTTAAATATTTTTTGGGGATCTTAATTTTTGGTATTCGCATATAGTCGTTAAAATGGTTAATTGCTTAAACGTAACAATTAAATGTTTATTTCGTGTTAAAATTACAGTTAAAAAGCCTAAATAAAAGTATTTATGGCTATGTTTTGTTAATTTTGAATTTAAATGAATACCATGCAGATTAGCCCGCTACAAGTTTTAGATGCGCTTAAAAATGTCGAAGATCCCGATCTTAAAAAAGATCTGGTTACTTTAAACATGATTAAAGATTTACAGATCACGGATAACCAGGTCAACTTTACATTAGAACTTACTACGCCTGCATGTCCGATGAAAGACATGCTAAAAAATGCCTGTACAAATGCAATCAAACATTTTGTATCTCCAGCGGCAGAAGTAATCATCAATGTGACGTCGAGGGTTACTCAACCAACTAACTCATCGTCACTAGATAACATCAAAAACATCATTTTGGTTTCATCTGGAAAAGGTGGCGTGGGTAAATCTACTGTAGCGAGTAATCTGGCAGTTGTATTGGCTAAAGATGGTGCAAAAGTTGGCCTGATCGATGCTGATATTTATGGCCCGTCGGTACCAACCATGTTCGATCTGGTAGATGCGAAACCAGGTGCTGAAGAAACCGAAGATGGTAAAACCAAAATTTTGCCAATCGAAAAGTACGGGATCAAATTATTGTCTTTAGGTTTTTTTGCCGATCCCGGGCAGCCAGTGCCGTGGCGTGGACCAATGGCTTCAAACGCGGTAAAACAATTGTTTAACGATACCAACTGGGGAGAACTTGATTATCTGATCGTAGATCTTCCACCGGGAACTGGCGATATCCATATTACCATTACGCAAAGTTTCCCGATTTCGGGGGCAGTTGTGGTAACTACACCTCAGCAGGTTGCCCTGGCCGATACGCACAAGGGTTTAGCCATGTTCAGGATGCCGGGAATTAATATCCCAATTTTAGGTGTTATTGAAAACATGTCGTATTTTACACCTGCAGAATTGCCGGAAAATAAATACTATATCTTCGGAAAAGGCGGGGGCACTACATTGGCAGAACGTTTTGATGTGCCATTTTTAGGGGAAATTCCGATTGTACAAAGCATTTCGGAAGCAGGGGATAACGGAAAACCAGTAGCTTTGAACCAAAATCCTTTGCTGGATGTTATTTTTGGTGATATTGCAAGTAAAATTGCACAACAGATATCCATCAATAATGCACAAATGGTGAATTGCTAAAAAATTACTATTTTTATAAATTAAAATATACATAATGAATTTAACAGAACAAGTAGAACAGGCATTGGAAACTATCAGGCCGTATTTAAAGGCTGATGGAGGTGATGTTTCTGTTGAAGAAATTACATCAGAAGGAACGGTAAAACTTAAACTTTTAGGCAGCTGTGGTTCTTGTCCAATGAGTTTCATGACGATGAAATCGGGCATCGAACAGGCAATTATGAAAGCTGTTCCGCAGATTACTTCGGTAGTTGCCATAAACATGGTGGAGCAAGAGTAAGCTTTAACACTATTTAACAAGGAAGTTTTATTAATAAAATTACTTTTGTCTTAATGAGATATTGTGTTGCCCTAATTTGCCTTATTTTTTCTGTAACCGCTTTTGCACAACAAAAACCGGCACAGGATAAACTTATCCAATTTTCTGGGATCATTACCGATATCGATAGTTCAAATGTGATTCCTTATGTTACCATCACCAATCTTTCTGCAAAGAGCAAAAGGGTTGGCGCCGATTATAGGGGGTATTTTACCTTTATTGTAAATCCTGGCGATACCATTTTATTTACCGCCATTGGTTACAAAAAGTTTTCTACTGTAATTCCTGAAAGCACTCCGGATAGTAAATACACCATTATGGTTAAGTTGAAAGCCAATGTGATCGATTTACCATCGGTGCGTGTTTTCCCCTGGGCCACAACTGAAGAATTTACCCGCGAATTTTTGTCGATGAAACTGGCGGATGATGATATGGCCATTGCCAAAAAGAACCTTTCACGATCATCAATTGATGGCTTGATCCAAACGTTGCCGCGTGATGGGCAGGAAATTGGCAGCCAGAATTATCGCTATAATTTCGATCGGATGATCAATAAAAACATGGTGCAAACCAATCCCCTACTTAATCCTTTCGCCTGGGGCAAGCTGATGCAGCAGATTTTTGACGGAGATAAGAGCCGGACGAATTAGTCGGGAGTCTTGAGTTCAGAGTCTTTAGTCCTGGGGCCACTGCATACAATAACTGTTTAAAATTTAATTCATGTGTCGTCATTTCGACTGAAGCGCAGCAGAATACCTGGCCGTACAGGCGGGAGAAATCTACGCTTATTAAGCTCCTGAAACAAGTTCAGGAGAAAGCAAGAGGGAAATTAATGAGGGTGGGCCTTAAATGAAAAGGGAAAACGCTTCCATTTTCCCTCTAACATTTTCCATCAAAAATTATCTTTTCTTACTCTTATTCGGAAACTTCATTTTGTAATCTGTTTTGATATTCCCTTTCGAAATCGCATCCAGTTTACTTTTCAGCATTGTTTTACGGAGTACACTTACTTTATCGGTAAATAACTTACCTTCAATGTGGTCGTATTCGTGCTGAATTACCCGTGCAGGCATTCCATCTACATCATCTGTATGTTCTACCCAGTTTTCATCAAAGTAGGTAATCCTGATATTCGGTTTACGCATAATGTTTTCGCGGATATCCGGGATACTTAAGCAGCCTTCGTTAAAACTCCAGGCCTCCCCTGTTTCTTCCAAAATTTCTGCATTGATAAATACCTTTTTGTAGCCGGGGTTTCCGTCGTCATCTTCACCTGTATCTACAATAAAAAGGCGGATAGGTAAGCCGATCTGAGGCGCTGCCAAGCCCACACCATTTGCATAATACATGGTGTCGAACATATCACTGATCAACTGTTTTAATTCTGGATAATCTTTATCGATATCGGTTCCTATCTTTTTTAAAACAGGATCTCCGTAAGCTACTATTGGTAATTTCATTGTATTATATTTTTTCAGACCTAAATCTGAGCTTGTTAATCGCAAAATTGTCATTCTGGATGCAATGAAGAATCGCTAACATCTTATTGCTATCCTGACAGTTTGCTACTATATTTAATTGAACTGCTCATCAGTTCGAGATACTTTGTGCCTCAGTATGACAGTAAATTTTCAACAAAAATAAGAATTATTCCTCTATCGGACAGAAAGTAAAGATATTCAGTTGATCAATAGCTAAAATTTCATCTGTAACTTCTGCCATTTGTTTTGTGGTAACCGCATTTATTTTCTCAAAAACAGTTTCCAAAGAATCGATTTTATTGTGATCGATCAGGCTTTTGGCCATCGATATGATCAAGCCGATCCTGTTTTCTTCTCCTAAAGCAATCTGTCCGATAAATTTGTTTTTGGCTTTTTGTAATTGTAACTCATTTAAAGGATGTTCTCTGAGTTTTTTGATCTCTTTGAAAATCAAAGAAAGTGCCCTGGTCTGTTTTTCTTTATCCGTTCCGAAATAAATAGAAAAGATCCCGGTATCGCTTAATGGTGAGAAATTAGATTCGATGGTGTACGCTATGCCATATTTCTCTCTGATCTGCAGGTTCAAAACAGAACTCATTCCGTTGCCACCAAAGTAATTGTTCAACAACATCAGAGGCACTTTTTGCGATTGGTGTGTAGAATAAGCCTGGGTGCCCAAAATGCAATGTGCCTGCATAATCGGTTTATAAATGGTGGTATTGCTTTGCGCAAGTATAGCTGGTTTTACCCTTATTTTGCCAGGATTGTTCTCTTCAACATCGGCAAAATGTTTACTCCCTTTGTTTACAACACTGTTTAAGGTATAGTTACCCAAAACAGCGACCACAATTTCGTTGGTGCGGTAATTGGCCTTTCTGAAATTAATGACATCCTCACGTGTGAACTGTTGAACGGACTCAGTTGTGCCTAAAATATTATTTCCAAGAGCATGCCCAGCGAAAAGCATATCTTCAAAATCATCGTTAATAGCCTCCTCAGGTTGATCTAAATAAGAAGAAATCTCATCCAGGATAACACTTTTTTCTTTCTCCATTTCTTCTTCCGGAAAGGTAGAATGGAACAGGATATCGTTGAAAAGATCTAAAGTTCTATCGAGATATGGATTTAGAAACGAGGCATGTACGCAGGTATATTCTTTTGTGGTATAAGCATTTAAATCTGCGCCAACACTCTCTAGACGATTTAAAATCTGGTTGGTGCTGCGTTTTTCGGTCCGTTTAAAAATCAGATGTTCGATAAAATGGGCTAAGCCAGCCTTGTTTTCAGGCTCGTCGCGCGATCCGGTATTAACGATGATGCAAGCGTGAGATATGGCAGAGGCCGAGGGCACATGCAATAAGCGTATGCCGTTTGGCAAAGTGTGAACATTGTATTCCATTGGGGGGCAAAGATAAGGCTAATTGCTTACAATGACTCTGTATCTGGGTATTGCAATTGTAAAGCGGAAATCAATTTATCCTTAGTTGGCCTTTTGAGCACCAAAAAAATGAAATTAGCTATGCCGAAGATCAAAAAAAACGAATTATGGGTAATAAAAAAGCCAACAATGTTGAAGAGCGCACCGCCCTCAAGCATTGCCGCGCTAATGATAAATGCACTTTGATACATATTGATCTTTGTGTCTACATTAGCATTTTTATCGATTTTTGCCATTAAGTTTCTGTGAAAAAAGATGCTTGCCGAAATGGTAATCAGTCCCATAATCGGAAATATTGGATTAAAAGGCGAAGTGGTTTTGGGATTGGCATCAAAGAACATCATTTCGCGGTTGAGGAAAATGGTTACCAATGCAAAAAGAAAAACACCTGAGCATAAAGCAAGGTGAATAATCTGGAGTGTTTTTAGTTTGGTGTTCATTATGGATTTAGAATAATTTGGATGAAAATAGATTGTCATGTTGAGCCTGTCGAAACGCGATCGAAATGTTGTTCGACAAGCTCAGCATGACAAAGCAACTAAAATTATTTAGTTATTCCCTCAAGGGAGAATAAAAATGCCCACCGTAATGAAACATCTTTTAAATAATCGAATCGGCCTGAGGCCCCACCATGACCAAATTCCATATTGGTTTTAAGCAATAAAATATTTTTATCGGTTTTGGTAGCCCTTAATTTAGCTACCCATTTTGCCGGTTCGAAATACTGTACCTGGCTATCGTGCAAACCCGTAGTAACCAGCATGTTTGGATATGCTTTTTTCTCCACGTTTTCATATGGCGAATAACTTTTCATATAATCGTATGCGGCTTTTTGTTTCGGATTTCCCCATTCATCGAACTCATTGGTAGTTAAAGGAATGCTTTCATCCAGCATGGTATTGATTACATCAACAAAGGGTACATCGGCAATTATACCGTTCCATAAATCTGGCGCCATATTGGCAACTGCGCCCATCAATAAACCGCCGGCACTGCCACCATGGGCGTATAAATGACCTTTTGAAGTGTATTTTTGATCAACCAGATATTCCCCTGCCGAAATAAAATCGGTAAAAGTATTTTTCTTTTTCATCAACTTACCGTCTTCATACCATTGTCGGCCCATTTCCTGTCCGCCACGGATATTGGCAATGGCGAAAACAAAACCACGGTTTAACAGGCTTAATCTTGGCGAAGAGAAGGTCGCGTCAGTACTCGACCCATAAGATCCATAGGCATAAAGCAGCAAAGGCGCATTTCCATTCTTTTCAAAGCCTTTTTTGTAAACCAAAGCGATCGGAATTTTTGTGCCATCTTTTGCCGTCGCGAAAACACGCTCTGTTGCATAATCTTTAGGATCGTAACCGCCAACAACTTCCTGTTGTTTCATCAGTTTTTTGTCCTTTTTCTCCAGATCGTAATCGTAAACTGAACTTGGAGTGGTTAATGAAGTATACGAATAACGCAATGTTTTACTGCTATATTCCGGATTTGCACCCACGCCGGCAGCATAAACAGGCTCATCAAATTTGATGTAATAATCGCTGCCATCTTTTTTTAATACACGCATTTCGGTTAAACCATTTTTACGTTCTGATAAAACCAGATGGTCTTTAAATTCTTCTCCATACTCCAATAACACATCTTTGCGGTTTGGAATAACCTCTTTCCAGTTTTCTTTTTCTGTTTTATCCAAAGGACATTCCATCAGGCGGAAATTTTTGGCGTTCCAGTTGGTTATAATATAGAATTTATCATCTACAGGCAAAATATCGTATAAAACCTCTTTTGAACGCGATGAAAATACTTTAAAAGCCGCTTCAGGATGGTCTGCATCAATCATTCTATATTCAGCAGTTAATGTTCCCTGCGAGCCGATAAAAATGTAACGCCCGTTTTTCGATTTCATCACGCCGATATAGTTGCTATTGTCTTTTTCATTATAAACAACTGCATCTGTCTTGGCATCAGTACCCAAAGTGTGTTTTTTAATTTTCTCGCTTAAAAGCGTAACAGGGTTTTTTGAAGTATAAAAAAATGTTTTGTTATCATTTGCCCAGGCAACGCCGCCTTCTGTATTGGTAATGGCATCTTTTAAAATTTCTCCTGTTTCTAAATTTTTAATGTTAATCGTGTATTGGCGACGTGAAACCTGATCAACCCCAAAGGCTAAAAGTTTATTGTCGGGACTAACACTAAATCCGGTTGCACTGTAATAGGCATGGCCTTTTGCGAGATTATCTACATCCAGAAGTATTTCTTCGGCCGCGGATAAACTTCCTTTTTTGCGGCAATATTTAAAGTACTGTTGTCCATCTTCTGTTCTGGTATAATAGAAATAGCCATTTTTGAAAACAGGAACAGATTCGTCTTTTTCTTTAATCCTGCCCTTCATTTCTTTAAACAGATCTGCCTGAAACTGATCAGTACTTTTCATCATGGTATTGAGATAGGTGTTTTCGGCTTTTAAATAATCGACAACTTTCGTGCTATGAGGGCCTTTTTTAAAGTAATCGATCATCCAATAGTAGTTGTCTACTACGGTATCGCCATGTATAACCCTTTGATGAGGAATAATTTCTGCTATTGGAGCTTTCGCATCCGGCCATTTTATCGGTTTCATTTCTTTTTTTTGTGGATGGTTACAAGCCGTAATTGCACTCAGTACGATTAGGCTGGGTAAGATACGTTTCATAGCGGTTTGATTTAGGTCGTATGCAATTTAATAATTTTTTAGTTCAATAGTGGTTTAAGTCAACGGGTTAATTGTTTACAGCGGTTAACTGTATGACGGATTATTTAATTGTTATGTGCAAATTGGTTAAGCAGTTAATTGTTAAAATCGGCAAACTATCAATTGAAAACTGCTAACTGACAATTGGTTAACGGGTTATTGTTTAACTGTGCTCACGTCCAAAACTTCCGGCCTCGGTCATCAGACTTCGGAGTCGTAGGTTAATCAGCCTCAAACGCTTATCACCATACGCCAATCGTTGCCATTTTTGTAAAAATCCATTAAGCCCATAGATAATCATCTGAATTAGAAAAATTGATGTTAAATTGCCACATCCAAAAGGTTTGAATATTATAATGAAGTTAGGGTACAAAAAAATAGTTGTTAAAGTAGGTTCCAATGTAATTACACAAGCGAATGGTTTGCCTGATGAAGTTAGGATTAAACATCTTGTAAATCAACTGGCCGAGATTAAGAAACAAGGCCTCGAAGTGATTTTGGTTTCTTCGGGTGCGGTTGCATCGGGCAGAAGTTTGATCAAAGTTTCCGAAAAACAGGATGCCGTTACTACGCGACAACTATTGGCAGCCATTGGCCAGGTGAAATTGATTAATACCTATGCTAATTTCTTTGCAGCACATGCCATACAATGTGCACAGGTTCTGGTAACAAAAGAGGATTTTCGTGACCGGGCACATTATTTAAACATGAAAAACTGTTTGCAGATTTTGCTTCAAAATGAGGTAATCCCTGTGGTGAACGAAAATGATGTGGTATCGGTTACCGAACTGATGTTTACCGATAACGATGAACTGGCAGGATTAATCGCTTCGATGTTAAATGCCGATGCCCTGATTATCTTATCGAATGTAAATGGCATTTATAATGGCGATCCGAAAGTTGAAGGATCGGCGGTAATTGAGGAAATTAATGGTTCGGTTGCTAACCTGGCCTCCTTTATACAAACGGGTAAATCACAATTCGGCCGTGGGGGGATGATCACCAAATCGACCATGGCACAAAAGGTGGCTAAACTGGGCATCACGGTTCATATTGCCAACGGGACGAAAGACAAAGTGTTGACTTCTTTATTAAACAATGAACTGGTGCATACACGCTTTGTGCCCGAAAAAAGTAAATCTGGCAAGAAAAAATGGATTGCCCATTCGGAAACTGCCGCAACGGGCGTTGTAAAATTAAATGATGGTGCAAAAACAGTATTAACCTCTGGCAAAGCAACCAGTTTACTGCCGGTTGGGATTATCGAAATCCAGACAGACTTTTTAAAAGGCGATATTATTAAAATTGTAGATGAAAAAAACAACCTGATCGGACTGGGAATCGCTGAATATGGATCGGATAAGGCCAGAGAAAGAATCGGGCAGAAGAAACAAAAAGCACTGGTGCATTACGATTATTTTTATTCCGCTATTTAACTAAATGAATACGATTAAACCCAATTATAGCGATTATGGGCTTTCTGCCACAATGAGCATGGAATTGCGGAAAATTGTAGAATCTCAACTCGTTGAGGATTTAAGATTTTATGGTGTAAATACGATCAACCTAAAATTTGATTGGTCTACTAGTTGTTTTGAGGGTCACGACAGGGAATTTCTAGGTAGTTCTTTGGAAAATTATTCTGGGATTTTAGTTTTTAATGCTCAAGATAATCTTATTGCTGATGGATGGATGGATTTTATTGATTGCGATAATCTATTTGCCTATTGGGACATTGTTACTTGTTGGGAAGGAACCAATAAATTAAATGAAAAATTAGAGTTTGGAACCCCTAAACATGTGCTGGATAGGATTAATAAAACAAAAAATGAATTATAAACAATACTTCGAAAAAGCACAACAAGCTAGTCGTACCTTAATTAGCCTAAGCAAAGAAACAACAGATGCTGTTTTAACAGAGCTGGCTGCTGCTTTAGTAGCCAATACTGAATTAATACTTGCTGAAAACGTTAAGGATTTAGCTAAAATGCCCATCGAAGACCCTAAATACGACAGATTAAAGCTTAGTCAGGAGCGTATTGCTGATATTGCGAATGATCTTAAAAATGTTGCCAGCTTAAGCAGTCCATTGGGTAAAATTATTTTGGATAAAACGCTGGAGAACCAGCTTCATATACAAAAAGTAAGTGTACCATTAGGTGTGGTTGGTGTAATTTACGAAGCCCGGCCAAATGTTACGGCCGATGTATTCTCACTTTGTTTTAAAACCGGAAATGTTGCTGTGCTCAAAGGCGGCAGTGATGCAGAGTTTTCAAATCTGGCCCTTGCGAAAGTAATCCATGAGGTGCTAGATAAAAACGGAATCAGTGCTGATGTTTTAACGCTGCTACCCGCAGAACGCCCAGCAACCGAAGCTTTATTAAATGCAAGAGGTTTTGTAGATGTTTTAATTCCGCGGGGAAGTCAATCGTTAATTAATTACGTACGCGAAAACAGTAAAATCCCCGTTATTGAAACAGGAGCTGGAATCGTGCATACTTATTTTGACGAAACTGGTGATCTGAAGAAAGGCAAAGCGATTATTTTTAATGCTAAGACCAGAAGAGTAAGTGTATGCAATTCTTTAGATTGTGTGCTCGTTAATCAAAATCGACTTACTGATTTGCCTGCGCTTTTATCTCCTTTGGCCGATGAAAATGTGGAGCTATATGCAGATGAAAAAAGTTATACGGTATTAAAAGCTTCTTACCCAGTACAGTTGTTAAACCAAGCCAAACCTGAACATTTTGGGACAGAGTTTTTATCGTTAAAATTGGCAGTTAAAGTAGTAGCTGATTTGACTGAAGCATTGAACCACATTGCCGATTATAGCTCTAAACATAGTGAGGCCATTATTTCTGAAGACCCCGATAATATTGCTCAATTTTTAAACGAAGTGGATGCTGCCGCGGTTTATGCCAATGCCTCTACCGGATTTACGGATGGTGCACAATTTGGCCTTGGCGCCGAAATTGGCATTAGTACCCAAAAACTACACGCCCGCGGTCCGATGGGATTGGAAGAACTAACCAGCTATAAATGGGTGGTAAGAGGTGATGGGCAAGTGAGGGGGGGTGTCTGATGTAAGATGTAAAATGGATGATGGAAGGGAATGAATAACCAATTATCCAAGTGCAATGACCACTGAATACCGTCGATGAACATTAACATTCTCTATCATCTATGTATGGGGGGTACAAGATATTGGTTGATGGTTAACGGACTATGGTTTATTAGCCGTTATGGCCATCAACTATGCGTCAAAAGACTATGGACTATCGAACTAATGGCCATGAAAGATTGAACCTATAGCTCAAATACCTCTCCTCTTTCGGGTACGACAACATTAAAACCCTCTTCTTGAAGCGACAGTGATAAACTTTGTAAGCTCTTGTCTTCACCGTGAACCAGAAATACCTTTTTGGGTTGCCCCGTTTGTTTAATTGTTTTTACCAGATCGTTATGATCACCATGGCCACTTAAAAGATCAGTTTGGCGGATGGTAGCATAAACCATCATTTCGCGGTCTTTAATCCTTACGATTGGTGCGCCACTCAACAGTTTATGGCCAAGTGTTCCTTTTGCGCAATAACCGATAAAGAGAATGGTACAATAATAATTCTGAATGTTGTAATACAGGTGATCCTGGATCCTTCCACCTTCAAGCATGCCGGCCGATGAAATGATAATGCAGGGATCAAAGTAATTAGAAACATCTTTACTTTCTTTCATCGTTTGAACGTAAGCCAGGTGCTCAAACTCAAATTCATCGCCCATGGTTTGATAAAAATCCTTCGCCTCCTGATTAACCAGGTTATGGTGTTTACGGTAAACCTCAGTAGCTTGAATGGCCATGGGACTATCTACGAAGATCTGTATGGGTGGCAACAGTTTTTTAGTAAAGATCTGGTTCAAGGCGAATACCAGCGACTGCGTACGGCCGATGCTAAATGCCGGAATAATTAATCGTCCAGGGCTTTTAATGCAGGCCTCGGTAATTTCCTGAACCAACCTTTCTTCTAATGTTTGGTTTTTGGTGTGTATTCTGCCGCCATAGGTGGCCTCACTTACCAGATAATCGACCTCTGGCAAGGGTTCTGGATTGACCAATACGGGGTAGTTTTCTCTTCCAATATCGCCGGTAAAGGCAATTTTCTTTTCTATTCCGTTGTCGTTTATGGTTAGGATGGCTGCAGCAGCACCCAGTAAATGGCCAACGGGAACAAAGGTTAGGCTGATATCGCCGTTGATTTTAAAAGCTTTGTTAAAGGCGATGGTTACAAAACGATCAATCGTATCCATCACATGTTTGTGCAGGTACAATGGTTTTGGACCGCTAAAATTACCGCGTTTAGTGCGTGGTTTGCGACTGGCCTTTCTTAGAAAAAGTTCGACTGAATCAAATAGTAATATCGAAGTTAAATCGGCGGTTGGTGGTGTACAGAGCACCTGACCATCAAAACCCAGGCGTACCAGCGTTGGTAAATTGCCAGAGTGATCGATATGGGCATGAGTTAGAATTACAAGGTTAATACTTGCCGGATCGAATGGGAATTGTTGGTTTTCTTCCTGGTAGGTATCCTTCTCATAATCTAATCCGCAATCTATCAGTATCTTATAATGCCCAACTTCCAGCAAGTGCATACTGCCTGTTACTTGTTGTGCTGCGCCCCAAAACGTTAACTTCATCTTCTTATCTGTACAGTAAATTCTTTAGCCGTAAAGTAGTACAATTGATGGGATTTTTAAACAATCAGACGTAAATTTTTAATTATAGTATATCGTTTTCTCTGAACTTGAGAATCCTTAATATTTCAGTTTTGGCTCCTTCTGAAAAATCTTCTAAATCAGCTTGTGTGATTGTTTTGTCTAAAAGCATAGCGATCACAGTATCAAAAAACCAGGAATTTCTGAGCCCGTCATATCTTCTGGCGATATGTTTGTCAAAATCTTTTACTGCAGTAAAATTTTTATAGTAGTCATCCCTATTGTCTTCAGGCTTTTGGGTTTTCCATTGATCCAAAACTTCAGCGAATTCGCGCATGCCTTTATTAATTCTCTTTGTAAAGCTACCTCAAATAATTTTCTGGCAACTTTGTTATCTGCTTTTGAAAAATCCATCTTTTTTAATTGATACCATAAAGATAAGACGGTCTGTTATACCTAGCCAAGCTCAAACTCAACAAAAATATTTTTTATCTTTGTAAAAAACATTTAGCATGCAAGAGCCTTTTGATATAGAAATCGGACCGATTAATTATTCAGTTTTCCCTGAAGGAAATGATTCTTATACCATTTTTAAAGATGGTAGAGAATATATTCAGATTCAGAAAGATACCTCATCGATCTGGTTAAAAATGGATTATAAAACTGAACTGCCAATTTTTGAAGAAGATGAAGAAGTAAACGCCATCGGTCAGGCCATTGAAAAATACGTGCCCGAAGAAGAGGATGAGGACGAAGAAGAGTTATAGCCATAAAAAAAGGCCCGATTTTTTAAGATCGGGCCTTGTGCTTTATTGTGGTTTTACCTGGTGCAATTTGCCGTCCAGGTTTGGCCGTCTTTTACAACCAGAACTTTGAGGTTGCTGGCATCAATGCTGATTCCGGTTAAACCTGAACCTACACTTACATAACTGTTGTCGCTTTTCTTTTCAAACTTTACACCGGTAATGTCAGGAATGTTATTGCCAAAATAAAAATTATAGGAATCGCCAACTTTACTTACGGTTACTTTTCCATCAGTACTGTTGATGGTCGTTTCACCATTACGGTAAGAAACGGTCCCATTGTAGGTACCTACGAAGAAATCTTTGTCTGCGGGATCGGTATCTTTTTTACACGATACCATTACGGTTAATGCTATCAATAGCATGCTGAAAATTTGAACTGTCTTTTTCATCTCTTTCACTTTTTTTATTTTTAATAGGATAAATGTAACAGCCCTATGACAATGACTATGCCAGAAGATCATTTCTGTTGGAGAAATAGGCTTAAAAAATCTGATGAAATGAAATTATTTTTTATTTTAAAACATTGTAATACAGATCTTTGGTGTTTTTACAAAAAAACAATAGACTAAATTTTTTTAATCGCTGATTTGAGCGATAGCTTTAAAGATTTAGGACTGTAAAACTGTTCAGTTTAAAAGAATTTGATCAATTTCTCAATTGATAAAGTCCAACATTTGCAGTATGAAGATAATTTTTTCCGCTCGGGATAATCAACTTAGGAAATTCATCGCATTTCAGGTAATGTTTGAGCGGAAACTTTGAATGAGATGATTAAGGAGCCGATAAACAAGAAGATTAATTTTCCATAGATGATATTTGCCGCCCGACAAAATTAATTTTTATCTAGATAACAGATAAATAACCATCAAATTTTTTCAGAGGGTTTAACCCGCCCAACCGTCTCTGTCTAAACTCCTGAAATTGATCGATTCAGCCAGATGTTCAAGCTCGACGTTCTCGCTCCCTGCTAAATCGGCAATGGTTCGGGCCACTTTTAAAATCCTGTCAAATGCCCGGGCCGATAAACCTAACCTTTCCATAGCTGTTTTTAGCAGTATGGTTCCTTCACTACTGATTTCGCACACTTTGCGTACCATTTTCGGGCTCATTTGCGCGTTACAGTGTAAATCTTCCTGGTCGGCAAAACGGACATCCTGAATTGCTCTGGCTTTAATTACCCGGGCCCTGATCCCATCACTTTTTTCAGCCTCCTGTTGAGAAGCCAATTCTGTAAAATTAACTGGTGTAACTTCCACATGAAGATCAATCCGATCTAAAAGTGGCCCAGATATTTTACTCAGGTATTTTTGAACAACACCAGGAGCGCAAACGCAATCTTTTTCGGGGTGATTGTAGAAACCGCAAGGACAGGGATTCATCGAAGCCACCAACATGAAACTGGCAGGATATTCTACTGAAAGTCTTGCTCTTGCAATAGCGACTTTCCGGTCTTCCAAAGGCTGTCGCATTACTTCCAAAACAGTGCGCTTAAACTCAGGCAGTTCGTCTAAAAATAACACCCCGTTATGAGCCAGTGATATCTCCCCAGGTTGTGGGTTTATTCCGCCGCCCACTAAGGCAACATCGCTAATGGTATGGTGGGGCGAACGGTACGGACGTACGGTCATTAGCGCATCAGCCGCCGAAAGCTTTCCGGCAACGGAATGGATTTTTGTAGTTTCTAAAGCTTCGTTTAAATTTAGCGGAGGTAAAATTGTTGGTAACCGTTTGGCAAGCATGGTTTTGCCTGCTCCCGGTGGACCAATTAAGATAACATTATGCCCGCCCGCTGCGGCTATTTCTAATGCCCGTTTAATATTTTCCTGTCCTTTAACATCTGCAAAATCGTGCTCATAATTATTGATGTTTTTAAAGAATTCTTCCTGGATATTTACCTCAACCTGTTCAAGCGGTTCCGTTTTGTTAAAGAAAGCCACTACCTGGGCCAGATTTTCTACACCATAGGCAATTATCCCACTTACGATACCCGCCTCGCGAACATTTTGTTTGGGCAATATGAAACCCTTAAAGTCATCTTGTTGTGCTTGTATCGCAATGGGTAAGGCCCCTTTTATGGGCTGGATGCTTCCGTCTAAAGAGAGTTCGCCCATGATGAAGTAGTTTCCCAATTCGCCACTTGGGATTTGGCCTGATGCGGCCAAAATACCTATCGCTATTGGCAGGTCGTAAGAGGAACCTTCTTTTTTAAGGTCGGCAGATGCCAAATTGACTACGATTTTCTGCTTGGGCATTCTAAAGCCCGAAATGTTGATCGCGCTGGCTACACGCCTAAGGCTTTCTTTAACTGCATTATCAGGCAAACCGACCATGTAGTACTTGGTACCTGCACTGATACTCACTTCGATTGTTATGGTGAGTGCATTTACACCATAAACAGCACTCCCGTATGTTTTTACAAGCATTAATTTTTAATTAAAATAAATAGGGATGTAAACTATTCGGGATGAATGTTGGTCTAATATAAAGATTGTTCAGATAATGATCAAATTTTAGTAGCGATAAAGCCTTGGCCTGGATAGAGGATAAACAAATAAAACAAAAAATCCCGATCATTTCTGATCGGGACTATATTTTCAGGTTGTTGACCTTATGCTTTACGCCCTCTACTCTAAACCGACCTAACTATCTGCCAAAGGGCATTTTAGGCATGCCTTTCATCATTGCTGCTGCGGCTGCGGGGTTCGAAAACTGTTTCATCATTTTGCGCATATCTTCAAACTGTTTAATCAGCTTGGTTACCTCTTCCACTTTGCTTCCAGAACCTTTTGCGATACGCAAACGGCGGCTTTGCTGGATACTATCCGGGTTTTCTTTCTCAAACGGAGTCATCGAGTTGATAATGGCTTCGATTGATTTAAAAGCATCATCCTGGATATCCACGTTTTTCATCATTTTGCCAACACCCGGTATCATGCCCATCAAATCTTTCATGTTACCCATTTTCTTGATCTGCTGAATCTGGTTGTAGAAATCGTTGAAATCGAATTTATTCTTGCGGATTTTCTTCTGAAGTTCTGCTGCTTCTTTCTCATCGAACTGCATCTGCGCACGTTCAACAAGCGAAACCACATCACCCATACCCAAAATACGCGATGCCATACGGTCTGGATAGAAAACATCAAGTGCTTCCATTTTCTCACCGGTACCGATAAATTTAATCGGTTTGTTAACCACCGATTTAATTGAAAGGGCAGCACCACCACGGGTGTCACCATCTAACTTGGTTAAAACAACACCAGTAAAATCCAGCCTGTCGTTAAATATTTTGGCAGTATTTACCGCATCCTGACCCGTCATCGAATCCACAACGAATAAAATCTCGTGCGGTTGTGTTTTCGCTTTAACTTCCGATATTTCGTTCATTAAAGATTCGTCGATCGCCAGGCGACCTGCCGTATCGATAATGATGACGTTATTTCCATTTTGTTTACCGTGTGCAATACCTTCTAAGGCAATACCAACAGGATCGTTCGATTCGCGGTTGGCATAAACCGAAACACCAACAGAGGTTCCTAAAACCTCCAGCTGATCTACAGCGGCCGGGCGGTACATATCGCCGGCAACCAATAAAGGTTTTTTACCCTTACCCTTTAAGTGCAGCGCGAGTTTACCAGCAAAGGTAGTTTTACCCGCACCGTTTAAACCTGCAATTAATATAATAGTAGGATTTGCCTTAGTATCTAATTCCGTAACTTCGCCACCCATAAGGGCTGCAAGCTCATCGTTCATGATTTTGGTAAGCAACTGTCCCGGAGAAACTGCTGTAAGCACGTTTTGCCCCAAAGCTTTTTGCCTTACATCATCGGTAAATGCTTTTGCTGTTTTATAGTTAACATCGGCATCTAATAATGCTTTACGTATCTCCTTCATGGTTTCTGCCACGTTGATTTCCGTAATGCTGCCCTGTCCTTTTAATACTTTAAATGCTCTGTCTAGCTTGTCCTGTAAATTATCAAACATCTTTTTTTAAGCTAAAAGCTTTGTGCCGAAAGGCAAAAAGCTACTTGTTTTTAATAAAAGGCAAATGTATCAAATTTTGCTTGTAAATCTTAGCAACTCAAAGTCAAAACTTTAGGGTAAATGAATATTATATTTAGGCGTTGGTGCAACATTTTGCTTTCGGCGCAGTCTTATACCTGATTAACCTAAACCAATGAAACGCTGCATCCCTCTTGTTTTCCTGTTTATCTACACGTTTTGTTCTGCGCAGGACATTTCGAAACAAAAGCAACTGGATGCAAAAAGAACCGCTCAGATTCCTAAAATAGACGGTATTCTCGATGACGAATGCTGGAACAACGTACCTATTGCCACCGATTTTTTTCAGATTAGACCAAATCCCGGAAAGGTGGAAACCAAGGACCGCCGTACCGAAATGAAGGTACTTTATGACGATGTTGCCGTTTATGTTTATGCCCGCATGTACGATCATCCTGATAGTGTATCACACGAACTGGTTTCGAGGGATAATATTGGTAATGCTGATTTCATTTCGATTATTGTGGATCCATTTTATGATAAGATGAATGGGAATGGTTTTTTTGTAACGGCTGCAGGCGTGCAGTTCGATGCCAAATACTCGCAAGTTGGCGATGAGGATGCCAACTGGAACGCCGTTTGGGAAAGTGCTGTTAAATTGGACGATAAGGGCTGGACCTGTGAAATGAGAATCCCTTATTCTGCCCTCCGGTTTTCGGGTAAGGATATTCAGAACTGGGGCCTGAATTTTAGCCGGCGGATACAACGGAGCAATACACAGACTTTTTGGAACTTTGTTGATCCTAAGGTAAACGGCTTTATCAATCAGGAAGGACTTTGGATGGGGGTTAAGGATATTAAACCTCCGTTAAGGTTGTCCTTTTCGCCATATATTTCGGCTTATGTGAACCATTACCCGGCTAATTTACCCGGGGTAAAAAACACAACCGCTCGATTTAACGGTGGCATGGATGTGAAATACGGTATCAATAATAGTTTTACCTTAGATATGACTTTGGTGCCCGATTTTGGTCAGGTACAATCTGATAACCGGATCTTAAACCTCACCCCTTTTGAGGTGAAATTTAATGAAAACCGTCAGTTTTTTACTGAAGGAACAGAGCTGTTTAATAAAGGCGATCTGTTTTATTCCAAACGTATCGGTTCTATCCCTTCTTATTACGATTATAACGGGGTGGGCAATGGCGACAAAATTATAAAAGATCAAACGGAAGCCAAGGTGCTCAACGCGACAAAAATCTCAGGGCGGACGGCAAAAGGTTTGGGGATCGGGATTTTTAACGCGGTTACCAATAGCATGAAGACCGAAGTGGAAGATGCACAGGGCAATACCCATGAAGTAGAAACCCAACCACTTACCAACTATAATATCCTGGTTTTCGATCAATCTTTAAAAAACAACAGCTCTGCAACATTTATCAACACGAATGTGTTAAGACAGGGCTCAGCCTACGATGCCAACGTAACGGCTTTGCTATTTAACCTGAACAATAAGGGGAACAAATACTTTGTTAATGGCGCAGGTAAAATGAGCTATTTACGGGGCAAAGAAACCAGTACCGGATACAGTTACGGACTTAAGTTTGGTAAACAGAGCGGTAATTTTCTCTGGAGTTATTCGCAGCAATATGCCGATGATAAATTTGACCCTTCCGATATGGGTTTTTTTACCAATAACAATTTTTTAGATCAGGTAGCAGACTTCCATTACAACATTTATAAACCAAGCAGTTGGTAAAATCAGTTGTTCAGCTATTTAAATGTTTTATACTCACGCAGAGCGATGCCAGGCAGTTTTCAAACTTTTTCTATAGAAGGCGGACCTTATGTTCAATTCAAAAACCTTTGGTCGGCAGAAATCAATGGGATCTATACGGCTGCAAAAAACGATTTCTATGAATCGAGAAACGGGCAGGTATATAAGGCTCCAGAAAGCTATAGCGCAGTTTTATACATTAACCCTAACCGCGCAAAAGCTTATAATTTTGGCGGAAACATCCGCTACAGGGAACAAGAGCTTTTTAAGGGTAAAGAATACAACTTTTACTTTTTCCAAAACCTGAGGTTAAATGACAAAATCGCTTTTGGTCTGGATCTTAATTTTAATCCGAACTACAATTATGTAAACTGGGTAACAGCACTGGGAGATCAAGCTATTTTTTCTAAATACGACCGTCGGACCGTAGAAAACTCTTTTGATGCGAAATATACCTTTACCAATTTGATGGGTTTAACCGTGGTATTGAGGCACTATTGGAGCGACAGAAGGAATAAAGAATTTTTCTTGCTGAAACCAGACGGCAATTTAACGGATTATGCAGGAGCGCCGCTAAGCGGACTGGACAGAAACTATAACGTGTTCAATATCGATTTAATTTACACCTGGCAATTTGCGCCCGGCAGTACCCTTTCTGTTTCCTACAAAGATGCAGCAGAAACCTCCGATAATTATTATACACAACGGTACAATAAAAACCTGAGCGGGATTTTAAATGCCCCGCAGAACAACAGCCTTTCGGTAAAGGTTTTGTATTATGTAGATTATCTTGATCTGAAGAGAAAGAGGAAAAAGGTTTAAAAAGGCTGGCAATAGCGTTCAACGACTAAAGACTGCGGAATTTGGACTCCAAACTCAAATCAACGTGCTTTACCCGGGCTTATCCCAAACTTCTTGCTAAAAGCATTGCTAAAATGTTGTACAGAGGAATAACCCAGTTCGTCGGAAATATTCTTGATGTCTTTACTGTTATCGGCCAATAATTCTTTGGCCCGCATCAGCTTGTAATCGCTTAGATAACCAAAAACAGTATTTTTAAACACTTCTTTAAAGCCATGTTTTAGTTTAAACTCGTTTATACCTGCAATTTTCGACAGCTCGGTTAAACATGGAGGATGGTTGGCATTGGCTAGAAGATATTCTCTGGCATAATAAATACGCTCTTTATCATACGGTTTAAGGGCAGTACCTTCTGTTTTCTTAGCCGCCTCTTCAAATGCCTGTGCCTGTAGGGCCAACAGCTCCAAACATTTAGATTGTAGGAATAACAGTTTTAATCCACCGGTAAAATGGCAGTTCATAATATCGCTGATACAACTGTGCATCGCCAAACTAATCGGCAGGTTTTCTGATGATAGTTCTACCGAACGGTTATTCATGATGTTCTCGGCAAAATTCTTTAACAGGACACTGCTCTCGCTGGTTAAATCGATAAAACGTGATCTTTCGAAATTTACCTCAAAAAATTTATGCGGGCCATTAGTGTCGAACTCGGCCATCCCGTCGAAATCAGGACTATAGATAATATTGTGTTGATTGGCTTTAATATCTAAGCGTTTATTGGTCAGGTAATTTTCCATTATCCCTCCTCCTGTAAGCGCAAAATGAAGCTCCACTACATCAGGTTCATCAAAAGCTTTAATACGCAGGCGGCTCTGTTTTACTACCATATCGCCATAAACAATGTAAATACCCGAAAAAGCGATCTGCACAATCTCTGCATCACCAAAAGGAAAACTGTATCTGTCTCTCCTTTCGGTTACCAGTGGCTGATTAAATTCAGCAATATCAAACTTGTTTCCAACTACATAGTACTCGTGGTTACTATCGTAAATGTTTAAGGCCATAAAATCCTTTTGATATAAACTTTAATCCTTTTGGTATAAAAAGATCCGTTTGTTAGACAACTACTTTTGTTCAAAGTTACTAAACAAAAGCATACGATGCCTAAATTACCTTCATGGCTGGCCAACACAATGGAAAAAGTGATCAGCAATAAAATATATCAAGTAGAAGTTGTCGAAACCAAAATGTTAAGCAGCAACTTAAAGTGCGTTACTTTTAAAGGAAATTTTTCCGATGCCAGATTTGTACCCGGAAACGAGGTGTTGTTTAGAGTGAATGCCAACGAGTACAGGCATTATACGCTGTCGGGCTTTGATGAGGCGAACGAAACCTGCGAAGTGATCTTTTATCTAAACAACCAGGGTCCTGGCCACAGCTTAGCTGTAAATATCCAAAAGGGCGACCATTTGAAGCTAATTGTAGATCGTGCAAAGGTGAAATACAATGAAGAGGCGAATCAGCATTTCTTTTTTGGTGATGAAACCAGTTTGGGCCTGTACGAATCGCTGGGAAAAAAAGTGATGGCGGAGGATGTGGAATACTTTGGTGTTTTAGAATTACAGGAAGAAAACCTTAATTCTGTTGCTCAGCTTAAATTATTAATCGATACCGTACCTGCTGATGCGAACGCTCCGGCAAAAAATGCCATTAACTGGATGGAAAACATGCACCCCATCTGCTGGGAAATGTGGCAAAATGCCACGTTTTATTTAACTGGCAGGGCCAAATCGGTGCAAGAGTTTAAAAAATACCTGAAACAAAGAGGCGTAAGCTTTAAGCAGATTATCACCATGCCCTATTGGGAAATTGGTAAAGTTGGTGGCGGATAATTTACACCGCTACCTCGGGAAGGTAAAGGCAAAACCGAGGGCCAACGTTTGGTTGGCCTGTATTTTATTCGTACCGGTATCATCATCAAACAAAAGCACACCTGTTAAACTGGTATTCATAAACCTGTTGATTTTTGCCGTTAAAGCAATATCTAACCTGTGGTCAATTTTGCTTGCCTTAAAATCCTTGTATGGAATGAACATCGCATAACGGGCTTTTAAGTTCGTGTTGGTGAAAATATCCTTGTCAAAGGCACTCACCACCTGGAAGGCCAGCTCATTTTTAAATTTTTTTCCTTTTTCAACCGCATAAACCTCGTTTTTACTGTCGTAAACTGCTGTATCAAGCACAAAGGTCTGCCGGGCTGTACCGGTACCAATCCGGGTGGAGAAATAGGTAACAGGTTTATATTCAAAACCGATCGATTCTGTCAAATAACCTGGCGCCATAAATTTTGAAATTAAAACCGCCTGCTCGTCCCCGTTTCCATCTCTATAATACCTGAAACCTTTATCAAACTGGGATTCGAAACTTACCGAACCGAAGAAGAACCAGCTTTTCGACAATTGAAAGGAAGCTTTATTGTCCCAGAAAATACGGTCGTTGGTTTTCTTTTGTAGCTGATCTTTGTTTTTTATTTTACCGTACTGCAAAACAAGCTCACTCACATAACTATAACTGTTTTTGTTGTATTCCGCTTTCCAGTTTACCAAGCCGCCAACGGCAACCGAGTTGGTACCTCCGCCCTTCCAGTTATTGCTAAACTGTGCCTGGTTTACATTGATGCCAATATTGGTTCTGGTTTTCCAGTAATTGATCTTTGCGTTTACAACCAAAGGTTTAATTTTTACGGGCTCAAAGTTTAAGGGGCCCTGTCTGCTTGGCAGCGGACTGCGTTTCAATTTAATGTTCAGGTCTTTGGTATTGATCGGAATGGTATCAATTTCCTGTGCATATAATTTTGTAGAGCAGAAACTTAGAATCAGGATGATGGCAGCTAAACAGTTCTTCATTACCTACAAAGAAAAAGAAAAATTTTAGAGATAAAAAGCATTTAACAAAATGATTGTCAGATTGACAATTGAATTTAGGGTTAAAACAGCTGTTTCAGATCTTCCTGATCCAGCCATACCAGTTACCCTTTTTCAGGTAATTCAAGTCTGCTTCATAAGCATAGGCTTCCTTTTCGAAAACGATGTTACGATAGGCTAGATCGTGGTTTTTGAATTTGAAAAGGTTAATCAGGTAGTTAAGGAGGTATAGGGCGTAAAATGGAAAAACGAATAATTCAAGCTGCTGCCTTAAATGGATTTTTTCGTGGTTAATGATCTCAAGATCGCTTTTAAGTTTTGCTGATTTTAGCAGAATAAACGGGAATAGCGCCATACCGGCCGCCGGTAGCTTTTTAACGATGAGAATTGGCGCTTTCACAGTTTCTCAATCGTTATTTTGGGCAATGCGGGCAATTGTAAGGCCTTCGGGTTTAACCGGTAACTTTTATAGGCATTTCTGATAAACAGGTTAAAGGCATAGTCGGTTGCATCTAATACAAACTGATATGTCGGACGGTATTGTTGCATAAAATCCGTCAGTTCATCATCTTTTATACCCAAAACCTGACGCACCAAATTGGCATTGAAACGGTAGTCGATCAGATCTTCACGATAATCTTTTTCGAGGATCTTTTGCAGGTGACGGGCATTCCTTCCCTGTTTACTTAATAAATTATAAATGGCATCTATACCTAAACCAACCCCGCCATTGCCCAAATTCAATAAATCTTTACTG
Source organism: Pedobacter humicola (assembly GCF_056490705.1). NCBI lineage: Bacteria > Pseudomonadati > Bacteroidota > Sphingobacteriia > Sphingobacteriales > Sphingobacteriaceae > Pedobacter > Pedobacter humicola. The sequence goes on along the minus strand of NZ_JBWJIG010000004.1, from coordinate 125,389 downwards.
CTGCCTTTCATGGTCTGGTAACGGTATTCCTGAACATTTTTTTCGTATTGCTGCTGGGGCGTTAACCTTTTCCTTTGAATAACCACGTCTCTCAATCTAATCCCCAGCGAGTTTAGTTGAAAATAGGCTGCAGTTTGCCCTTTATATACCATGGTATCTACTCCATAGCCCGATAACGCTGCAACCAAAGTATCACCAGGAATGGCAAAAGTGCTGAATTCTCCCTTGGTATTGTTGTATAAACCATCACCTGTACGTAGATTGTAAATATAAACCTTGGCCAACCGCTGTTTGGTTTCTTTGTCAATAACGATTCCCTGCACAGGTTTTGTTTGTGCAAAGAGCAGCGTAGAACAGCTGAAAATAAAAATTAGGGTGAAAAAAAATTTCATCAGACTACAAAACTACAAATATATGGCAGGCAATGTTTGTCCTTAACATTATTTAACCTTAAGAATCTGACCTAATTTAATGGCATCAGTGCTCATTTCGTTTAGCATTTTCAGTTGATCAACCGTTAAGTTAAATCGTTTTGCAATATTGTATAAGGTATCCCCTTTAACAACGGTATAAGTTCCGTCGGCAAGAATGGGTTTCGCTCCCGGAGGAGGGGTTTCAACAGGGGTAAATTTGGCTTTTTCCTGCGGAATATTTTGATTGATTTCTGTAAAAACCCTATCCTCACGGGCGATCTTCTGTTTTTCGCTTTCAGATTGATCGTATTGATAAAGCTGATATTTCTCAATAGTATTGATTAAAAGATCAGGGTATTTTGGATTGGTAGCATAACCCGCTGTCTTTAGCCCCTGTGCCCAGCTTTTGTAGTCGTTTTTATCCAACTGGAAAAGAAAACTGTAACGTTTGCGTTTTAAAAATTCAGAGTGGTCCCTGAACGATTCGCGTGCATCTTTATAGACCCTGAAACAATCGTTTTTCTGGTCGTCATCGCGGAAATAGTTTTTCCCCTTCCAATCTGAAGTGCATTTAATGCCGAAGTGGTTGTTGGCATATTTGGCCAGGTCGCTGTTGCCACTACCCGATTCTAAAATCCCCTGCGCCAGGGTAATACTTGCCGGAATCCCATTGGCATTCATTTCTTCTACCGCTACGCCTTTAAACTCGTCGATATAACTTAAGGTATTGTAACTTTTGTACGAATTGTTATTGGCTTTATTGGCTGCTTTTTCGATCTGTTTATTGTTTTTGGAAAATTTCCGCGTACCGCAGGAGCTAAAAAAAACGAGGATTGCCGCTAATAGAATATAAGGATTGGATGAACGCATTGTTGGGTTATATGGTTAATTGTGAAATGAAAATTGCAAACTTTTATAGGGTTAATTGTTGAATGGGTTAACTGATTAATTGAGAACTCATGACTCAAAACTTAATTCTCTGTCCAGGTTTAAGGTCTGCCTTTTTCATGCCGTTTTTCTGCATCAGTGCTTTAACCGTAGTGCCCTTCTTTTTGGCAATTGCCCCCAGGTTATCGCCAGATTTGACCGTATAAGTTTTGCTTGTTCTTCTGCTTTTTGTGCGATGGCGTACCGGGGTGGCATAAACCGGTTCTTCGTAACCTTCCGGCCGTTCATCGTACTGGTAAAGCTCATATTTTTTAATCAGACCAATTACCTGACTTGCCCAGCTTCTGCTGCTGGCATATCCACAGCGGCGGATGCCATAAGCCCAGCCCCGATAATCATACTGGTCGTATTTTGCAAAAAGGTTATTAAAGGGCTCCCGAGTTTCCATAATTTCGACAAAATGGCTATAAGATTCATCCGCATTTAAATAATCACGGTATGAAGAACGGATTTCGGCATTGTTGTTTGGGCCCTTTACACCAAAATGATTGTTGAGGTGTTGTGCAATTTTGCTGTTTCCTGCTGCCGATTCGTGTATGGCAACCGCTAAAATAATGCTGGCCGGAATTTTATGATCGTGCATTAAACCCTGTGCATATTCTACATGTTCAGCAATATAGTCTTCCGTGTCTTGCGCCTTTGCAACGATTCCCGTTAAAAGCAACAGACAAAAAGTAAAGATTTTTTTCATGGTTTTTATATTTTCGTCATTACGAGGCACGAATCAATTCTGCAACAATCGCTAATTAACCCAGCGCTTTAAGATTGTTTCGTGCCTCTCAATGACGATTTTTATATTTTCCTGATCACAAACAAACCATCCCGAACAGGCAGTATCAGTTTTTCAACCCGTTCATCTGCAGCGATTTTATCATTAAAACTAATAATATTTCTGGTGTCTTTGTCCTGTTTTTCCTGAAGTACTTTTCCACTCCATAGTACATTATCCACAATGATGATCCCGCCCGGGCGAACACGATCGAAAATCAGATCGTAATATGTGCCGTTATTTTTCTTATCCGCATCGATAAAAACAATATCGAAAACCTCGTCTATATTGGCTATTGTCGTGGTGGCGTCGCCAAGGATGTATTTAATCTGATCGTTATATGCTGACTTTTCAAAATGGCTGCGGACCATATCCTCAAGCTCTACATTAATATCCAGAGTATACAGCAAACCATCTTTACTTAGCCCTTCGGCCAAACATAAAGTAGCATAACCGGTAAAGGTGCCAATTTCTAAAATTCGTTTTGGTGAAACCATTTTGCTGAGCATGCTCAAAACCCGGCCCTGATAGTGGCCCGAAAGCATACGGGGCATTAAAACTTTAAGGTTGGTTTCGCGGTCGATCTGCTGTAGCAGCTCGCTTTCAGGTTCGCAGTAGGCAATTAATAAATCTTGTAAATCGTCGTTTATCAGGCTCATTTGTTGGTTATAAACGGTTACTTTCCATAAAATATTGTAGAATGATTGTTGCGGAGATGGTATCCACCCGGTCTTTATCCCTTCTGTCCATTTTTTTTAGGCCACTTTGCATAATCGCCTGATGGGCCAGTTTAGAGGTAAAACGCTCATCAACCCAATGTCTCGGGATATCGGGGAACGACTTTTTTAACAGCGTTGCAAAGCCTTTTACATGTTGGGCCGAATCAGACGGAGATCCGTCCATTTGTTTAGGATCGCCCAACACAAAAGCCTCTACCGGCTCGGTAAGCATATATTTCTTAACGTATTCGATTACATCTTTCGGATGCACCGTATCCAGTCCTGTTGCAATAATCTGCAAAGGATCGGTTACCGCAATGCCGATGCGTTTTGTGCCATAATCAAATGCGAGGATCCGTGCCATAAAAATAGTTAAGCGTTGGGCGTAAAGCGTTTGGCGCCCTTTTAAAAAATAAAAGCCAAAGGTAAGGTTTTTTGGGAAATGCGTTTTAGGCTAAAAAGCTTCTTCAGGGTGAATCTAACCCTATTGCAGCGGCATCCCCAGATTAGTTCAATTTGGGATATAGCGGAAAGAGGGGCGGACTGAACAAAAGGATCGCTGGAACCTGCTTTTCTAAAAAATAAAATGTCGTTTTAATCTAAAAAATACAGATTCTGAAACAAGTTCAGAATGACAAGGCTGTGAATCTCATATCTATTTGCTATTTTGCACCAAATGCAGTTTAAAGAAATCATCGGACAGGAAAGAGTGAAGCAACAATTGGTGCAAACGGTTAAGGAAAACCGCATTAGCCATGCGCAGCTGTTTTTGTCGCCTGCCGGTTCTGGTGCGCTGCCTTTGGCCATTGCTTACGCACAATACATCAATTGCCTTAATAAAGGCGAAAATGATAGCTGTGGCGAATGTTCAAGCTGTAGAAAATATGAACGTTTGATTCACCCCGATCTCCATTTCTCCTATCCTTTTTTTGCCTCAGCTAGTGTAAAAATTGCGGTAGATGTGCTCGAAGAATGGCGTAACATGGTGATGCAGGATCCTTATTTCGACATCGATATCTGGCGGTCGAAACTCGATGCAGCCAATAAACAGGCCAATATTAACATTGCCGAATGCCACGATATCATTAAAAAACTAAGTTATAAAGCCTTTGAGGCCGAAACCAAGGTTTTGATTATGTGGTTGCCCGAATATCTGGATAAAGCGGGTAATGCGTTGCTGAAACTGATTGAAGAACCGCCAGCAAATACACTCTTTATTTTAATTGCACAAAGTCAGGACCAGATTTTAACCACCATTTTATCGCGGACGCAGATTGTGAAGATTCCGAAACTATCTTCAGAAGAAGTAACCGGATACCTGTTAAATAGCAGTGGATTAAACGAACATCAGGCCATCGATTATTCTTTTCTGGCCGATGGAAACTTAATTGAAGCCAAAGCTTTGGCCGCCGATACGCAAAGCGACAGTTCGGGCACCTTTACGGCCTGGTTGAGAATGGGTTTTGGTAATAAAGTTCCCGATTTAATCGACTTTACCGATGAGGCAGCGAAGTGGGGAAGAGAGAACCAAAAGAATTTTTTAAAATATGGCGTAAATTATTTACGCGAGTGCTGTTTGATTTTAAGTGGTGCCGAAGAACTGGTAAAATTGCCGCCATTGACCTTCGAAACCGCAAAAAAACTAAGTACACACGTACTTACCTTGCCTATGGCAGAGGCCATAATTGGCGAACTGGAAAAGGCACATTACCACATTGAAAGAAACGCGAACCCGAAAATTCTGTTTTTAGATGTATCTTTACAATTGGTAAAAATTATCAAGTTTAAAACGCTCCCTGCGGGGACTCAATATATATACAATTAATATGGGATGTGGAAGTTGTTCAACAGGTGGTGGTTGCACCCCTAATGGATGCAAAAGTAATGGCTCATGTGGCACCGGTGGTTGCCAAACAATGGAAGTTCACGATTGGCTATCTAATTTGGATATGCCATCTAATTATAAACCTTTTCAGGTTACAGAAATCAAATTTAAAGGTTCACGTAAGGAGTTTTTCCTGAACAACGACAATATTTATCTCGAAATCGGAGAACTTGTTGCTGTTGAAGGACCAACCGGAGGTTTTGATGTGGGGCATGTTTCGCTTACCGGCGAACTGGTACGCATCCAGATGAAACGCCGCAAAACCGCGATGGACCAGGTAACTAAAAAAATCTACCGTAAGGCTACAGAGGCTGATGTGGAGAAATGGAATGCCGCCAAAGGAATGGAATGGGAAACCATGCACAAAGCCCGTAAACTGGCATTGGATCTCCGTTTACAGATGAAAATCAGTGATGTGGATTACCAGGCAGATAAAACCAAAGCCACTTTTTTTTATACAGCTGACGGACGTGTGGATTTTCGCGAGCTGATTAAAAAGATGGCCGAAAGTTTCCGCATCAGGATTGAAATGCGCCAGATCGGAATGCGCCAGGAAGCCGGCCGTTTGGGTGGTATCGGTTCGTGTGGTCGCGAATTATGCTGTTCTACCTGGTTAACCAACTTTAAAACGGTTTCTACAGCTGCGGCGCGCTATCAAAACCTATCGTTAAATACCTTGAAGCTTGCCGGACAGTGCGGTAAATTAAAATGCTGCTTAAACTATGAACTGGATACTTATCTGGATGCTTTAAAGGATATTCCGGACAGAATCGAAAACTTAGATACCGAAGCAGGTTATGCCCGTCACCAAAAAACCGATATCTTCAAAAAAATCATGTGGTTCAGCTACCAGGGTGATGAAAACTGGATTCCGGTTAAAGCTGCCCGCGTAAAAGAGATCATGGCGATGAACAAAGCCGGCAAAAAGGCTCCTAACCTAAAAGAGGAAGCTGTTCAAATTGCTGCGCCGGTTGTGGTAGAGAAATCTTTCGATTATGAAAATGTAGTTGGTCAGGACAGCTTAACCCGTTTGGATGAACGTTCGCGGGGTAGAAACAACCAGAACAAAAACAACAATCAGAAGAATAACCGCAACAACAATAATCAAAATAGAAGAGACCGGGTACCGGCAGGCGAAAAGAATGCAGGACCTAATAACAGGTCTCAACATCCTCAGCAAGGTGGTCAGAAACCTCAGCAAGCCGGGAAAGCACAACCGAACGGGCCAAGGCCTCAACAACAGACGGTACCGAAACCACAGCATGTTAACGGACCAAAACCACAAAATAATAAGCAGAAACCACAGCAGCAAGGGCCAAAACCCGTAGCAAAAGCCGAAGGAGAGGTTTCAGCAGACGGTGTTAAACCAGAGCAAAGCAAAAACAAGAATAGAAATAACCGTAGGAAAAACAATAACCGCCGAAATAACAACAATGGCCCAGAAAATAAACCTGCTGCAGAGTAAAAAGCAATTATTTTTGCTTGGTTTTCTATTGGTGACTTCACTATTTGTTGGCTGTACCGAGAGTGTGGTGGATAGCAATGTAGAAATTACCGACCGAAGGTGGAGTTACCGCAGGCATATTCTTACCTCGTTTGAAATTAAGGATAACGCCAAAGCATATAACATTTACTTTAAACTGCGGCATACTGCGGATTATAAATACGCCAATATTTTTATTCTTGCCCATTTTAGGGATGGGAAAAATATGGTCACCAAACGTTATCAATACAAACTGGCCAAGAATGATGGCGAATGGCTGGGCAGCGGTTCGGGGAATTTATTTACCTATACCTTACCCATGCTTACCAATTATCATTTTCCGAGAAATGGCAAATTTGCTATCGAAATTGAACAGAATATGCGTGAAAATCCGCTTTTGGAAGTGAGTGATGCCGGTGTTTTGGTTGATGTGGATAAATAAACGCCTGTTTTGTAATTAATTCTTAGTCTATCAATCTGTATTCGATTTTCCAGAGAGATTCCTTTACCCAAGGGCGGTGAGCTAGTTTGGCTTAGTGGCCGTTGCGTAAATTGACTGTACATTTTAAGAGAATGACATCAATTCCAATGCTTAAACCACAGATGCACACAGATAAAATCCGTATGTATTTGTGTGTATCTGTGGTTAATTAAGGTTGCACTGTATAAAGTTTATGTATTTGGCTAGGAAATTTAAACTATAAATATTGCAGCAGGCTTTCCAGTTTCATTCCACGTGATCCCTTTAGCAATACCAAATGGTTTAGAACGGGGTTTGCTTGCAGATAACCTGCCGCCTCGGCCGGTGTTTCGAAAAAGGTGCCTTCTACCTCATCTTTAAACGCGTAGAAATCTTTTCCGATAAAGATAATCTGATCCAGGCTACTTTCGCTGGCCTGTTTGGCAATCAGCTCATGCTGTCCGGGCGATTCGGGCCCCAGTTCGAACATATCGCCCAAAATGGCGGTCTTTTTATCGGCCGATAATACTGCAATATTTTTTAGTGCAGCGGTCATGCTACTGGGGTTGGCATTATAGAAATCGCAGATTACGGTGTTTTTTTCTGTTTTGGTGAGTTGCGAACGGTTGTTTTTAGGCTGGTAGTTCGATAAACCCGTATTAATTTCCTCAGGGCTCATGTCGAAAAAATCACCGATGCAGATGGCCGCAAGGATATTTTCGAAATTGTAACTCCCCGTTAAATTCGTTTTTACTGATGAAGAAACATCATGGTTGGTCCAGTCTACCTCAATAAAAGGGTCGCTGCTTTTTAAGGCACCCTTAATGGTATTGCCATTTTCAGTTCCGTAATAAATCAGTTTATTCAGGCCCGCAACAGCACTCATTTCGAGTAAGTAAGGACTGTCTCTGTTGATGAAGGTGTAACCGTTTGTTTCCTTCAGGTAGGCATATAATTCTGCCTTGCCTTTTTTTACGCCTTCAAAGCCACCAAATCCATCCAGGTGTGCCATACCCACATTTGTAATAATGCCATGTGTGGGCTGGGCAATGGTACAGAGCAGTGCTATTTCTTTCTGGTGGTTTGCCCCCATTTCGATTACCGCGATCTGCACATCATCGGTAATGGATAAGATAGACAGAGGAACGCCAATGTGGTTATTTAAATTGCCAAAAGTGGCAAAGGTTTTATACCGCTCTGCTAAAACGGCATTGACCAGTTCTTTACTCGTTGTTTTTCCGTTACTACCGGTTAAACCGATCACGGGGATGTTTAACTGTTTGCGGTGATGGCGTGCCAGATCCTGCAAAGTGCTTAAAACATCTGCTACCAATACACAACGATCATTTATAGCATACTTTTTTTCATCGATGATCGCATAGGCGGCTCCTTTTTCGATGGCCTGAACTGCAAATTCATTGGCATTAAAAAGGTCTCCTTTTAGGGCAAAAAAGATACAACCAGGCGTAATGTTTCTTGTATCGGTAGAAATAACAGGATTTTCCAGGTAGTATTCGTATAATTTTTCTGTTGTGATCATGCTTATCGTAAAAAATATGATGTAAAATTAAGCTTTAGCAACAACAAAAAACAAAATTAGTACATTAGGTAAAATTATTTTCCTATGAAGAGACTGTTAACGTTCTGCCTAATCTCCCTTGGTTCCGTTTTTTTTGTACAAGCCCAGCTAAAATCACCGGATGATTTTTTGGGTTATGAACTGGGTTCGCACTTTACGCCCCACCATAAAGTTGCCGATTATTTCAGGCATACTGCTGCGGCATCTCCTCAGAACATCAAACTGATCGAGTATGGCAAAACAAACGAGGGCCGACCGCTTATGGTGGCCGTTGTTTCTTCAGTAGAAAATATATCGAGGCTCGAGCAGATCAGAAATAACAACCTGGCCTTAACATCCGGTACAAACAGCGGTGCCGATTTAGCCAGTCAGCCGGTTATCCTTTGGTTAAGTTATAATGTGCATGGCAATGAGGCCAATTCTACTGAAACCGCCATCAAAATGTTGTACACGCTTGCTTCCGGAACAAATAAACCAGCAACTGAGTGGTTAAAAAATACTGTTGTGGTAATTGATCCTTGTTTAAACCCCGATGGAAGGGATCGCTATGTCAATTATTTTAACAGTGTGGTGGGTAAAACACCCAACTCCGACCCCGCTTCAAGAGAACATATCGAGCCTTGGCCAGGTGGAAGACCAAACCATTATTATTTTGATTTAAACCGCGACTGGGCCTGGCAAACGCAGATTGAAAGCCAGCAAAGGTTGGCCTTATATAACCAATGGATGCCACAGGTGCATGTCGATTTTCATGAACAAGGTTATAACGAACCGTACTATTTTGCCCCGGCGGCAGAGCCTGTTCATCAGGACATTACCCCATGGCAAAAAAGTTTCCAGGTGGTAGTAGGGAAAAACAACGCCAAATATTTTGATGCAGAAGGGTGGCAGTATTTCACCAAAGAACGTTTCGACCTGCTTTATCCATCCTATGGCGATACCTATCCGCTGTATAATGGCTCCATCGGGATGACTTATGAACAGGGTGGCATCAGGGCCGGATTATCAGTGGTAACCAACGACGGTGATACCTTAACGCTTAAAGACCGCATTGCACACCACTTTACCACAGGAATGTCGACGCTTGAAGTAAGCTCCTTAAACCACAATAAACTGTTAGAAGAGTATAAAAAGTATTTTCAGCAGGAATTAACTACTGCTCCGGGCATTTATAAAAGTTATATCATCAAACCGAGCAATTTATCGCGGTTGAAAAAATTGGCTGAACTGCTCACTAAAAACAAAATAGAATTTGCTTTTGGCGGGGATAAAAACGGAAGGGCTTACGATTACGATACACAAAAGGAAGAGAATTTTACCATTGGCCGTAACGATCTGATCGTGAATGTTCAGCAATCTAGGGCCGTTCTGGCCAATGTGCTGTTGGAACCCCAAACCTTCGTAACCGATTCTAACACTTACGATATTACTGCATGGGCCTTGCCTTATGTGTATGGTTTAAAAGCTTATGCGAGCAAAGAAAGCATTAAAGGGAAGTTTTCTTCGTTGGAAGAGCCTAAAGTTGCGAATACGGATGTTGATAAACCGTTGGCCTGGTTATTTAACTGGGGGACCAATGAGGATGCCCGCCTTTTAATTGCGTTGCAAAAGGAAAATATAAAAGTCCGTCAGGCCGATCAGCCATTTGCGGTAAACGGTAAAGACTACCCTGCCGGCACCCTGATTGTTTTGCGGGCTGAAAATGAGCGCTCAATAAAAGGGATGAAAGATAAAGTTGCGCTGATTGCCAAAATGCTCGATAAACCCATTCAGGCGGTAAGCAGCGGTTTTGTAGAGAAAGGTAAAGATTTCGGCTCTAATGTATATCCACTGTTAAAACAGCCGAAAATTGCGATTGTATCAGGCATGGAAGTTTCATCTCTGGCATTTGGCGAGGCCTGGTTTTACCTGGAACACGATTTAAACCTTTCGCCAAGTATCATCAATACGAAGGATATTAATAGTTTGGATATCAACAAGATCAATACCCTGATCCTGCCCGACGGAAGTTATAGTCCTTTTATAGGTGATGGTTTAACCGCCTGGCTAAACAAGGGTGGCAAGCTGATTTTAATGGAAGATGCCATTGAAAGTGTATTGGAGAAAAAAGGATTCGATATTAAAAAGAAAGAGGCACTTGTAAAAAAAGACGAAAAACCTGAAGCAAATAAACAACTGTTTAAGGATAAAGACCGCGATGATTTCGAAACCACGATACCAGGAGCGATTTATAAGATCAACCTTGATGCCACTCACCCCTTTTCTTATGGTTTGGGCAAAACGTATTACAGCTTAAAAACAGACCGTAAAATTTACGAGCCTTTTGCTAAAGGATGGAATGTAGGTTTAATTAACGACAAAAGTCTAATGGCCGGTGTAGTGGGCAAAAAAGCCCGGGAAGAGCTTAAAACCGGACTATTAATTGGTGTACAGGACTTCGGCCGTGGGCAGGTGGTGTATTTAGCGAACGATCCCTTATTCAGGAATTTTTGGGAAAGCGGTAAAACACTTTTTGGCAATATTGTGTTTTGTAGCTATTAAGCAGAAGAGATAAAGCAGCTTTATACCTAGTTTTTTAGTTGTGACTATTTTGTTAGCGAAAATGTTACATGGATAAATGCGTGCCAGGTGCTCTATAAGACATTATAAGTTAACAAATGGTAAAATAAATTTGCTGGAGATACTAAGTAACTCTAATTTAGTGCATTATTTTAAATACATTAACTAATTTATTTCTACCATGAAAAGACTTCTACAGAGTTTGTTCATCCTCATGTTTTTTGCGATAAGCGCGATGGCACAGGATCGAACAATCACAGGAACGGTTACGTCTTTAGAAGACAAGCTACCAATTCCTGGAGTGAGCGTAAAAATTCAGGGGGCCGCAGGTGGTACCTCTACTGATTCGAATGGAAAATTCTCCATTAAAGTTTCATCGGATGCTAAAACAATAGAGTTCTCCTCTATTGGGTTTGCAACTCAAACCCGGACACTCGGAAGTTCGAGTGTAATCAATGTTGTGCTAAGTACCGATTCTAAAGCCCTGGGCGAGGTCGTAGTAACAGCATTGGGTGTTAACAAGGCTACAAAAACTTTGGGTTATTCTCAAAGTACCTTAAAATCAGCAGAGGTTAATGCTTCTGCGCCGGCCAGTTTATTTGGAGGTTTGCAGGGTAAGGTAGCAGGGGTAAACATTTCTAACACTTCTGGTGCACCAGGTGGATCAACTAAAGTTATCTTAAGGGGTTATTCATCTATTACGGGTAGTAACCAGCCTTTGTACGTTGTGGACGGTGTGCCTTTAGATAACTCAACTGCAGGTTCGAGCGATAATTATGATTTTGGTAACAATGCGAACGATATCGATCCAAACAATATCGAAAGCATCAGTATTTTGAAGGGATCTGCAGCAACAGCATTATATGGCTCACGCGGATCGAATGGTGTTTTAATTGTAACCACTAAAAAAGGTGCTGCTGGTAAATTGAAGGTAGACCTTTCTACCTCAACTACCTTAACAAATGTTGCCTCAATTTATAAACCTCAGGATCAGTTTGGCCAGGGCTGGGATGGTACTTATATCCCTTCCGAGAACGGTAACTGGGGGCCTAAATATGACGGACAGTTGAGGTCATGGGGAGCTATAGTTGATAATTCTCAATTGTTAAAACCGTACTCATTTATTAAAAACAATGTAAGGGATGCCCTAACAACTGGTGTTGAGTTAAACAATAACATTGCTTTAAGTGGAGGAAATGAGAACAGCACTGCTTATTTTTCTTATGGCAATATTTATAGTAATGGTTATCTTCCATCTGATAACGATTCTTATAAACGAAACAATTTTACCTTAAAGGGGTCAACCAAATATGGAAATTTTTCTGCTGATGCCTCTTTAAACTATGTTGGTAAAACCACTAAATTTATCAATCAAGGTGGTGGTAACTCGGGTATTGGTTCTTCATTCTATGAGGAAATCCTACAGATCCCAGGCGATATTCCGATTAAAGATCTTCAGGATTATAAAAATAAGTTCTTTAACGTAGATAACTATTTTACCCCTTATGCGGAAAATCCTTATTATGCCCTTTACGAAAATGGCAGTAGATATAAAAGTGACCGTGTTTATGGAAATATTAACTTAAACTATAAAGCTACGGATTGGTTAAGTTTTCAATTCCAGCAAGGTGCTGACGTAGATAACGCTATTAGCAAAATCTGGCACAATAAAAACGCACCAAGCCCAGGCAGTTACAATGATGGCGGAAACATTGAAGGCTCTAAAAGAGCTGCCGATGTTGGTGACGTTATCGAGGGATCTGTAAAAACATTCGAGTACGATACTAAATTGAATGCCCTTTTTAATAAGGAATTAAATAGCCATTTCGATTTAGACGGTTTAATTGGGGTGAACTATAACGATCGTGGATCGAGGGTATTAAGCACGGGGATCGAAAATTTAGCAATACCAGGTTTTTACCAGATCAACAACTCTGCAAATAAACCAACATCAACCAATGCAGAATCTCACCGCCGTTTATTTGGTGCTTATGCTTCCGCAACACTTGGATACAACAAATATTTATATTTAACCGTAACCGGAAGGAACGACTGGTCGTCAACGCTTCCGCAGGATAATAACAACTATTTTTACCCTGCTTCGAGTTTAGCCTTTATTGCTTCTCAGGCCATCGATTTGTCTAAAACACCGATCAGCTTTTTAAAATTAAGAGCAAGTTACGGTGAAACGGGTAGTGATACCGATCCTTACCGGGTGTTCAATAGCGCTACAAGAACATCTGTTCCATTAGGTTTTGGAACCTTAACCTTCCCTATTTTTGGTGTTCCGGGCTATTCGATTTCTAACCAGTTAAACAGCAATAACTTCAAGCCCGAGCGTGTGAAAGAGGTTGAGTTAGGTGCAGAGATTAGGTTCTTACAAGACCGTATCGGTATTGATGCAACTTATTATAACAAATTAAGGAAAGATCAGATCATCCCATTGCCTATTGATCCGGCGACAGGGTATTCTTCTTACATTGTCAACTTTGGTTCGGTACGTAACAAAGGCGTAGAAATAGCTGTAAATATCAAACCAATTAAAACAACAGATATCGACTGGAACTTAAACTACACCTTTACAAAAGAAAGCAGTAAAGTAACCGAATTGCCGATTGGATTGGATAAGGTGGTGTTAAATTCGGCTTATGATGCCCAGTTTGTGGCCCGTGTTGGTCAACCTTTAGGTATTATCGAAGCACCTACGCGTACTTATAGCCCAAGCGGACAGGTAATTGTAGATGCAAATGGCTATCCGGTATACTCCTCAGAAAATGTAAGTTTTGGCTCTACAGTCCCAGATTTTGTGATGGGATTAAGCAACCAGTTCCGTTATAAAGATTTTTCACTCTCATTTACCCTAGACTGGCATAAAGGTGGTGTATTCTATTCAGGAACTGCCGATTTATTAAACTTCGTAGGTGCTGATGCGAAAACTACTTATAATGACCGTCGCCCTTTTATTGTTCCTAATTCAGTTCGGAAATTAGCAGATGGTACATATGTAGAAAATACAACCCCAATAACGGAAGCCAATACAGATGATTTTTATTATACCACGTCAAATAAGGCCGATGCATACGCTAACCGTATTTTAGATCGATCTTTCTTAAAGCTAAGAGAAGCCACTTTAAGTTATAACTTACCGAAATCGATTGTTGGTAAAGTAGGTGCGCAAAGAGCAAGTGTATCTGTTTTTGGAAGAAATTTAATTACATGGCTGGCAAAAACGAACAAAACGATTGATCCAGAGGTTTCTAACTTTGGAAATGATTTGGGTAGTGAATTTGGTGAGTTTAGAACCGCACCTCCAGTTAGGTTTTTTGGTGCATCGTTAAAAGTTTCATTTTAATCTATCTTGTAATGAAAAATAATCACATAAAATATAAAACGCTGATGTTATCAGCAATGGTGTTTCTTGCTTTTGGATGTAAGAAAACACTTGATATTAACGTAAGTCCAAACAATCCTATAATTGAAACCACTACCCCTGAAGTATTATTTCCTTCTGCGGTAATGTCGACTACAGGTCGTGTTGGCGGTGAGCTTACGATTCTGGGCGGTATCTGGGCTCAATACTATACCCAGGCAAATGCGTCGAACCAGTACAAAACCATTGATGCGTATGCGCTAACCCGTAATGATTTAAATGGCAGTTATAATGAACTCTTTTCTGGTGCCTTGGCCGATTATCAGCTAGCCATAAACCTGGCGGTTGCGAAAAGCGATTGGCGCTATAATTTAATGGCAACGGTAATGAAAGCTTATACTTATCAGGTATTGGTAGATTTGTACGATAAAGTTCCATATACCGAAGCCTTAAAAGGTATTGATAATTTGCAGCCTAAGTTTGATGATGGGTATACCATTTATGTAGGATTACTTGCTGAGATAGACGCGGCCCTTTCAAAGGACTATTCGAGCGTCGCGCTGAGCAGCGAGCAGAAAAAAACCGATTTTCTATTTGCCGGCGATATGGATTTGTGGACTAAATTCGCAAATACCCTGAAGTTAAAAATGTATTTGAGGATGGTTAATGTTAAACCCGCGGAAGCACAGGCCGGAATAACGAATTTATACACTGATGGTGCAAACTTTTTGACCAGCAGTGCGGGGATTGCTTCCTTCGATGATACGCCAGATAACAGTAATCCTTTTTATGAATATAATGTTCGCCGTTTAAATACGACTACTAACTTAAGAGCGAGTAAAACTTTTACGAGTTGGTTAACAAGCAATAATGATCCTAGGGCTAAATACTATTTTGGAACACAAAGTCCGGTACCGATGAACCAGGGTGATTATACTGCTACAGCAATTGAACAGCCAACATATGCAAGTGCAACTGTTTTTGTACAAACAGCTGAAGATCCGGTATGGTTTATTTCTGCTGCCGAATCTTATTTGATGCAGGCTGAGGCCTTAGAACGCTATTATGGAGGTGCAGGCGCTGCGGCGATGTATCAAAATGGTGTTAGAGCAGCTTTTGCACAGGTAGGCTTGGGTGATGTAGTTCCACCTGCTTACTTAGTGTACCCAACAGGAAGTTTCGAACAAAAACTGGAAAAGATAATTGTTCAGAAATGGGCATCCTTCGCCGGTTCACATAGTTTGGAAGGTTTTTTTGAGCAGGAACGTACCGGATATCCAAAAACGAGTAATGTATACTCAACAGATGCAAATTATATTGCAGGGCAATGGGTATATTCTAAAAATGGTGTTACTTCAGGTTTGTTCCCTAAACGTTTAGTGTTTCCTGCATCATCGAGAGACAGAAATAACAATACACCTGCAGAAGTTCCAATTACGACTAAAGTTTGGTGGGGCAAGTAAACATTTTAATCTATAGCAAAATGAAAAAATATTTGGTAATAATTATATTGGGACTTATGGGCATGACCTATAGCTCATGTAAAAAAGCAGATTTCAACTATCCTGAAGGATATGTAGGGATATCTAAAATAACAAAGTATGCTACCTTTACCATGAAAGGAGATGCATATCAGTCGATAGTAAAGGGAGGAACTTATACCGAACAGGGCGTAACTGCCAAAGAAGGTAGTAGCGACCTGACTGTTAAGATAGCGGGTTCGGTAAATACAGGAACTGTTGGGTTATACGTAATCACTTATAGTGCAACAAACGGAGATGGTTTTCCTGCTACAGTTAATCGTTACATCGCAGTTTTGCCTTCGGCTGAAGTTGCTGGCGCAACCATTGCCGGTGATTACAATTATGCTACAGGGGGGACAACATCAACTGTTACCAAGCTGGCGCCTGGATTTTATCAGGCGGATAATATTTGGTCGGCAGCAACAACAATCTCGGCTTATCTTCTCTCGGTTGATGGTCAGAGCATCATTGTACCCACCCAGGCAAATGCTTTCGGAACACTAAGCGGAACCGGAATTTTGGCGGGTACAAGCTTAAAGTATGTGGTTAGTATTCCAGAGCAGGGCATTAGTAATTCAACCAGAAGCTGGGTTAAGAAATAGTATGGTCAGTAATTAAATTAAAACGCAATGAAAAAATATTTTTATATACTAGCGCTTTTTATACTAAGCATGTCTGCTTGTAAAAAAGATGAGCCAGTTGGTGGTACAGCAGTGCAAGATCTGTCTGGCGAATGGTGGGTACAGATTGATGGTGAAGGTGATTATTATGGGATTTCTACTTATAATACTGCCGATAATTCAGCAAGCCAAATGTGGTTAAACTTAACTAATTTTTGGGGTAGCTCAACTCAAACAGTATTTGGCAAGATAAATGTAAACCTGGATGGCAAGACATTTACCGGACAGAATGTTGTGAATGCAGGTACCTATGATGGGGGGATAAAATTCACAGTAACCAATGGAAAGATTACCACAAATGGTGCAGTCGGACCATCATCTAAAGCACCAACTGATGCCATAGCATTAGATGTTGAGTTTACAGATGATCCGGGAACGGTTTATCACCTCAAAGGATATCACAGGACTAAATTTGTTGAGGACGATCATTAATATTCCTTGACATTAATCATTAAAGCCTTCCAAAATTCTTTTTTGGAAGGCTTTTTTTATAAAATTTTAATTAGTACGCGACTGAGGATTTAATTTTTTTTGTAAACTAACATTTTAGGTCGTTTTAATTGTCATTTGTACATAAATTAATAGTGTTGTATGAAAAAAAAGGCGAAATAGTTCAAACTAATTGATTAGTTCTACTCTTTTTTGTTGTTTTTTTCTTCGAAATAGCCTGTTTTTCAATGTTTTTTAGTTAATTGTTAAAATTTGTTAAAAAAAATTTGGCGATATACACAACTAACTCTACATTAGTACCTAAATCATTCATTAACTAACCTATTTTTCAAATTATGAAAAAACTTCTACAAAGTTTGTTCATTCTTGTGCTATGCGCATCCTCAGCATTTGCCCAAGAAAGAACGGTAACTGGTACAGTAACATCTCAAGAAGATGGACTTCCCGTACCAGGAGCATCAGTAAGGGTAAAAGAAATCCCAAGTCTAGGCGCACAAACAGGCGCGAACGGAAAATTTTCACTAAGTGTTCCTAAAAATGGTAGAACATTAGTGGTAACCTTTTTAGGTTACGGAACAAAAGAGTTTGTTATTCCGGCAAACAATGTTGTTAACGCTTCTTTAAATTCTGACGTGACTTCTTTAAACGAAGTTGTAGTAACTGCTGGTGGTGTTACCATCCAACGCCGTCAGCAAGGTAACCAGTCTACTACAGTTAAGGCCGAAGAATTAACGCAAGGTAAAGCTTTTAACGTTGCAAGTGCCTTAACCGGTAAAGTTGCAGGGTTACAGGTAAATGCGGTAAGTAGCGGTGTTAACCCGAATATCCGTTTGGTATTAAGAGGTAACCGTTCTTTATTGGGTAACAACCAGGCTTTGGTTGTTGTGGATAACGTAATTGTACCAAGTGATATCTTAGGTAACTTAAATCCTGAGGATATTGAAAATATCGAGGTATTAAATGGAGCGGGTGCTGCTGCACTTTACGGTTCTGATGCCTCTAACGGTGCATTAATTATTCAAACCAAAAAAGGTAAAAGAGGTGCTTCTAGCATTAATGTAAGCCACACTACAAACGTAGAACAAGTAAGTTTCTTACCGCAGATACAAGAGCGTTTTGGTTCTGGTACAGGTAATGATGATGTACCCAGCTATACCCCATTTGAGAACCAACAGTATGGTCCGGCATTTGATGGTGTAGTTCGCCCAATTGGTAAACCATTGGCAGATGGGTCTATCCAATCTGTACCTTACTCATTTAATGCTGACGAAAACAAAAATGCATTTTGGGAAACTGGTTACTCTAACCAAACAGACTTTAGCTTGTCGTCTGGTGATGATAAAGGAACCTATTATTTTTCTGGCCAGTATTTTGATCAAAAAAGTACCGTACCTGGTGATAAATACAACAGGTTTACCATGCGTGTTAACGGCGAACGTAACTTAGGTAACAATGTGACCTTTGGTTTTAATTTAAACTATGTTCAGAACCGTTACGATCAATCAAGTGCAATTGCATCTGTTTATGATAATGTTTTACAATCTCCGGGACAAATTCCTTTAACCAGATATAGTGATTATAAAAATGATCCTTTCTCTACTCCTGATGGATACTACAACGAATATTATCAAAATCCTTATTTCGCTTTAGGGAACAACAGAAGTTTAACCCGTAATGATTATTTAACGGGTAACGCGCAATTAAAATGGAACCCTATTAAAGAACTATCATTATTGGTTAGGGCAAATTTATCAAACAGAGCATTCTCTAATAAATCTACTACTGATAAATTTACTTACTCTGATTATAGGCTTAAAGAAACTACTAACTTTTCAAACATTGTTGGTGGTGTAAGTGATTATTCAGGTTATAATGTGCAGATTAATCCAGAATTCCAGGCACAGTACATTAAAAAATTAAGCAAAGATTTTTCTTTGAATGTAATTGGCGGTGCTACTATTAGGCAGAACACGTACAAAAATGTAAGCGTTGGTACAAATGGTGGCTTAGCTTTAGCAGGATTTTTTAATATCAGCAATGGCTTGCAAAACCCAGGTGCTGGTGAATCGAATTTTGAAGCCAGACAGATTGGTGTTTATGGAGATGCACGGTTAGGGTTTAGAGATTATTTATACCTACACGTTACTGGTAGAAATGATTGGAGGTCAGTTTTGGCTCCAGAAAGCAGATCGTTCTTCTATCCGGCTGCTGATATTTCATTCATCGCATCAGATGCCATTCCTTTCCTGAAAAACTCTAAAGTTATAGAATCATTAAAAATCAGGGGTGGTGTTTCAAAAGTGGGTAACGTTAATTTAGGTAACAGTTCGAACTTTGGTGCTTATTCGTTATTGCCAACCTTCGGTCAGGCTTATGGTTATCCATACGGTGGTATCCCTGGATTTACATTGGGAGACCGTATTGTTTCGCCAAGTATTAAACCGGAGATTACTTTAGCTTACGAGGGTGGTGTTGATTTCTCCTTATTGAAATCAAGAATTACAGGTAGTTTTACTTATTACAAATCAAATACAACCGATCAAACGGTTCCGGTAAATGTTGCCAATTCAACTGGTTTCTCTTCTTATTTAACCAATACAGGTGAAGTAAGTAACAGAGGTATCGAAACAAGCCTTCGTTTTATTCCTTACAGAAATACAAGTAATGGTTTGGAGGTAACAGTTGGTGCAAACTACACATATAACGATAACAAAGTGGTTTCAATTAGTAATGGTTTAACTCAGCTGGGTTTATCAGGAACAACCACTCTAGGTGTTTATGCTGTTGAGGGATCTGCTTTCCCGGTATTAAAAGGTACTGATTATAATAGAGACGATCAGGGAAGGATCATTGTAGATCAAATCACTGGTTTTCCAAGTGTAACTACGGGAACGAGTATTTTAGGGAACACAGAGCCTAAACACCGTTTGGGTGTTGATGCTGCGGTTACCTTTAAAGGATTCCGTTTGGCAGGTTTATTCGAATATAGAGGTGGTTTTGTAATGGCTCAAAATTCAGGAAGTTTCGATTTCTCAGGTGCTGGTATCAGAACAACTTATTTTAACCGTGAGCGTTTTGTGATTCCAAACTCTTCTTATTTAGATGCGGCCACAAATACATATATCGAAAATACCAATATCACCACACGTACAGGAGGAGTTGATTTCTGGACTAATGGCCCAACCAACACCGGTGTAGCCACAAACTATACCTATTCTGCTGCCTTCTGGAAGTTGAGAGAGCTTTCATTATCTTATGATCTTCCAAAATCAGTTCTGGGAAGTTTAAAATATGTAAAAGCAGCCCGTGTGAGTGTTCAAGGTAGGAATTTATTCATCTGGACGCCTAAAACTAACATTTATACAGATCCTGAATATAGTGCAGCTGGTTCTGATAATAACGGTATTGGTATCACCTCATTAGGCCAAACGCCTCCTGCCCGTGTTTATGGTGCTACTTTATCATTAACTTTTTAATACATACACATATGAAAAAGATATATAACAGTTTATTCATAGTCGCTTTAGCATTAGGTTTTTCGTCATGCAAAAAGTATCTTGATATAAACGAAAATACAAATAGTTCCACCAGTTCGACCCCAGAATTGGTATTGCCACAAGCTATCGTGGGTACTGCTGCAGTTTCCCAAGGTTATAATAGTGCATACTATTTCCCGGGAGGTTTTGCCGCTAACATTTATGGTGTTGGTGGTTATGGTGCAGGTGTAACGTATGCATATACTGCAAGTAGTTTTACCAATTTATTTAGCAGTGTTTATGACAATGCAACAGATTATCAATATGTGATTGATAACACAGCTGGAAAGCCTGCGTTAGCATACTCAAATGCAATCGCCAGAATTATGAAGGCTTTCATTTTTTCTAAATTGGTTGATCAGTATAACGACGTGCCATATTCTGAAGCTTTGAAAGGGAGTGGAAACCTAACCCCTAAATATGATAAAGCCGAGGATATATACAAAGATTTAGTTGCCCAGCTTACCCTTTCCATCAAGTTAATTACTGATGGCCAGGCAGTAACCACAACTACAGCTGTTGTAGCAAGTACTGATCCTTTATTTGGATCGAAAAAAGAGTTGCAAATGGAATATTGGAAAAAATTTGCCAATACCATTAAACTTCGTTTATTAATTAAGATGCGTGGCGTACCAGCATTGTCGGGCTATGCCACAACTGAATTTGCCTCATTAAATACCACACTTGGTTTCTTAGACACAGATGCTTTGGTTAACCCAGGATATATTAAGGAAGCCGGAAGACAGAACCCACTATATAACTCATTGGCTTTTGGAAGTGATAATGCAAGATCTCAGGGTCAGGCCGTGCCAACACAATGGATCTTTACTTTTTACAATGGGGTGAAAATTTCCGATCAAGGAAGAGGCTATGCCATATACAGAGGGTTTCCTAGTACAGCTACCAATAGACTTGGTGAAGAAAATCTTGGATCTTCCGTTGTTCCACCTACAGGGTCTACGTCTTGGTTTACAGGAACAGATGCTAATACTCCTTATATTGGTGTAGCTAAGGGCCCATCACAAGGTCAGCCGATTATGTTGGCTTCGGAAAGTCTCTTCCTTCAGGCAGAGGCATTTGCCAGAGGATATTTAACCGGAAGCGCAGCAGATGCCTTTAGGAAAGGTATTAAAGCATCGTTTAAATATATATATCAGGACCAAAATGGTTCGGCTATTTCAGGATGGGAGTATAATTCTGAATCTGATGCATATATTGATGACGAAAATCCAGGAAACCGACTAGTAGATTTTAGCGCAGCTTCAGGAATGGATGAGCAAATTGAGGCAATCATTACCCAAAAGTATATTGCCATGAACGTAATCAATTGTGATGAAGCCTTTAACGAATTCAAGAGAACTGGTTTTCCTAAAATTGTAGAGGGTTCATCTGATGGCCGTTTAACATTTGCTTCTAAACAATCAACCTCTACACGTAGTGATAAATTACTTGCGCGTATTTTATATCCTCAGAATGAGTATAATCTAAATACGACTAACGTACCAGCAGGTATAACTTTATTTGGTTCGAGAATATTTTGGGACTTAAATTAATTTTAAAGAAATTATGAAAAAATATATTTATAAATCATTGGCACTTTTTCTTGCGGTAACGTCGCTTACCTCTTGTTTAAAAGATGATAGCCTGGTGTTAGACCCCGCTCAAGGCCACAATGTGATTGAATTTGCGAATCCGGCTCAAATTGCCGTAAATGGAACGCCTTCACCGCTTTATGTCTTTTCTTATGATGTGACATCAACGCCTACTCTTCCAATAACAATCAGTTATTCGGGTCCTGAGGCAACTGCACCGCAAGATATTACGGTTAAGTTTGTTGTAGGTAGTCAGGCAAAAATTGATGATTATAACACTGCAACATCTGAACATTATGTGATGCTTAAACCAGAAAGTTATACGCTTGCTACTAACGAAGTAGTTATTAAAGCTGGTACGAGTAAAGCAACATTTAACATTGCTTTAAGGCCATCTACTTTTGATTTCGCAGCTTCTGAAGTGTTACCATTAACCATTACTTCAGCTTCTTCAGGTATTATTAGTGGAAACTTTAATACAATTTTGTTGAATATTGGTGCGAAAAACAAATTTGATGGTGCGTATACTTACTACGCACTACACGAAGCACCAGATAGACCAACATTCCTAACCGGAACTGAATTTAAATACCCGAATGAAGTTCAATTGAGAACTACAGGTGCGGCTAAAAATAACTTGTATAATACCTACTATGGTGATTTCTTAATTCCATTGTTTACAAGTACTAACGGTACGAGTGGTTTTGGGCAAACTAATTTAGTGTTAGAATTCGACCCGGTTACCAATAAAGTTATCTCTGCTTCAAACGCAATTACTGCTGCAACAAACGGAAGAAAAATGAATTTAGATTTGACCGCGAACAATTATTTTGATCCTGCTACACATAATGTTTTTGTAACATATTTTATGACGCAACCAGGTTTCAGCCCTTTCAAAATTACCGCAAGGTTAGTTTACAAGGGGGCTAGATAAGTGATGCCTTAAGGCTAGCGATTAGTGAATCATTAAAAATAATTTAAAAAGCCCCCAACTTTTATAGCTGGGGGCTTTTTATTAAACAATTGTTAAGCTTTTAATAAGGTAATTCACAAAGGCTTTTAACCTTTTTAAATAAAAATAAATAGAAGACATAAAGATTAACTATATTTATACTTACTAATCAGCTCTATTATGAATATCTCAAAACACATCTGTTTGCCTGTTATAGCGCTTTTTGCAACAGCACCATTATGCCAGGCTCAAGATCAAAAAACATCCGTTCTTTCTGATCAAACAAAAGTGGTGTATGCAATGAACGACGCTAAAAAACTTGAAGGCGTATATTCTATCGTTAAAAATGATGATCAGGTTTTTTTAAGGGGTGTGTATAAAGACAATGCCCGAACTGGAAATTGGTACGCATTTAACGATAATGGTAATGTTTTTCTCCGCTACAATTATGATCTTAAAAAGCTAATTTATTTAGATACGGTGAGTATTAGCCGGTTAAAAGTGGATGTGAAAACCGATGATCCTGAAATAAAGGAAAAAGCCAGTATCCCTGTACCCATTTCATCTATAGACCAGTACATTTCTTTACTGGGTACCGAATTAAAGAGAATGATTTTAAAAGAAAATAAAAGTGCCGATGGTACATTGGATGCAGATTTAATCACCAATATCGATAAAAATGGCAACGCAACTTATACTGCCGCCTATGTAGTTGATGGTATCCCGGTAACCAAACGTTTAATTATTGCTGAAAGGGCATTTGATATCGATTGGATTCCCTCAAGTTATAAGGGAACGAGTTATGCCTCAGTATTTTCTGTAAAGGCCAGAATAGATTTTGTACAGAAGCCAGGTATCAAACAACGGTTTATTTGGGTATATTAATACTCAACAAGTGGATCTAATTTAATATTGACTAATAAAAGGGGTAATCGACGAGACTACCCCTTTATTTGTTTAAGATGCTTTTGTTATTAATTTTTACAGGCATACCCAAAAGTAAGAATATTTTAAACCGAAGTGATTTGACCAAATCGAACGATGATGCCTTTGCAATTGGTAAATTTTACTGCGCTTTGTAGTCGCTAGTTTATCTTAAATTTTGGTCTAAAATTGCATATAGTCTTTTTAAGCCCCCCCTTTAATCCGGATCATTTTAACATTGCCTTCATAAATCGATTTATGATCGATCCTTTCTGGCTGTTTCGCCATATTTTGAGCATTTTTTTGCTAAATCATGTATAAAAATTACGACAATATTCTCAGATAACAATGTTCTTTAGGGATCATTAGATTTTTAGAAATTTTTCCAAATGATAAAGCCACTAAAAACAGTAATTTTTTGGCATAGTTTTTTCTGAATTGGAATGCTCTGTTTCTGCGCTTTTTAGGCTGTTATAGGGTTGAATGCGGGTAAAATACGACTATTTATGTATATTATTTCACAAATGTGAGGATAAACTCCTCAATCAAGCCTTTTTAATTAGACGTCAAAATTGTCAAAATATTGTCATTAAAAACTGTATTATTGTTAAATTTTGTTAATTGATATTTATCTCCATTATATTTATCGCTTTAAATAACTATTTATCCACTAACTTCAATTTCATGAAAAAACTTTTACAAAGTTTGTTTGTATTGATGTTTATTGCGATTAGCGCAATAGCACAAGAGCGAACAATCACTGGTACGGTTACATCTTCGGACGATAAATTGCCGATCCCTGGTGTAAGTGTGAAAATCAAAGACACTAAAATCGGTGTAGTTACAGATATAAACGGTAGATATTCTATCAATGTACCATCAGGAACTGCCGAGCTACAATTTTCTTATTTAGGCTACACTACCGTAACTCAGACGGTTGGAGGCGGTAACAGCTTAAACGTTGTTTTACAGTCAGATTCTAAAGTATTAAGTGAGGTAATCGTAACGGCTAACTCCATTTCAAGAGATAAAAGAAGTTTAGGCTATTCGGCACCTACCTTAAACAATAGCGAACTAACTTCTGGCGGAAGCCCAAGTGCAATTAGCTCTCTAGCGGGAAAAGTGGCTGGTGTGAATATTACTTCTACATCTAACAGCCCGGGAAGTTCGGCAAGAGTTGTACTTCGTGGAGGTTCGTCTATTTCTGGATCTAACCAGGCACTAATCGTGGTTGATGGTGTTCCTATTGATAACTCAAGTGTGATCGGTGGAGCTTCTGTATTATCGAGTGTCGATTTTGGTAACCGTGGTAATGATTTGGCAGCTGATGATATTGAGAATGTAACGGTTTTAAAAGGCCCTGCTGCAGCAGCGCTTTATGGCTCCAGAGCATCTAACGGTGCTTTGATCATCACAACCAAAAAAGGATCGAAATCAGAAAAAATGAACATCACGTTTGGTACTTCTAATACTTTTTCAAATGTTGTGAAGTTACCTGATCTGCAAAATGAGTATGGACAAGGTTATTATGACGTTGTTGCTCCAGATGGAAAATCGGCAACTTTTGTAACCGATCTTAAAGAAAACGGAAGTTGGGGAGCTCCCTTTACCGGCGTGGTACAAGGATGGGGTCAAGAAATTGATGGAGTTAGATTAACTAAACCATACTCTCCTCTTGAAAACAATGTTAGGGATTTCTTCGATACGGGTTTTGCAACAGATAATAATCTTAGCTTTTCTGGTGGTGGAAAAACAACAACCTTTTATTTAGGAGTAAATGCACTTAATTCGAACGGCGTATTTCCAACGGATAAAGACAAATTCAATAAATATGGTGTGAGGTTTAATGGAACAGCTGATTTAAGTGATAAATTTACTGCCGGTATATCTTTCAATTATAATAGAATTGATGCCAACCAAGTGGGTGGAGGTCAGGGTGCTGCTTCTGTGTTCAACAACGTGTTGCAAACCGCAAGAGATATCGATTTGCCTGCATTAAGAGATTTAAGTAACAAATACTACGGTTACGGTTATACCGATGCGGCAGGTATTCCACATCCTAATTCTTATGGATATTATGGAACCTATACACAAAATCCATATTGGGTACTTGAAAATTTTGCAAACTACGATGATGTAAGCAGGGTTACAGGTAACTTTAACTTAAATTACAAACCATTAGCCTGGTTGGATATTCAGGAAAGAGTGGGTATAGATACTTATTCGGATAGAAGAAGAACGTTATCTCCAAAATATAGTTTTGTTGATATCGACCCGACGGCGGAATATGCAGGTTCTAATACCAGAACGAATGTTGGTGCTTATCAGATAGACCAATATAATGTGACAGAATTGGTTCACGATTTTATGGTGACCGGTAAACACAAATTTAACGAGGATTTCGAAGGATCGTTAATGGTGGGAAACAATATCAGACAAAGAGCAACAAATACACTGAGTTCTGCAACCAATACGTCGGGTGGTTTGGTTGTTCCGGGATGGTATAACTTGTCTAACAGTAACGGACCGGTAAATATTATAGCAGATAACCTTTCGAAAAGAAGACTCATTGGTCTTTATGCTGATTTGAACTTATCTTATAGAAATATTTTATTTTTAGAGGCTACAGCGAGAAACGACTGGTCTTCAACATTACCAAAAAACAATAATTCCTTCTTTTACCCAAGTGTAAGCGGCTCTTTTGTTTTCACCGAATTACTTAAAGATGCTTCAGTAAGCAAAATTTTGAATTATGGTAAATTGAGATCAAGCTGGGCACAGGTAGGTAATGATACTGATCCTTATCAGTTATTATCTACTTATGGAAAAACGACTATCAATGGAAATTTTGGTAGCACCGTCTTTCCTTTTGGAAATGTACCTGCATTAACACCTGGTACAACATTGGGGAATGCCGATCTTAAACCGGAAATTACTACAGCTTTTGAAATTGGTGCAGATTTAGGGTTTTTAAACAACAGGATCACAGCAGATGTAAGTTATTATAAAAGTAAATCTAAAAATCAGATTTTGGCCATCCCAATTCCCAATTCAACCGGATACGGATTTAGCGTAGTGAACGCAGGTGAAGTACAAAATAAAGGTGTTGAGGTTAGCTTAAAGGGAACGGTTATTAAATCTTCTGAATGGGAGTGGAATCTATACGGATCGTTCACTAAAAATAACAACAAAGTAGTTTCACTACAGCCTGGAGTTGACCAGTTTGTAGTTGGTGGCTTCTCAGGAATGTCGATTGTGGCCGCTGTAGGCAAACCTTATGGTGAATTTTACGGAGTTACAACATTAAAGGATGATCAGGGAAGAACCGTTGTTGATAAAAATACAGGTATACCATTGAATACTGCGAAAGCTGAATATTTGGGTAATTATAACCCTAAATATCAGGCATCATGGGGAACAACTGTTAGGTTTAAACAATTGTCTTTAAATGTTTTGTTTGATACCAAACAAGGAAGTAAATTCTATTCTAGAACAAGATCAACATTAGCATTTGTTGGTGCATCTGCAGAAACTGGTGGTAATCGATTTGGAGAAATTTTCCCGAATTCTGTTTATCAGGATGCTTCCGGAGCCTATGTTCCAAATACAACTGTTGGTTATGTTAAACAAGATTATTATGGCGGTAGCTTGCCAGCAGGCTTTAGTATCGTTGATGGTTCGTTCGTAAAACTGCGTTCTGCCAGTCTTTCCTATGCCTTTAGCAAAGCGCAGCTTAAACGCTTGCCATTTGGATCTTTAGCCGTTGGCCTTTACGGAAACAATTTATTCATGTGGACAGCTAGTGAGAACCAATTTGCTGACCCTGAAATTAATTCGGCAGGTGCTGGGAATACTCAAGGATTTGATTTTACTGCGCAACCTTCGGTTCGTAATTATGGTATCAATCTTAAAGTTTCATTTTAATAAATTTAAGTAGTTCAATATGAAAACGAAAATACAAAAATCAAAATATACGCTATTGCTGGTATTGCTTATTGGCATATTGGGTATATCGGGATGTAAAAAATTCCTGGATATCAATCAAAATCCAAATAATCCAGATACTGCTGAACCATCTTTATTGCTTCCTACAGTAGAAGCAGCAGTAGGTCAGATTGTTGGTAACGGATTTCAGGTTTATGGAGGCATGTGGAGCCAGTACTGGACCCAAAGCCCAAACAGCTCACAGTATAAAACGATTGATCAGTATAACCTGGCCAATACTGCATTTGACAGACCTTGGTTAACACTTTATCGTAACGCATTGATTAACTGTAACCTGATTATCAATAGTAAAGGTAGCAGCCTAGAATCGATGAAAGGTATGGCTTATATTCTTAAAGCGTATACTTATCAGCTCACTACTGATGCTTTTGGCGATGTGCCTTTGTCTCAGGCTTTAAATCCTAGCCTTTATGGTTCACCAAAATACGATTCACAAGCGCTTGTATATGATAGTATCTTCAATTATATCGATAAAGGTGTTGCACTATTAGGTGTTGCATCAACTTCACCTGGCGCACAGGATATTATTTTTCAGGGAGATGTTCCGAGCTGGAAGGCTTTTGCCAATACGCTAAAACTGAGAGCATATCTTAGGATTGTAAAAGCTGATCCAACAAAAGCATCAGCAGGAATTAAAGCCCTTTATGCTACTAATCCAACATTTTTAACTAAAGATGCTGCGATTAAATACTCTAGTGTAGGTGGTAATGAAAACCCACTATACAATGAAATGTTGGCTTTAGGTAAAGTTCAAAATTTGGTTGCTAGCTCTACTGCGTTCAATGCTTTTAAAAGAAATTCAGATCCAAGAGTTTCAAAATTCTACGATCTGGCTGATGGACAAACAACTTTGAACGCTATCGCTCAAGGTACTTTTGCTACATCTGGCGTGGTTAAAGTGGTTTCTATCCCGTCTACTTTAACAGGCGGTAATGCGGCAAACAGCGGATCAGCAACAGCACCAGTAAAATTAATATCTTTATCTGAGTCATTTTTCTTACAGGCAGAGGCAGTAGCCAGAACCTATGCAAGTGGCACAGTTTCTACATTGTTAAACTCTGGTGTACAAGCTAGTTTTGTAGCTACGGGATTAACTGCTGCTGATGCAACTGCGTATTTTGCAGCAGCACCAGATGGCCAGGCTGCATTAACTGCGGCAACAACGCCAGAAGATTTGGTGAAAGTTATTGTGACACAAAAATATTATGCAATGTGCGGTACACAAGGCTTTGAGGCCTGGACAGAGTACAGAAGAACGGGCTACCCTGATTTTCTTGTTGTTTCAGCTGCTTCAAATATAGGTGCCGGTAGAACGCCTTTAAGATTGCTTTATTCTAGTGCAGAATCAACTTCAAACTTGAATTTCCCTGGAAATGTGGTAATCTATACTCCTGTTTGGTGGGATAAATAAATATCTTAATTCAGAATAAACATATAAGATAGCAGCCGATTCATTTCGGCTGCTATTTTTTTTTGCCCTCCCTAAAACATTTTATTTGGTTTAATCCTTCTTGATAAATTGAATAAAACAAAATAATTAGTAAGCAGTCGGCCATATACTGACCATTATCTGATTCAAATTCAAAGCCAGAATCCACTAACGGATGATGATGTATGTTCTCAACCCGCCCGTTTGTTACATAGAAGAAGCGTAACTGAAGCGATGGCAGATTATACCAAAAATGCTACTTTTTAAATTTATAATGTCCATAACTATTCTTCATTTTTTAATGCAGATTTATTATCTTTTCGTGATTTCGATGTAAACAGATGAGGGAAAAATAGCATTCGAGAATTAGTAAAATAATCGTTTCTCATATTGAGCAATAAGAATATAAGCAATTTATTTATCGTTTTTCTTGAAATTCTTCTCATATTAAAAAGTGGCCATTTTCCGCCATTTTATATCTATTGTATTGGAATAATACATGTTATTTGTGAATACACTGATACATAGAAATAGTATTTATATTTGCATTATCATGAATAGGCCCGTTTTTTGAATTGTTTGTATTTTTTTAGGGACTATTTAAAAATAATCTTTGTTTTATTTAAACTAATGAGCTGGTTTTAGTATTTTATTAAGTTTTGGCGTTTTTTGGGTAATATTTTTTGCATTAAAGGTTTATAAATCGTATTTTGGATTTATCATTAACCAAACTAAATTAAATTTCATGAAAAAACCTTTGCAAGGTTCGTTTGTGTTGCCGTTTGTTGCGCCTTTAGCAATAAACCAAGGCCGAGCGAGCATAAAAGAACCCCCAAATTCAAATTATAACTCACATTTTCGATCCGAAAGGACAATATTGCTGTTAGAACCACCACGGCAGTACTTCATCAGGTGGATATATTTAAAACCTAGTATAACTACACTAAATAAGCCTTATCAAATCAGATAAGTAAGGCTATTTGCGTCGTTAATTTAATATAATTAGGGTATCTATTTCCGGGTTTTTTACCAATTCATAATTGGCTCATTTTGAAAATCTTGTTCCTGTTAATGGAATACGGCCTTCATTTTGTAAAATTTGCATTACAATATACTAAACCATATATTGGGTATTATTAACTAAAACTAAACTAAATTTTTATGAAAAAACTTCTACAAAGTTTGTTCATATTGCTTTTTATTGCTTCCTCAGCAATAGCGCAAGACCGAACAATCACAGGAACAGTTACGGGGCAGGAAGATGGATTACCCCTCCCCGGTGTAAGTGTTAAAATTAAAGGTGCGGCTGGCGGAACCACTACAGCTGCAAACGGTAAATATTCACTAAAAATTACTGGAAATGCAACAGCATTAGAATTTTCCTATATTGGCTTCCTGAGTCAGACAAGGTCTATAGGCGGCAGCAGTACACTCAACGTACAATTGAAAAGCGATTCCAAAACATTATCCGATGTAGTGGTAACCGGTTATACCACACAGTCAAAAAGAGATGTTACGGGCTCAATTGCAAGTGTGAGTGGAGAAAAACTTAAAAACCAACCAGTTCAGAGTTTTGAACAGGCATTGGCGGGTAAAGCTGCCGGTGTAAATATTATTCAGCCTAATGGCGTATTGAACAACCCTCCTGTTTTCAGGGTGCGTGGTTTTAACTCCATCTCGCTTAGTTCTTATCCACTGATTATCGTTGATGGTATTCCGGTATTTACAGGCGATCAATCGTCCAACAGTGCCGCTGGCAATGCTTTGGGAGATATTAACCCGGCAGATATAGAATCAATCGATATTCTAAAGGATGCAGCTTCATCTGCAATTTATGGTTCAAGGGCTGCTAATGGCGTTGTGGTAATTACCACCAAAAAGGGTAAACAAGGTATAACCAAGGTTAATTATGAAGGTTGGGTAGGAACCACAAAGGCCCAAAATCTTACCCCCTTATTAAATGCATCTGAATATGTGCTGATCAAAAATGAATCTAGAACCAATAACGGCCAGGCTCCGGCATTTTTCTTACAAACAAAATCGGATGGTTCTCAGGTAGAAACCAATTGGTATGATTACGCCTATAGAACAGCGACGTCCCAAAATCACGCTTTAAATTTTTCTGGGGCAAACGACAAAACGTCATATTACGTATCAGTAGGTTATAGTAATCAGGAAGGATTTATTATTGGCAACTCTTTCGAAAGGAAAAACGGACGTGTTAATTTAGATCATAAACTTTTTAAAAACGTAACCATTGGAACCAACTTTTCATACAGTAATACTTTAAACCGTGCGCCCAATACAGGTTCATTGGCGGGACAAGCTTTTTCTACAGTAGGTTTGGGCAGGTTGGCCATTGTACTTCCTCCAAACGTAGCCGCTTATAACGAGGATGGCTCTTATAATATCAACGCTCCGGCGGGATCAGTTGGTTTAGGTGCAAATACCATTGCATCAAACTATCCTAATGCGGCTGTATTGGTAAATGAAGATAAAAATACTTCAGAGAGCGACCGTATTATCGCGAATGCCTATGCTTCAATCCAAATTGTAAAAGGCCTGACGTTCAAAACTACCTATAGTTTAGATAACCTGAAAATCGATAACAATTCTTTTGTGAACCGTTTACAGGGTGATGGCTTTTCTTATGGTGGTGGTGCAACCAGTAATTTTGTGAAAAACAGCAGATGGAACTGGTCTAATACTTTAAACTATAGTGGTGTTTTTGGCGATCATACCTTGGGCGCATTTATCGGTGCTGAAGACCAGTATACCAAATCACTTGGTTATGGTGCAACCAGACAGGGTGTTATTGATCCTTTTATTGAAGTTTTTCAAGGTTCATTTGGTGCCATTACTCCTGCCGGATTGGTGCAGGGTGATAATGCTTTCCGTTCTTACTTTGGCAGCATTAATTATGACTATAAAAAGAAATATTATTTAACAGGATCTTTCAGACGTGATGGTTACTCAGGCTTATCGGCAGGAAATCAATATGGTAACTTCGGTGGTGCATCAGTTGGTTATGCGATCTCTGAAGAAAATTTCTATAAAGATTTGGGTATCAGCAAGGTGTTGACTCGTGTCAAATTGCATGGAAGCTATGGAGAGGTTGGGAATATCAACATTGGTAATTATCCTGCCCTATTCTTATATAATCCAGGATTGTACGGATCATCGCCGGCATTGTCATTTTCACAGGCAGGAAATCCTAATTTAAGGTGGGAAACCAGTAAAAAAGCTGACATTGGAATTAATTTGGAATTCTTAAGCGGACGTTTCTCATTGGATGTTGATTACTATCATAATGATATCGACAACTTGGTTCAAAATGCCCCTCAGGCACCATCAAAAGGTATTCCTGGAAATGCCATCACGACCAACATCGGTAAAATGTATAACAAAGGATTTGAGTTTACATTAAATTCAAGAAATTTTGAAGGTGATGATTTTGGTTGGACAACAAGTTTTACTTTCAGTACATTAAAAAATGAAGTTACTGCATTAGGCAATAACAATGCCGACGTTTTCGGTGCTACTTCTCTTGAAACGGCAAACATTACACGTGTTGGTTACCCGATCGGCTCTATTTATACCGTACCCACAGCAGGTGTTGACCCAGCAACTGGTGAGCGTATTTTCGTGAATAGATTTGGACAAAAATTAAGATTCAGTTTTGCACGAGCTACCGCAGCCCGTTACCAATATCTTGATGGTCCAAACGCAGGGCAGAATGCTCCCGCAATTGATGCTGCGTTAGATGCAACGATAACCGGTCAATCAATACCCAAATGGTTTGGAGGTTTAGATAATAATTTCCGTTATAAAGCTTTCGATCTTAGCTTAGGATTAACATTCTCTGGTGGTAACAAAATTTACTATGGATCGCTAGCTGGTCTTCGTGATCAACGTTTTTGGAACAACGACAAAGGAATGTTGAATAGGTGGACTACACCAAACCAAATCACGGATATACCTCGTGTGGTATATGGCGACAATACTTCAAACGGATCAGCTTTTGCACAATCACAGAATGTTTTTACCGGTAATTTCTTAAAAGTCAGAAACCTGGCATTGGGTTATACATTACCAAAAACACTTTTAAGTAAATATGGTGTTTCAAATATTAGGGTTTATGCACAATCAAGTAATCTTTTGATTATATCTGGTTATCCAGGCCCAGATCCAGAGGTTTCTGTAAATGGTAACTCTACTGCAACAGGAAATAGCGGTAACCTGGCCCCAGGGGTGGATAGAAACTCTGTGCCATCTGGCAGAACATTTACGTTTGGTATTAATGTTGGATTTTAAAATTAGAGATCATGAAAATTAAAATAAACAATAAAATAAAATATCTTTTTATAGCCGCTCCCTTGCTGTTTGCATCGTCTTGTAAAAAGGGTTTCTTAACTACCGCTCCAGATACCTCTCTACCGATTGAAGAGGCTTTTGCCAATCCGGATAGGATCCTTTCTCAGGTAAACGGTATTTACGCTGGAGTAAAGAATGGCCAGTTTTATGGCGGAAGATATTTAATCTATAATGATATCCGTGGTGAGGAATTTATCGTAAATAAACCAAATGGGGTAACAGGTTTAGATACATGGAGGTTTAACCTTGTTTCCAACACGAATGAGGTTGTAAATTTATGGGGTGCAATTTATGCTGCCATTAACAGGGCCAATCTGGTTATTGAAGGCGTTAATGCCAATGCCTCTTTGCTTGCTCCGGCGGTAGCGAAACAATATATTGCAGAAGCCAAGTTTTTGCGGGCCTTATGTTATTATAGTGCCTTACAATTATATGCAAAACCTTATGTAACCGATAATGGTGCTAGTTTGGGTGTGCCTTTAAGACTTAAGGGAGAGAAAGATCTAACAGGTAACGACTTAAAAAGAAGTACGGTTGCGGAGGTGTATACGCAAATTTTAAAAGATTTAAATGAGGCAGAGCCGGATTTGGCATTAACTCTACCAACAACAGCAACATCTATAAGGGCTTCCAGAAATACTGCTATCGCCTTTAAAACCAGGGTATATCTGGCAATGGGAGATTTACCGTCAGTAGTTGCCGAAGCCAATAAAATTGTTAGCGCAACAGCACCATTTAAAGCAACAACAGGCACCCCCTTACAGTTAGAAGCTAATATTGCTACTGTATTTGGTGGTGCGTATACAGGTAATGCAACGGCTACTGAAGCTGCATTATCTTTTCCAATGGCAGATTTAGATGCACCTGGTACGCAGAATCAGTTGGCTTATTATTACAATGTTTCGCCAAATCAGGCAGGTGGTAACGAGGAATTTTTCTTAAACCCTACAGGTATTTTAGCCAATCCTGTTTTTGCTGCAGGTTCAACTGACGCCAGAAAAAGTTTGACGGGAGTTTCGGGTGCCAATACTTATTTAACTAAATTCAAAAGACCATCTCCGTATACTGATTACATTCCGGTAATCAGGTATGCAGAAGTTCTGTTAAATTTAGCAGAGGCTACCGTGGTAACGGATCCTGTAAGGTCTATCGCATTATTAACTGCGGTTAGACAAAGATCAAATCCAGGATACGTATTTCCGGCAACCGATTTATTACCTGCTAACTTAAAAAACACCATCCTTACCGAAAGAAGAATTGAGTTACTTGGAGAAGGTTTTAGATCTCCGGATGTAATGAGATTAGGTGCTAACTTTGTTGCTAAAAGTGGCCCTCAGGGTACCGCTCCCGCAATTCCTTTTAACACGGCAGGTTATATCTGGCCAATATCGGCCAATGAGGTTCAGAATAATAAGTTGATTGTTCAGAATTAATTTACTATGTAAAGAAAAAGTCCCGGTGAAAATCGGGACTTTTTGGTTTTTTTATCATTATAACATAGTCTACTTTTTATCCACGCTGTATTTCCCCGGGCCGATGAAAATCAATCCAAAAAATACAATGCCCAATTCAATTGCATGACTGGCGCCTCCTAATCCATCGCCCTTGCCAAAATGTACCAAAGCAGCTATTACCATTGTGAAAATTAATAAAAGTAGGGCCGGACGGAAGAACAAGCCTACAATTAAAAGGAAACCACCAAAGGTTTCAGTGGCTGCGGCCATAAATCCCCAAAATATGGGTAAAAAATTTATACCAATTACTTTCATGCTTCCTCCTAAACCAGTCCAGCCGCCAGGCCCTCCCGCAAGCTTCGGAAAACCATGGATAATAAACATTATTCCTAAGCCAATACGTAAAAGTAACAGCCCGGTATTTCGATATTTTCCTAAATTGTCTAAAATGGCCATCTTATAAATATTTAAATTGAACGTTATTCGTTTCTACTTTTAAGTTCACCTCCGCACCTAAAGTCATACATAAATTATTGTCTATATGGCCTGTTGGGAAATTAAAACAAACCGGATAGTCGTATTCTTTTACAATATCCCAGATTACCTGATCGGCTGTTTGGCCAAAAGAAATTTTTTCTTCCTCAATTTCATTGAATGCACCGACAATCAATCCCTTCAATTGACTGAGTTTGTCTGCCCTTTTTAACATGCGCAACATGCGGTCGATGCTGTATTCGTGTTCTCCAACATCCTCAAGGAAAAGAATTTTATCTTTAAAGTCCATTTCCGAAACCGAACCCTGCACCATGGCTAATAAAGTTAAGTTGCCGCCGATTAAAATGCCATTGGATTCACCCGTCCTGTTTTTGAATATACTTTGGTATTCGTAAGTCTGTTTTTCGCCGAATAGCGCCTTTCGTAAAGAGATTAAAGCCTCTCCGGTAGATTCGTCAAATGTATAGGGCATCTGTGCGTGCAGGCATTGCGTACGGCATTGTGCAATCAGGTGCGAAAGTATTACGGTAATATCACTAAAACCAACAAACCACTTCGGATTTTTATTGAATGCTGTAAAATCCAAGTCATCAATTATACGGATGGTACCATAACCTCCCCGACCAGAAATAACAGCCTTTATAGATGGGTCATCAAGGAAACGTTGGATATCCTTGGTTCTTAATGTATCGTTTCCGGCAAACTGGTGGTGGCTGGCATATACGCTATCGCCAATAATAACCTCGAGTCCCCAGCTTTTTAATAGCTCAATGGCATGGTCGATAGGTTTGGGTAATTTCTTTGCCGGACATACCAGGGCAATCTTATCTCCTTTTTTTAAATACGGGGGCTGCTTAATCATCTTCAAAACACTTATCTTTGCCAAATTAATAAAAATTGTTTTGGATAATAGTAAAATAAAAAGATATACCGTAACTGCAGCACTTCCATATACCAATGGACCGGTTCATATTGGGCACCTTGCTGGTGTTTACATTCCTGCAGATATTTATGCCCGTTACCTAAGATCAAATAAACGCGATGTGAAATTCATTTGCGGATCTGACGAAAACGGTGTCCCCATTACTTTAAAAGCCAAAAGAGAAGGGATTACTCCTCAGGAAGTGGTAGATAAATACCATAAAATCATTGGCGATTCTTTCAAAGAATTTGGGGTTTCTTTTGATATTTATCACCGGACCTCTTCGCTTACCCATCATCAAACGGCTGCCGATTTCTTCGAAACCCTGTATGATAAGGGTGTTTTTACCGAAGAGATTACGGAGCAATATTATGATGCCACAGCGAAACAATTTTTGGCCGACCGTTATATTACCGGTACCTGCCCAAAATGCGGCAACGAAAATGCCTATGGCGATCAGTGCGAAAATTGTGGCTCTACCCTTAATGCTACCGATTTAATCAATCCCAAATCAACATTATCTGGAGATAAGCCGATTTTAAAGGAGACTAAAAACTGGTTCTTGCCACTTGATCAATATGAAGACCGCTTAAGGACTTATATCGAAAGTCATAAAGAATGGCGTCCGAATGTGTATGGCCAATGCCAAAGCTGGTTAAATGCAGGTTTACAGCCAAGGGCGATGACCCGGGATTTAGATTGGGGCGTACGTGTCCCACTTCGGGATGCCGAAGGTAAAGTGCTTTACGTGTGGTTCGATGCCCCTATCGGATATATTTCGGCTACCAAAGAGCTTTGTAATTATGCCAAATTGGATGTGTGGAACCCGAAGGCTGAAGAATATTACATCAGCAGTTATGAAAACGATAAGTGTGGTTGGGAAGAGTACTGGAAAAGTGACGAAACCAAACTGGTCCACTTTATAGGTAAGGATAACATTGTTTTCCACTGCATTATTTTTCCTGCCATGTTAATGGCGCATGGCGAATACACTTTGGCCGATAATGTGCCTGCAAACGAATTTTTAAATTTAGAGGGACAAAAAATATCGACTTCTAAAAACTGGGCCGTTTGGCTGAACGAATATTTAAGAGAATTTGAGGGTAAACAAGATGTGTTGCGTTATGTGCTAACTGCAACTGCTCCTGAAACCAAGGATAACGATTTTACCTGGAAGGACTTTCAGGCAAGAAATAACAATGAATTAGTCGCCATATTAGGGAACTTTGTAAACCGGGTAGTGGTGCTTACCCACAAATACTTCGGAGGTACCGTGCCTACCTGTATGGAAATTACCGATGCAGATCAGGCTGTTATTGATGAATTGGCTGGTTATCCTGCGAAAATCTCTGCTTCGATTGAAAATTATCGTTTTAGAGAGGCTTTATCAGAAGTGATGAATGTTGCCCGATTGGGTAATAAATACCTGGCCGAAACCGAGCCGTGGAAACTGATTAAAACAGATGAAGACCGTGTGAGGACGATATTACACATTGCGCTTCAGATAACAGCCAATATTCAGATCCTGATCGAACCTTTCTTGCCTTTCACGGCAGAAAAGTTAATGAAGATGTTAATCAATGGTGGACATGATTGGGAAAATGCCGGTGGTGTAAACTTATTAAAACGCGGACATCAAATTGGCGAAGGCGTTCTTTTATTCGAAAAGATAGAAGATGCGGAAATTGATTTCCAGATCGAAAAGCTCAATCAAAGTAAGGTAAGCAATGCTGCTGCGAATGTAGTAGAGGCTGTTCCGGCAAAAGAGAACATCCAGTTTGATGATTTCACCGCAATGGATATCCGCGTAGCGACAATTATTGCTGCAGAAAAGGTAGAGAAGACTAAAAAATTGCTAAAATTGACGGTAAACACAGGTATTGATGAAAGAACTGTGGTTTCAGGCATCGCTGAATATTATAAGCCAGAAGATATCGTGGGTAAACAAGTCAGTATGATCGTTAACCTGGCACCAAGAGAAATAAAAGGAATTGTATCTCAGGGAATGATTTTAATGGCCGAAAATTCGGAAGGAAAACTCACTTTTGTAGCGCCCGCAGAAAAATTTCAGGAAGGTAGCGTAATCAGATAACCTTGCTGCTAATTAAAAACACAAAAGCCATTTGACTAAATTCAAATGGCTTTTTTTAGATCATTTATTTAGGTGCAATGACTTTGATGCCTATGGGTTCATCCGGTTGAAATAATCAGCGATTGCTTCATTGTTTGCTTTTGCCCTATCACCACTGGTTCCAAAGGTAAGCTCGGTTTTTCCTTCTTTCATCTGTTCAAACACAGATTCTACAAAGTCGCTCACTGCAGGATGTGCATCATGTATACCTTTACCACCTAAGTCTGTGTTTAAAGCAGGCGGAATCATTTCAATTACCGCTATAGGAGAAGCTTTAAGGCTATGGCGCAAAGAGAGCGTAAATGAACGCATAAATGCTTTTGTGCCACAATAAACCGGTACCGCTGATAAGGGCACAAAAGCCAGTCCGGAGGTTACGTTAATGATGGTATCGAGTGAATCTAATCCCGTAAATAGTTTCGTTAAATGAAGTGGAGCCAATACATTGGTGGTGATTTCAGCATTTGCTTTCTCATAAAAATCGCTGTCGCTAATGTTTATCCAGTTTTGGATGCCTGCATTATTTACCAGCACATTTAAATCGCTGTGATTTTCGGCAATCCAATTGTATAATTCAACCCGATCGGCTTCAACAGCCAAGTCGCATACTTTGGTAATTACAGAGGGTAATTTTTCTGCAGCTTCTTTTAAGGCCGATTCTCGCCTGCCACAGATAATTACCGTATTGTTTTCTTTGATAAATCTTTCTGCTAATCCGAAGCCGATACCGCTTGCTCCACCAGTGATGAGTATTTTGTTATTTGCTAATTTCATGTTCTTAATCAATTTGTTAAGACAAAGATGAAGCTATTCAAAAGATTTATTATGGTGAGTAGTACAGTTTTTTAAATAACCTTTTTAGCAGGCACTACCTAGAAAAAAGGCTTTTTTCAAAACCATAATAAAAGTTTTAGTGCGGTTTGATGGTCATTTTTCTATCTATAAAAGCTTATTAAAATGAATTCTCTTGCGACAAAACTTTTGTTATATTTGCGCAACAAAATAAAATGGTCCCGTAGTTCAACGGATAGAATAGAAGTTTCCTAAACTTTAGATATGAGTTCGATTCTCGTCGGGACCACTTCCTTAGATTCAAACCAGAACATTGCCGCACAAATCGTTGATTTTCAAGGCTTTGTTTTGGTTTTTATAACACATTAAGACTCGTTTTCGACCATTCTGAATGGTTAATTTTAGTGAGTCGAAAACTGACTAATTTTTGTAAAACACTGTAGATCAGTAAATTGATTGAAATATCAAAACCAGAATTATTCCGAAATGTTCGGGTGCTGGATTATTTTGTAAGATATTGATTTACAGCTCGTTCGACTGGCGAACATCTTGATGACTCACTGGCTCAAATGTACATTTGTTTAATTTTAAATGTATCATTATGAGTTACAATTTTCATCTTTTATTCTATCTGAAAAGACCAAAAAATTTTATCAAGGGCGAGATGATGCCCATCTATTTACGGATTACCGTGAAAGGAAAACATTCGGAATATTCTGTCGGCAGGGAAATTGTTCCCAGCTTCTGGTCTGCGCTTAAAGGGAAAGGCACTGGCCTGCGTGAGGAGATCCGGGAACTTAATGATTATCTGGATACGCTGGCCTCAAAAGTTCGACGGTTTCATACCACTCTTGTTGAAAAGGAAGATGAGGTGACAGCGGTAGTTTTAAGGGATCATCTTACCGGAAAGAATACGTCTAACCATAGCCTGCTGAAAGTTTACCAGAAGCACAATGACAATATGGAAAAACTAATTGGTAAAGGATACAGTTATGCTACGTTTCAAACCTATCAAAGTTCCATCAGACATGTTAAACAATTTCTTCAGCTCAAATATGAGGTTCAGGACATTAACGTCAAAAAGGTAGATTTTAAATTTATCACCGATTATGAGCTATTTCTTAGGATAGATCGAGGAAATAATGCAATGTCTGCCCGGAAATATATTGTTCACCTAAAAAAAATCATGCTGTATTGCCTGGGTGCCGGGTGGATTGTTGGTAATCCATTTTTAAATTATCGCAATACTGCTAAAGCTAAGGCAAGGACTTTTTTAAATATGGAAGAGTTGGATAGGATCAGAGGCAGGGAATTTCCACTCGAGCGATTAAACATCGTTCGTGACATTTTTATTTTCAGTTGCTACACCGGCCTTTCCTATATAGATGTGAAGCAGCTTCGCCCGGATCAGATTACAAAGGGTGATGACGGTAATTTATGGATATTCATCAAACGGCAGAAAACGGAAACACCCTGTCATATCCCCTTGTTGGATGAGGCGAAAGTAATTCTTGACAGGTATAAGAATCACAGGATATGCAGATGGAGAAAAGTCGCGTTGCCGGTGCTCACTAATCAACGCACAAATGGTTACCTGAAAGAAATCGCCGATCTTTGTAACATCACTAAAGTGCTTACTTATCATCTCGCGAGGCATACTTTTGCAACCACTATTACACTTTCAAATGGTGTTCCGATTGAGACCGTATCCCAAATGCTTGGTCATAATAGCTTGAAAACAACACA
The DNA here is from genome assembly GCF_056490705.1 of Pedobacter humicola. Lineage (NCBI taxonomy): Bacteria > Pseudomonadati > Bacteroidota > Sphingobacteriia > Sphingobacteriales > Sphingobacteriaceae > Pedobacter > Pedobacter humicola. The sequence continues at coordinate 84,199 of NZ_JBWJIG010000004.1, read as the reverse complement.
GCATTATGCGAAGGTTATCGATACTAAAGTTAGTACTGAGATGTCTGCATTACAGGAGAAACTTTTAGACCGAGATAAGGAAGAAGAAGATACTGGTGATATGAAAGTTATGAAGCTATTTAGATAAATTGCTTTCAATGTAAACGGAAATCGGTTGTAATTTGTCTTGTCAATCTTAATCTAATTGCCAGTATTTGTATCAACACTAGTCAGATAATTTTCACACAAGGGTTTAAAAAATAAATAGTTATTATACTAATAGTATTACTTTTTATGTTTTTTTAAACTGGTATTAAGATGTCTGCATTACAGGAGAAACTTCTAGAAGGATAAAGAGGAGATGATTGGTGATGTGAAGGTTATGAAGCTTTTTAGCTAGATTGTTAGCTATGTAGCTGTTATAGGCTTTGAATATTGAAGCAATGTTAATTTAGATTCTTTTTTTTGAGTAAAATATAGTTCATGGTGTAATCTTTTTAGGGAACATTTTTATGGCAACTGTGAGTTTTTATAATTATAGTGTTTTGAGGTATTATGGTAGCAAGGCAACTTAAGGGAAAAAACGCGCCCAATCAAATTTCCAACAGATTTAGGAAGTGCGAGTATTAAGTAGACTTAAGTGACTGATTATAAACAAGTTTTTTGATTATTTATATTTTGTTTTTATCTTTGATAATCTTCGAAGAAAATCCAAAAATTTTAAAAAATAAGCCTTTTTAAAGGGATCTCTATGCCCTTTATTCGCTTACTGTTTACCGAATGGCAACTTTGTTGCCATTCAGTAAACAGTATAAAAGGCACTTGCTGTATAGTCATGGCCCATCTTTGATGGGCCATGACTTATTCCTATACGTCAATCATTCTTCTTATGAGCCAAAAAAAGCTAGTATAAAGTGTCACAAATATTTCATAAATTTGTGGCAAAATAATTCATTTTAACATGAAATATTCAGCACATAATCAGATAGTTAACAAGATAATAAAGAATAAACGCGGAAAGCTGTTTTTCCCAACCGACTTTTCGGATATTGGTAGTGCTGATGCGATCAGGAGCAGCCTGTACAGGCTCGAAAGGGACCATGTATTGGAACGGCTTGCGCATGGAATTTATTTGTATCCGAAGATTGATCCTGTTTTTGGTAGCCTCTACCCTTCTACTGAGGAGATAGCGGAAAGTATTGCTAGGCGTGATCATGCGAGGATTATTCCTACAGGATCTGCTGCTTTACATAAACTGAGGTTGACTACGCAGGTGCCGATGAATGTTACTTATCTGACAGATGGTGCGCCCAGGAAAATCAAGATCGGAAAGCAGCGGATTACTTTTAAGCCTACAACGGCAAAGAAGCTGGCTACTAAAGGAAAGATTAGTACGCTGGTGATACAGGCGCTTTCAGAACTGGGTCAGAAGAATGTGGATAGCCAGGTGCTAGACCGTTTGAAGTTGGTACTGAAGGATGAAGATAACAGGAACATTGAACATGATGCTAAATTAGCACCGGCATGGATTGCGGTGATATTGAATGAACTCTCTAAATCGATAGGAAATGATAAACTGGCTTAAATCAACGGCTGAACGTCAGAAAGAATTATTGGGACTGGCCAGTAACAAGACTGGTCTTCCCGCTTATGCGATAGAAAAGGATTGGTGGGTAACTTTGGCGTTGTATGCGATATTCCGGACTCCCTGGTCGGATCATTTGGTGTTCAAAGGCGGTACTTCTTTAAGTAAATCCTGGGACCTGATCGAGCGTTTTTCCGAAGATATCGATCTGGTTATTGACCGGTCGGTACTGGGTTTTGGGGAAGAGCTGAGTAACTCCAAGATTAAAGAATTGCGCAAGGCTTCCTGTGCCTTTATTTCAGGGGAATTTAGGGACGGGTTGGAAAAGGAGTTGCTCGATTTGGGCATCCCTGCAGATCTGTTTTCTTTAAAAGTGGCTGAAACGACAGAATCTGACCGGGATCCTCAGGTACTGGAGCTCTATTACGAGTCTGTACTAGAAAAAGGCGGGTATTTAAAAGAGGCTGTACTGATCGAGATTGGTGCCAGGTCGCTAAAAGAGCCTTCAGAGCAAAGAGAAATCAGCCCGATTATTTCGCAGGCTTTGGGCGATTTTAACATAGTTGGGGAACCGTTCAGCGTGCTTACTGTTCTGCCAGCGCGTACATTTTTGGAAAAGGTTTTTCTCCTACATGAGGAATTTTGTAAGACTGCAGAAAAGATAAGAACAGAAAGAATGTCGCGGCATCTATATGATCTGGATAGGATTATGGATACTGAGCATGGTAAACAGGCGCTGGAAGATAAGGATTTATACAAGGGAATAGTGGAACATCGGGCAAAATTCAATGTGATCCGAGGAATTGGTTACGAAAAACATGGGTATCAGGATATCAACTTTATTCCACCGGTTGAGGTACTGGGAGCTTGGGAAAATGATTATAAGGCCATGCAGGAAAGTATGATCTATGGTGACTCGAAAACGTTTAAAAAGTTGGTCGGACGTATGGAGGAACTGACCAAAAGGTTCCGAGATGTAAAATAACTTCTTTATTTCAAGAGGATAAATTGCCTGCTTTTTTGTTTTAAGGTTTATTCATACCAGCTGGATTTTGGTTTACGAAAATGGGAGTTTTCGGCGATGATCGCCGCAATTCTCCGTTTCGGTAAACCGAATTTGCGTGTCAGTGCACCGATTATACCTAATTACTTATAAGCCAATTGATTTTTTAGATAAACAGTGATTAGCTAAATGATTGTTATTTCAATCATTTATGTTGATTAAGTTTGAAATAATAATCATCATACATCGAATGCAGTCATCCTTTTTTGTAAAAACGTTAGGAACAATTTCTGTCTGAAAAGCCATAATATATTCGAATGTTATCAACTAAAGAAATGAAAATAAAGATAATTAGCGACTTACATCAAGAATTTGGGATCTCAGATTTGGATTTTAGCAATGCTGATCTCATTATCCTGGCTGGAGATACAAACCTGGGGACAAAAGGAATAGAATGGGTAAAGCGAAACATCCCTGATAAACCGGTAATATATTTATTGGGTAATCACGAATATTACAAGGGATCATACCCGAAGACACTCAACAAAATACTTGAAGCATCCAAAAACTCAAATGTAAATGTCCTTGAAAATAATATGGTTGAGTTTGAGGGCATAAGGTTCCACGGTGCAACTATGTGGACGGATTTTTCCTTATATGGAAATCCTGTGGAGTCTGGCATTATTTGTCAAGCCAAAATGAACGATTATGTGCAGATACGCAGAGATCCAGCTTATTCAAAGTTAAGAACAATAGATACCTATCAGATTCACCAGAAATCAAAATCTTGGCTACAAAAAAGTCTTAAAGAGTCACGCGGTTATAAGAATGTGGTAATTACCCATCATGCACCTAGCCTGCAATCAATACCCGAGCTTTATAGAGATGATATCTTGTCATCTGCCTATGCTTCAAACCTTGAAGATGTGATTTTGGAGCATCAGCCCTTGTATTGGATTCATGGCCATATCCACACGCCTACCAGGTATACTATTGGTAACACTGAAATTATCTGTAATCCACATGGCTATTTGAATGAGGAGTATAATGGCTATGAAAAAGATTTGATCATTAATATTTAGTTTAGAATGCGGCTATCGTATCACTACTCTGAAATATTAGAGGCTTAATAATAATAAGAATTTATCAAGTTTTTGATATCCTTTCGCTGGTGAAGAAACTTACTATTCATATAACTTACGTAATTACTTAGTTCGTAGCTAATAACTTTCTTGTTTTTGGGTTTCCATATTTTTCAGCAGCATCTCCTAAAGACTGCTGATCCAAACTCCTTGCTGTTTCCAATGCCTTTTCAAGTACTTTTGGCTGATCCTCAGCAAGTGATTCCAAATTATTGATTAGGTCAATCACCAAAAATTCCTTGGTAGGCTCGGTTGGAAAAGAAGACTTTTTTTTAAAGGTGAACAATTTGTTATCCAATTTAATATCTCCGCTGCGCAGGTGGTTGTAAACAATCTGTTTGTTATACAACTGTGTCGTCCCCAGGCCCAACGCATTAAAATAATTGAAAGAAGTAATCAGAAAGTTGGTATTGTCCAAGAATTTCTTGATGAGCATATCATCCGCCGGTGGCTCAAAACCAAATGCATTTTTCTTCGGAAAGTGATATAGCCCAGGGCCAACTCTTTTCAAAGTCCCCTCACCTGTAAGTTCCGAAAGATGCCTGTCTATTGATTTTGACCACTTTTGCAGTTCATCCCTTTTGTATATCACCCCTTTTTTAAGATGACTCTTTAATTCCTCTAATTTTGGCATAACAAATCCTTTCGGGTAAAAATATATGGATTATTAAAGTATTTGCATGATTTTTGACGAAATTCATTCAATAATCAGCTCTAAAAAAATCAAATTGAAAAGAGCTTTTGCTTCTACTATCTTTTTACATGCATCTAAATATAAGCACATATTCAAGTTGAAAAATTTTACATCTCTATATTTCCAGTTTAAGTTCGTCATGGAAGCGCCATTGATAAATCTGTTTTTATGCACAATTTGTGTTTGAGCCGCTCTTTTTATCCATGAACTTTTAAAAGAACTGTCAGGTAAATATAATAAGGGCATTGCCCAAGTAGTCTTGCGATGGTTCATTCAAAGAGAGGTCGGTGCTATTCAAAAATCAGTACACAAAAGATTAAGGAAATTTTAACCTATTTGACTTCGAACTATACGCCGATGATATGGTAGCCATCAAATCATTAGATATAGGACTTATTCAAAAAACATACGTATTGCCACAATAGATAAATTTATGCAAATCTGGCTATAGAATTCGCAACTGTTCGTCTAGAAATTACAGGCGTTGGTCTAGTGGTTCCCTACGCTGGTATATTACGGGATTTTTGCCTGAAACGTTTGATGGACAGCTGCGTCTCAATAACAAACAATAGCAAAAAACTAAAATATAAACGATATGAAAACTTTAGCAAAAACAATATTCGCAGCAGCATTAACAGCAGTAGTATTAACTTCATCAACGGTGGCAACTTTTGCCGCTGAGCCAGTTAAAGCAGAAACAAAAACTGCTTCATTATCAAAATTCAACAGGATCTGGGTGAGCGGGAATGTGAAAATCGTCTTAACACAAGGTGACAAGCAAAATGTAGAGGGCACTAGCAACTATGACGCTGCAAAAACCTCAGTATCAACTGATGGAAAAACCTTATTTATCAATTCATTGGAAACAAGTCAGGTAACACTTAATATTACCGTAAAAGATTTGGAAAGAATTGAAGCTTATGGTCAATCTGTCGTGGTGACCAGCAATAATTTCGATGTAAAATACCTTCAGTTATTTTTAGGACAAAGTGCTACAGCAAAGATTAAAACTACAGCGGAAAGTTTATATACTATCGTTAAGGATGATGCGGTATTAAAATTAAATGGTACTGCTGATCAAAGTACAATGATCGCTAGCAATATGAAAAATGTAAAATTAGCTGACTTTGCCAGTCTTAAATCAGAATCCTATGCTTCTGAAGCGCTTATGGAAGCGGAGCAAAATGCAATGGTTTTAGCAAAATAGAAACTTTTTTTTCAGATGAATAGAGCTGCCCAAATGGACAGCTTTTTTTGTTATTGCCGAGCAAAATAATTTATTTTACGGACAAGATTCGAACCTGTTATATATTTTCACTAATTAAAACACATAGCTGTTGGCATTCAAAAGAGGAAGTGATATTTTCATTATAAAATCTTAGCGAATAGGCTGAACTTCACCAGAAGAATCTTAGCTTGCTTTTGATAATCTGTTATCATCCAGAAAAACTACCTCGAGAATGGGGAGTAACTTGTGACTGACAGAAAAATTTAAAATTTTCTTTCGCATTATTTAAAATAATTTAAATTACACCATGGATATCCAGCAACTTATCAAACAGGCCTTAGAGGATTATCTTGGCGATTACAAACGGTATCAAAATCTGTTATTGTTATGTTCTATTGGTTTTCAAAGTCTTCTAGTCATATTGGTAGCCATCAGAATGGAGAAATTTAAGGCGATGCTGAAGAAAACTGAAATCAAATTTACTAGATATCATGAATTACAGATCGAGGCGCTCAGGGTAGCTTACCAGAAACTTGTTTTGTTTGGTGTGGCAAACAAAAGCCTGTTGAACAGTGAATATGATACTAATGATCACAAGGGTTTTAAAAACAGAATCAACAACTGGATACACGCGCATCATGAATGTATTAACCAACTCGCCTACAGTAAAATAGTACTTCCAAAAAAACTGAAAGGGACAATTTCTGCAATGATAGGAGACTTTCAGCAAATGACGGAAATACTAATCGGTGAGAAAAAACACCTTGATTATGTTGAGGAGGATAGTCTGGGAGATTGGAACATGATGTATTCATATAGTGAAAGAGAACTGGAGGTTATTAATGGAAAAATAGACCGCCTGAAAGCAAAGCAGAATATTACGAAAGCTACCGAAAATATCGAGCTGCTAAGGGATGAAATAGAGGAATTATTTGAAAGAATGAATAGTTAGTATAAACATGGCAAACGATAATCTTATTCTGGCAACCACGTCCAATGGTAAAAATATTACCGTCAAGGACTGCATGAATCATTTGGTCAAAAAGGATAAGGTTCAACTTGCATATTTTATCTACGACAGGCTTTATGGCCGGTATTTAAAACCTTTCAGCTTTCCAGACAAAGAATATGTAAGAAGTTATAAAAATGGTTTTTCGATCATGTCAGCCTGCTGCCTTCTGATAGAGACCTATGCATCTTTTACTGATAAAAGATTTAGAAGAACCCATATGCTGAGCGGCAAAACATTTGGGCATTTTTTTACTACCCAAAGCAGTTTTTCTGAATTATCTGAAGGTGGCCTTAATCCAGACGGTACCATTGCGGATCGGAAAGATGGAGGCTTGCCAAATGACTTTTATGAAAATGTACGATGCGGAATCCTACATAATGCAGAGATCAAAAATGGGTGGACGATTACGAGAGAGGTAAATACACCCTATTTCGACCCAGTTACTAAAACCCTAAATGCAACCAAATTCGCAAACCGTCTAACGGCGGTTCTTACAGATTACAGGGATCAACTGATTAAATCTGACTTTGATTGTGATGACATCTGGATAAATTTCAAAAACCGACTGGGCGATTTAATCAATCAATCCTAATAAAAGGCAAAATTGTCCACATAGAATATTGGATCACTGAGAATTTCTACGCCGTTGATATCGGAGAGAATCAGCTCACCTTTTGAACTGTATTGGGATCTTATAAATATTTCTCAAGAACAACTCTACACTAAACGCTCATTTTGGTATAGTTCAGTAGAAATTCTATATCTTAGTTCCATCTAATTTCTCAAAATGTATATTTCTAAGCTCTCTATTCGAAATTACAGGAACTTTAAGAATATGTCCCTGAATTTCAGCCAAGGCGTTAATACAATCATTGGTGAAAACGGCTCCGGCAAAACCAACATCTTGCAGGCACTACGCCTTCTGATAGATGAAAACCTACCAAGGCATGTAAAACTCTATGAATCAGATTTCAACAGGGCATTAAATAAATGGAGAGGACACTGGATTATAATCCAGGTCATTTTTAACGAACTAGACACTGCGGAAGAAGCGCAGGCAATTGCTATGCATAAAGCGGGCTCGATGGACGAACTCGATTTTAGCAAAGGGAGTTACTCTCTGATCTTCAGGCCAAGGGAGAGCGTACGCCGACAAATCTTTGAATATTCACTCACTGAGGACAAGACAAAGGCCGGGCTTGAAATGATTCTTGATTATGTCACCTTAGATGATTACGAGGCAGTTTTTAGGGGCCGAGGTTCAGCTGATTTTTCCGACGATAACACTTATAAGGAATTTGTGGGTGATTTTGATAACGTGGTTTTTCCAGATCCTGATCTGCAACAAAGCAATATTTATGGGATTAAAATTAGTGGATTTTCGATCCCAAATGAGCTTTCATGTACATTTATCAAGGCACTGCGCGATGTTGAGGCGGATCTACGCTCCTACCGCGATAATCCTCTGTTGAGTCTGCTTAGAGGAAAGGAAAAAAATATTGAAGTAACCGATAAGGATAGTATCATCAAGAAGGTAAAGTCTCTGAATGCTGAAATCACTGGATTAAATGAAGTCAAAACGGTTTCAGGAGGAATCTCACAGAGTATTAGGGAGGCTGTCGGTGAAACCTATGCGCCCTCTATTGATATCCGCTCAGAACTTCCCGAGGATATGGATAAGCTATTGCAATCTTTAAAACTATGGGTCGGAGATCCGGATGAAGATGATCACAAAGGAAGGATTTGGGAATTGAGCCTAGGCGGAGCAAACCTGATCTACTTTTCGCTTAAGTTGTTAGAATATGAGAAGGTTAAATCCGAAAATAAGATTGCAAATTTTTTATTAATAGAGGAGCCTGAAGCGCATATTCATACACATATCCAAAAGACACTCTTTCAGAAGCTACATAACCACAAGACCCAGATCATCATTACTACACATTCTACTCATATTTCGTCGGTAAGTAAGATCAGTTCGCTCAATGTGTTAAGTAGAAACAATAAGCATGCAGTAGTTTTCAGTCCTTCCAATGGGCTGGATGAGGATGAGGTTACGGGAATTGAGCGTTACCTAGATGCAGTGAGAACAAACCTAATGTTCGCTAAAGGGGTTTTAATGGTTGAGGGCGATGCGGAACAGATTACAATTCCGACGCTGATAAGTAAAGTTTTTGGAGTAACTCTTGATGAGATTGGCATCAGCTTAGTCAATATTGGAAGTACTGGATTTGAAAATATCGCAATACTCTTCAGTGATGAGCGGCTTCAGAAAAAATGCAGCATCCTAACTGATCTAGATGAATCTATCCTAGATTTGCCAGACGATCCAGATGAAGATTCCAAAATAGAAAAAGACTGCCGAAATTCAGAAGATTCTGGAGCTGCACGAAAAATAAAGCTGGATGAATTTTGTAAGGACAATCAATGGGTAAAGCCATTTTACGCAGATTACACATTTGAGGTGGACTTTCTAAAAGTTGGTAATGCACCTGAAGTTACCTTAATTGTTAAGAAAAAATTCAAACAGGAAGCGACCATTAAAAAGATAGTCGAGAAACTGACCAGTACTGAAATCGCCGTTTCCGGCGCAGAGATACTTCGGCTTGCGGATAAATTTGGCAAGGGCTGGTTTGCTATTATGGTTTCTGATGAGATCACACACCTTACCTACGTTCCACCTTATATCATTAATGCAATAGCCTTTTCTGCTAAAAACATATCTTCAAGTATTATTCTGCAGATGATGAGATACCGATTAGGAAAATTAAATCTAGAGGATTATTCAGGCAGTACCATAGATTACAATCAGCTTCTGCTTGATGTCAGCGGAATTACGAATCCAGCAGAGGCTATAAATTATTATATAGAAAAACTTCCTGATGATCAGTTAACCACTCTTATTAAAGCTATCCTAAAATAATGTTTAAGGGACTCAATATAGAGCAACAAAACGCAGTCACTGCATCCGGGCATGTTTTGTTAACAGCATGTCCAGGAAGTGGAAAGACGAGGGTTTTAACATATAGGGTTGCTTACGAACTTGAACGCCTCCGTCACAAAAAAATTGTTGCAGCACTGACTTTTACAAATAGGGCGTCCGATGAGATCAAACGGCGTGTAGACCGGTTGGACATGGATTCAGGTAGACTTTGGGCAGGTACTATCCATGCTTTTTGTCTGGAATGGATTCTTTACCCTTATTGTAGTTACCTTGAGCAATTACGGGATGGGTTTGTAATTGCAGATGAATTCATGATGGAGGAGATGCTTTCAGAGGTAAAATTTGAACTTGGGTACAGAAGGAATCAGCGGCTATCAACTAGGATAAGCCCAGATGGTTCCCTTTTCGAGCCTGATCTTACGCTACATCATGTGATTGAGGAATACCGCAAAAGACTAGCTGAAAAAAAAATGATCGATTTTGATCAGATGCTTTTTCTCTCGTACAAGCTTTTGTCTAAATTTCCAAGAATAGCTGCTACCCTTAACGCCCTCTTTCAATTGATCTGTGTGGATGAATATCAGGATACACAGGAGCTTCAATACCGCATCCTTTCCAAGATTATCAACGTTGATCCCTCCAGGACAACAATTTTCTTCGTTGGTGATTCGGACCAAGCTATTTATGGATCTCTGGGCGGTGTGGCAAAATCCATTGAAGATATTAAATTCATTTTCAACGGATTAGCAATCCAGGAGCTTAAGCTTTCCGGGAATTACCGTAGCACACAACGATCGATAGACTATTATCGTAATTTTCAAAGTGCAAATATTGATATTAAATCTAAGTGCGATTATCAGGATTTGCAGGGGGTGATAAGCTTTGAGGATACAGTTTTGAGGGATGACCTTGCGGAACGCATAGCGGAAATCATCCAAATAAACATCGATAACGGAGTTCCTGAGCGGGAAATCTGTGTACTAGGACCTCAGTGGTGGATGATTATTCCGATGGGGAGAAAGTTAAAAGCACTTTTGCCAGATATTGAGTTTGACGCGGTTGGTCTTTCCCCGTTGACCAGGAACAGGGAGAATATCTGGTTTAAATTTGCAAGACTTTTTTTGGTTGATCCAGCTCCTAACATGTATTTTGTGCGCAGTCGATGGGCTACTGAATTACTATCAGAACTTGACATAATTGGCTTACAACTTATGGCAGATATTGAGCATAGGTCAAAAAGATTTCTGCGCACATTCAATTCGATTTCTTCAACAGAAGAGCAAGGGCTTGAATATCTACAGGATTGCTTTACACAGTTTATGATACTTTTAAACATTAATATAGAGCATTACCCACTGCTTAAACTGCATTGGAACTCATTTTTCGATGGTATTCGTAAAAAACTGACTGAAAAGGATTTTCAGACTGCTTCAGATGTGAAAGGATTTAAGAGGATGTTTAGGCACAACCAAGGGGTTGTCGTTAATACCTGTCATGGTATTAAAGGTGAAGAGTTTCATACCGTGATTTGCTTTGGCCTGTTGGATGGTTTTATTCCTAATGCAGGTGAGATCGATCAGGATTTGGCTGGGAATAAACTATTATATGTGATATGCTCTCGAGCAAAGCGCCATCTGCACTTATTTTCAGAACAAGGCCATTGGAATAATAGGGAGACCACGCCACAACTTGATGCTGTTAATTTCAACTATGATAATAAGAACTGGTAAAAACGTAATTATTCATGTATATATGCTGTTTTTTACTAATAGCTTGTTTTTGCTCATGCAGTGCATGTCTCAATTAAATACTCAAGCCTTTCAATGTATGGAGATTAAAGGTGACTGAACATGATTTAGGTAATTGACAGAATAATAGCAAGTGAAAGACTATCTGATAATATAGCTGGTTAATTTAAGGATATTGGTTATTACCTTCAATAATTGTATATTGAAATAATTGATAATTACTCTTTATCAGAATACTGGTGGAAATCTATACATCCTTAATTTATGATGACCGAATGTTTTTTTAAATTTAGGGGGAGATTTGACTTCTCTCCACATCCTTATGAAATTGGTAATCCAATATTCTCCAATAGAAAATTAGAGGATAATTTTTTTGCGCTGAAACTTTATGGTCTACCTGAAGGTGAATTTAAAGCATTTTACGACTTTCATTTAAACCACTATCTGGCTCGTAATCCAGATGGGCGTGAAGGATTTTTCCGTAAGGTAAACCGAAGCATTCAAAGAAGAATCACTTTTTATTCGGGGAAAAACCCATTCAAACCTGAATATGAAATTCACTCTGCTAACCTAGATAAATTAGAAGCATTCCAACAGTTTTTAATTACCATTGATGAGTGGAATGTAAATACCTCTACAGAAAAAATACTAAATCAAAAAGATGCAGAAATTGCGCAGCTTAAAAGAAATCTGGCAGATTTACAGGCTCAGCTCGATGAAATCCTGCAGTATGAGGCGAGTGAAAAGATAGTAATCAACAGTGGAAATTTAGCTGCATTTATGGATCTCATGCGCCAGTTCCAAAAACTCATGCTTCCAAATGAGAAAAGGCTGGTGAGCACTCAGGGCCATAGTCCGTGGTATAAAATGGTTGCCAAAAATTTTGTTCATGGAGACAAGCCGATACCGCTGGCAACCGCTCAGAATTATTTTTCTTCTGAAGGCTCTTCTAAATATATTTTCATATCCGATAAGGATAGGGCTTTTGATATTGTTCCGGTTAAACCTGTTAACCGATATTAGCCGATTTTAAAGCGCAGCTATGCCCAAACACCTCCATTGGGCATCTGATTGCATGTTTCTGCCCCTACTTTTGATGTGAAATCTCCATATAGATAGCTTTTTGTTATGGCTAGCTGGAGAGCATTGATCATTAAATTTTTAAGAGACATGAATTTAGACCTGGTAACCAAAATTGATCTGCTTGAACTAAAAAGCGATCTGATCGAAGAGATCAAAAAAATTGTTCCACTCCAAACGGCTGCGCCCGATGAGTACCTCAAAAGTTCTGAGGTCAGAAAGCTGATGAAAATTTCAGCTGGTACCCTGCTGCACTTACGGGTGAGCGGCAAACTGCCTTTTACCAAGATTGGCCGTATCGTGTACTTTAGCCGCGAGGATGTCAGGCGGATCCTGGGTAACGGTACGCCAGAGAATGCGGTTGTCAAAAGATTATTTCGAGAGGAGGCACATGGGGAGCATTGATAAAAACCTTGATTATCTTAAAGACCGGATTCAGGCGGATCAAAGGCTTTCGGCGTTTCACGTGAGCCTATTGGCTGCGCTGATTTTTGCTTCGGAAAATTCTGGATTGATTCACCCTTTCCAGGTCAGCCGGAGCAAGCTGATGCGTTCATCTAAGATCTATTCGACGTCAACCTATCACAAGTGCATCAGTGAACTTAGGGTTTTTGGGTACATCTTTTACAGCCTCTCTTATAATCCATTCCTCGGAAGCCGGGTATCCTGGAACCTTGAAGATGAAACTGTGTTGAGCTGCAATTTATCTTAAGGACGACCATGGATGTTGTGAGTGCAACATAATAATTGAGCATTTCAAAATAGTTTTTTTTTATAATTCTTATGGGAGATCTGTTGGGATCGGTCTCCCACTAAAAAACTCTGAGGGGTTAAAGCAACATGCAAAAGGTCCTTTTTCATTTTCAGAAAAGGAGCAAGCGGTGGTTGGGCAGAGCCTCACCATCTGGCCTTTACGCTAGCGTAAAGGCTGTTTGGAGAACCCTCCAGGGGTTCTCTAGGCCGCTGGTGGCGGTTGGATTAAAGAAAAAGGAACCCTTTGCAGGGTTCGGGATATACAGCTATATGCATAGTCATATAGCTGTATATCTATAAGGCAATATATACTGTAGTGTATATAACAAGTTAATTAATGAACAATGAAACTGAGAATGGAAACTTTAAGAACCATAAAATATAATACGCAGACCGCGGTCAAAATGGATAAGATCGCTCAAAAACTTGGCCGCCCGAACCGGTTGGTTTTTGCGCAGATGGTGGATTACTTCTTTCGCATTAAGAAAGATCCACTTGATATCAATGATGAGCTGTTAAAGAATACACTGCTCAAACAGCACAAGGATTACATCGGTTTTATCAGGACCCAGGAAAATGACCTGCTTATTCCGATCAAAAGAGAGGTGGATCGGATGACGGGGAACCAGCAGGACATCAATAATCTTCTTCGAGAGTTGGAGAAAAGGAGCGATACGCTAGCCAGTGGCCAAAATGAACTTTTATCAGCCGGCAAAAATTACAGTAGCAAACTTTTCAATACTGATGAAGTGCTCAAAAGCATCCTAATGAAGCTATCGACGAGGGAGCAGCTTAAAAAACAGTTCCTGTACATACTCGGCACTTACATCAAAAGCAGGGATGCATTTAGCATGATGACTTCAGCCAAGGAGAAAGAAGAACTGATCAGGATAACCAAAAACCAGATTGATCTTTTATAGCCATGTACATCAATATTACGGACAATAAGGAAGCCAGTAACAAGGGCAGCAGTGGAGGTCTGGTAAATTACCTGGAAAAGGAGAACCGGACCGAGGATTTAAAGCAGCCGGAGCTATGGTTCAACGGAAACCGGCAGGATGTGGAGGCTTATGAAGTACGCCGCGCAATGGATGGAAACAATGCAAAGCTCGGGAGAAATGAGGCCAAGTTTTTCCTGATCAATATCAGCCCAAGCCAAAAGGAACTGGAGCATTTAAGGAAATCGGTTGGGGATCCCGATATGAAAAATGTGCTGAAAGTATATACGGAGAAAGTAATGGATGAATATGCAAAGAATTTCAGACGCCCCGGGATAAACAGCAATAAGGATTTGCTCTGGTTTGGCAAAGTGGAGCACAACAGGTATTATAGTCATAAGGATGTAGCGGTTAAAAATGGTAGCCGGAAGCGTGGAGAAAAAAAGAGTGGAAACCAGCTGCATGTACAGGTGATCGTCAGCCGCAGGGATATCACTAATAGAATCAAGCTCAGTCCCATGAACAGCTCGAAAGGTAAAAATATAGCACATTCCAGAAAGATGGGGCAGTTTGACCGGATGGCTTTTAAGCAATGTGGGGAGCATTTGTTTGACAATCAGTTTGGCTTTGAGCGAAACTTGAAAGATACCCTGGCCTATGCCAATGTTTTAAAGAACGGCACTTTACAGCAAAGGGAGCAGTTGGATATTCTACAAGAGGCGTCTACGAAAAATTACCAGAGCAGGTCTGTGGTTAATGAACTTGCTTTAGGTGTCGCTGAGGGAATTTTTTCTTCTGTTGGGAGCATGCTCGAATCTACGGGTAAAACCGTAGGCGAATTTTTGGAAGTTTTGATGGAGCCTGCTTTTATTCCGGATATCGCATCTGATACGATTGAAGAAGCAGAAAAGCGAAGAAGGAGAAAAGCGAGGCAACAACAGCAGGCTATGCAGCGTTGAGAGGAAGGACTATAGTTTTATAAAAAATCAAAAGGTCGGAAGAAGAAATCCCCTCGCGCCTTGCGGCCTGCGAAACACCCGGGTGCACTATCCCGGCATGTCTCGCTTTAGCTTCTACAGGAAAAAATAGTGGGGGTTAGTCAAATGAATTTATTTCCCCACCTGATCATTCTTAGAGCTTATTCGTACAGGATATTAATTTATTCCTGCCAGATTACAGTAACCGGTCGTTCCAGAGGACAGGACTTTCACTTTTACCCACTCTCCCTTTTTTGCAAGTCGGTTCACTTTTTGGTTGCGCTTAAGCGTTTCTATAACAGGATAGGATAATCCTGGCCCTGAGCGAAGACTGATTTCTTTGAGCTTTACCGCTGATAAAGATTCAGAAACGTAACTTTTCATATTACTCTTTTCAACACTAAAGGATTGCTTTTTCTGCTGACCAGATGCAGATGATCTCGGCTTGTAGCTAGATGCTTTTTTGCGGGGGCTGGAGTATACCGGGGTTTGCGATTCAACAGGTGAGCATACCCCACAGGTGCCTCCACTCCCACAGTGGGCACAACGGGAACAGTTTTTACACGCTGAACAATAAGCTGAACCGGTGCATCTTCCTAGCTTGCTTTCATTGACTGTGCCAAGTGAAGATATCTTTTGGCAATTGCCAAGAAAATAACAGCACATCAGTGCTATTGACAAAATAAATGCTTTCATGATTTTCGTTTTAATATAACGATATAAAGGTTGCTAAAGTAAAATACAATTGAAGATACGCCCGGGCAGTCTATTTATGCTGCCAGCATCTGCCACCTCCGACAACCACCCGTTTGCAATAGCCTCCGGTCTTGTTTTTTGCCCCGCAAACTGACGAGGTTGGCGCGGTGGTTCCGCCTGAGCTGTTCCCGCCGGTTGGGGTGGTGGAAACATAACTGCCAAAACTTGAGGTACCATTTCCAGAAACGGTGTTATAGGAAAGATCCGCACGGTTATAACCGAGATTTCCGTATACCGCTTCCTCGTCCTTTAAGATATAAGCCTGGATGGTCTGATAACTTGAAATGATTGATGAAACGCTTAACTTCAGATCAAAGGAAACCTTTTTCTCAATTTTATAAGTCCATTTGCCTATGTTGCTCGTTACCGTTTTGGTCTGATTGGTTGCATCGATGTAGGAAATGTTACAGTAATCACAGGTGACCTCATAAGAAAAAACTACCGGAACTTGCTCCTGCTCCTTTGCAGTTTCCTGCGCTGCTTTCTTACAGGAGCTGTGCATCATCACGACTAAAATAAGTAGTGCGGTAGACATTACTGATTTTGTAAAAATTGTGCTCATATTTCTGATTTGAATTAATAGGAGCCAAGGTATGAGAAACTAAAAAGACATCATTACGGGTTTCCGTAAAGTTGTGATAAATCCCTTGCAAACTTTACTAAGAGTCTGTTTTTAACCAGTCTATAAATCGAGGGGCTTTTGAACGGCTGACGTTTATAGGTTCTGGGGTTTGTGGTTGTAGTTTTACTTTAAGGCCTTTGTGTGGAATCTTTACATAGCCATCTACTGCCGCAGATGAGACAATATAACTTCTTGTTGCTTTGAAAAAAGATGCTTCATCTAGTTTTTTATAGAGACTGTCTAAAGCTATAAAACACACATCAAGATCACTATTATGATGCTGGATATAGGTTGTCCCATTTTCTACATAAATATAGGCAATAGCTGCGGTTGCAATTTTCTTCTCTCCCTTCCCATCAGGAATAAATAGATACAAAACCGGCGCTGGTTTTGGTTTTCCAGCCGTACTATTTAGCCATTCCGAAGATCTATACATATAGTAATAAACCATATGTAGGAGATTGATCATGATACAAATGAGTACAAGTAAGCTGGACATATTCCGGATATACCTTGTTGAGCTGATATTGACGTTGAGGAAATAAAAAGAAACCCAACTGAAAAAATAACAGATCAGTATAGGTGCCATAAATCCTAATAGAATCTGAAAAACAAGCCTTTTCCATAAATCTTTCTCCCAGAGCCACTTTGAATCCAGATAACTTGTGAAAATATTGGTAAAGGTTATCATGATGAAAACGGTTGCAAATGTATTTGCACATGCAATATGATACCAATCTTGGGTTAAGGTATGCCAAAACCGTGAGTTCATAGTTGGCCAGTTCAAACAAAGCGTTATGCATAGTGAGATCAGCATCATCCAGCCAAAGCTGAAATAATCCGGAAGATTTTTGCCATCTGATTTCTTGCTATGCATAAACTGCCTTATTAGTTTCATAAAAATACAAAAAGACCATTTTATTGGCCAGTCATTGGGGGCAATTCATCAAAGTGAGTGACAGTTCACCCCCGAAATTGGTGCAGTTGACGGAAAAACGTCCTTTTTGCCTCTATTTTTCTGAAAGGATAGGCCTAAATTTATTCAAGCAATCCGATAGGCAATGAACAATGATTTTAATGAACAGCCGTCAGGCTCTGAAAAAAAAGAGTATAAATTTCTTTGGATGAGATTTCAAAAACCGGAACGGGGAGAAGTTTATCAAAGCCTTTTTGGCATTATCGCAGTTGTCATTGGCGTTGGACTGGCTACACTATTTCCTCAGAAAAATTGCACATGCGAGGATCAGATAACAGACCTGAGACTGGAAACCTTGGCCCGTCAAGGTAACAAACAGGTCATGCACTATCAACGGGAGCGTGAAAGTGTCATTATTTGTGCCGCTAAAAGGGAAGAGCTCCTCAAAAAGCTTGAGCAAGAGAAAAGACGACGTTCAAATAAAGAAAATAGGCTCGATTGATTTGGGAAAAAATATTGAAATATGGTGGGTAGCACCTGTTTTCAGCCGCCCTTCCCGGGCGTTAAGTACAAAGCGCTAAGATAATCTGCCCAGAAGTTGATTAGGTTATTGGTGCGGAAACCGGCAGGTGCTCGTAAGTTTTGACCGGACTTTATACAGGGGACGCAGGCGCAGCGATAAGCGCGTATATTTTTAGAATGGGCATACAATAGCCAGGTTGTTGTAAAGGGTAAATGTTAGGCAAAACAGAAATTATGAAAACTTTAAGGGTAGCGCTATGGATTGAACGGATACCGGAAATAATTTTCCGAACCGGTCTTTCTGTGCTTGCAACGCTAATCCTTAAAATGATTAAGAAACGTTTAGCTAATGTAGAAGTAAAATTAGGTTCACCTGCATTAAGTGAGCCCAATAAATACCACGCCCAAAAGAGAGTAGTTGTTTATTTTCCACATGTTCGCAAATATGCGCTGTTCCCGGCGAGGCCGTGAGGCCTGCTGAAAGGAAAAAGGCTGTCCAAAGCTGAACAGTCCTTTTTCGGAATGCCCGCCGCAAGGGCGACCATAATTAAATCATTTTAAATTTAAACAATATCGGTATGTATACCAAATCATTTAATACTAAAAAAACATGGCTTGGAGCTATGTTTACATTTGCTCTTGTAGCAATCATGGGTTTGACTTTTGCATTTAAACCAGCAAAAAAATACGACGCAACCTGGTTTAGTTATAACCCGTCTGGAAGTCAAAACTCAGCGGCAAGCTATACCCGAAATCCTAGTGGTGGTGGATGTAGCGGAGATGTTTCGTTATGTGAGATTTATATAGAGAATCCATCTCAGGATCCAACAACCGGCTTAAGTCAAACAGATTTAAACGCCCTTTTGGCAGCTGAGAATCCCGGAACTCCATCTCCGACCACTTTTCCTGAGCAAAGCGAAAGTGTACACTTCAAAGTGGACTAAATAGTATAGGTCATTTATAGAAGTAAATAGGGTACTGTAAATTTACGGTGCCCTATTTATTTTTATTAACGCTCATTCTGTTCAAGCTCAGTTAAACTGATAACTTTCTGAGGGATGAGCCAAGTAAATCTTTTATCATTAGGTTCTAACCTATAAATTTTACCCTCCAGGTTTCTAGTGAGAAATATCGCGGCACCTTTCATATTTAAACGTCTAATATCCGTGAATCGTAATCCTCTGTAAATAAGCTCTTTTTTACGTTCCGCGAGAATCAGCTGGAGTGCTTCGTCACTGTTTGCAGCGGAGAAATCTGTAAAGCTTCCCGTTTTGAACCTTTTTCGAATCAGGGTGTTAAGTGTTCTCATTGATCCAGGTAGATTGCCCGTCCTGGCTTCACATTCAGCTTTAATTAGATAAAGTTCATCATTTGCAATTCCATTGAAAATATTGGAGGTAGAGCCGTTTAGACTTCCCTTGAAAAAGTATCCCCCCTTACCATTAGATGAAAAATAGACAGATTTTCGAAGATCATTATCTTGATAGCTCCTGTATAAGACCGTGTCAATTATGGCTCTGCTAGAAACTGAGACCAAGGGTAGATTGGTATTACAGTAAAATACTACTTCATCATTGAACAGAGGCAAGGGCGCAGTAGCTCTGGCATCCAGGGCATTGAAGTCCAGCAATCGGTTATTTAATTCCAGAGCAGATGATGCACTTTTCAGCGCGTTCTCATAGTCGCCCATAACAAGATATGCCCTTGCCATTAGCGCAAAGGCACTGGCCCTGTTCACTCTTGTTTTATAAAGTACATCAATAGGTAAAAGGGTTTTAGCCTCGTTTAAGTCCCCTAATATCTGTTCAAAGGTTTCCTTGATGGTGGACCTTTTCGAAGGTATGGAAAAGTCGGAATTCGCTCGTAACACGATACCTTTAGTGCTTTCTGCTGTGTTAGGGTCAAACTGTGCTGCAAAGGTCTGTGAAAGCTGATAATATGCATGGGCCCTGAAAAACAATGCTGAACCTTTTATGCTGTTGTATTCAACGGCTGTTCCGTTTTTACCAGCGCGATCAATATTGTCCAGAATCGTGTTTGCATAATATACAATAATATAAAGTGCCTCCCAGTCCTGGTCATTCTGTGTTTCAGGGGACCAGACATAGCAGTCCTTATCAAATTGCTTTGGCAATGCTGTCCAAACAGTAGGTTGCAAATAAAACTCATCGCTTGCATTCATAGGGGCGATTGCGGCCCTGTTCATTCTCGCGGCCCCGTCCAACAGTGCCTGGAGGTCCTGCAGTTTATCAGGGGTTGAAAGGCTTCTGTCCGGTTTTTCATCAAGGAACTTTTTACACGAACTCAAGCTCATTGCGATTGACACTAGTAAAATCAAGTATGTTGCTTTCATTTTATAAAAGATTTATTTTTAATCCTGCTGATATACTTCTTGGTAAAGGGAATGCAGCGTTCCCATTGTTGTAGTCGGGATCAAGCCCCTCTTTATTTGCCCGCCACAGGATGCCGACATTATTGATGTATATATAAAATGATATACTGTTTGCCGGAAGGGCACTTTTTCTTTTCAGTGCCATATCATAGCTCAAACTGATGTCCTGAATACGGATATGGTTGCCATTTAATACCGAGGCCTCTGAGCCCTGATAAAATGAGTCTCTTGCCGGGATGGCCGGATATATCATTGAAGGGACATTAGTCTTTAACTCGTCGCCTGGCACTTGCCATCTTTTAGAATATTCCGGAGAGGAAGCACCATTGTTGTAAAGGTTATAGTAAGAAATGGTTTTTTTTCTGAAATAATACCCCATTTTATAAGTCATGTTAATGGCGAGACCGAAATTCTTATAATTGAAACTGTTTCGTAGGGAACCGAAATAAGGGGGAAGCGCAGTTCCTTTGTAAACCAGGTCCTCTACAAGTGTGCCGTTCAGAATAGCTGTATAGTCTTGACTGGCCTCGCTGTTGAGATAACCGATGGGATTACCTGTTTTACTATCGAGACCACCCCATTTGAAAGCCCATAATGCATAAGGATTCGTATCTTGTGCCTGCAGGATCAATGAGCCGTCCCCCAGAGCATAGTCGAGGCCCTGGCGCTTTGATACATCGTTCTTGATTTTTGTGATTTTGGCAGAAGCCCTGCTGAAAAGCAGTGTTGTACTCCACTTAAAGGCTCCATTTAAATTAAGCGTATTAAGGGTGATATCCACCCCCTCGCCCAACATTCCACCACTATTTGAAGAAATACCCCCAAAACCGGTTGTCGGATCTATAAGCTGGCCCGCGATGAGATCGTCAGTTCTCTTGCTATACCATTCAATGCTTCCGGAAACCCTGCTCTGGGCCACGGAAAAATCTAAACTTAAGTTCAATGTTCTAACAGATTCCCAGGTCAGGTTGGGGTTCCCGCTTGAGAGGATTGTCGCATTCTGTAAATTGGCGATGATATTGTTCGCGCCTGAAGAATAAGAAAGTATAGGGATGGAGGATATGCTGTTGTTGGTATTGCCGCTGACTCCATAGGTGGCCCGTAGCTTTAGCATAGGTAAAAAACCGATACTATAAAATCCTTCCCTGCTGATTTCCCAGGCAAATCCGGATGACCATAAGGGCTTCCATTTATTATTGGTACTGGCTCCGAATATATTGGAGGCATCTCTTCTTATACTCCCTGATAGGATATATCGCTCTTTAAAAGTATATGCGGCATTGGCATACATCGATACAAAGCGGTTTTCAAGCTGGGTAAACCCTGCGTCGAAGGGGATTCTTCCAGTACCGAGTTTACCGTACTTTGTAAAATTGGTAATGTAATCTACGCTCGAGATCGAAAGTGTATTTTCATCGTAACCATATGTTCTGTCGTAGTTACTTTTGGTGCTGCCATCCCGGACTTCAAAACCAGCTATTCCTGTTATATTGTGTTTATTCCATTGTTTGTTGTAACTGAGCTGTGCCCTCGCAGAATGAACACCTAAAGTACTGTTACTTGAATTTAGGATTGAACCTAATGGTACCCTATAGGTAATTTTTTCACCCTGTAGCAATGTAAACTGATTGATCAGGTCCCGTGTCAGAAATGTTCGTTGATTGTACAGGTTTGTGGCTGCAGTCTTGTTTTCTTCAAATTGGTATTTAAGGTCAGCAGCCCAGCTATCGCTTATTCTGTACCTGATTCCTGTATTAATAAGTATCCCTTGGAGACTGTTGGTATTGTTAGCGTTGGCCAGCTCGTCAAGAGGACTATATTGCCAATTCAAGAGCTTCCCTCTTCCTGCTGTATCCAGATACCCGGATCTATAATTTTTTGCAAAATAAACTGGGTTTCCAGAATCATCAGCTAACTGGGCGTATGGATAAAGGTTTTTTCCGGATGCATATTGAATGTCGCTTATTCCGCCTGGACTGTTGTTTTCTGAAATGCTATTGGAATACTGTAATCCAAACAGTATTTCAATATTTTTTATGGGTTTATAAGTGTTCTGGGCCCTCAAAGTTATTCTTTGGTATGAATTACCCATCTGGTTTAAGAAATTCTTATCAAAGCCTGCAGAAACAGCATAGGCCATCTTTTCAGATCCACCGTTTATACTAAGATTGTATTGCTGGCTTATTCCATTCCTATAAAGATTTTTATCGAAATCTTTTCTTACATCCCTACTTTTCAACTGATCAACCAGTACCAAGGAGTCTGCGTTTGAGATAAGTTTTTTTCTGGACTGATCGAAAATCTCGACAGCAGGTGAAAGAACAGGATACGTAGTGTTGTTCCCTAAGGCAGAATCATAGAAGCCCTGCCTAAACAGGTACTGCTCAATATCAATGAAGTCTGAGCTAGACATACTGGGATATTTAAAGAGATTCGGCTTTTCGGAGACAATCAGGTTTGCTCCCAATGTGATTTTGGTTGAGCTGTTAAGCTTTCCTTTTTTTGTGGTGATTACGATAACACCATTTCCTGCCCTTGCTCCCCAGATTGATGCTGCTGCGGCATCTTTCAATACTGTCACCTGTTCAATGTCCGACGGATTTATATTTAGGATATCCCCTTCATAAGGAAAGTTGTCGAGTACAATGAGAGGTGTTTTTATGTTACTGGAAAGCGTACTGATCCCTCTTATAACTATATTTCCCGCGCTTGCTGCACTTTGGTCGGGACTTTGGCCGCGTCTGTCAAACTGAAGACCGGTGGTAATTCCTTCGAGCCTGCTTGGGATATCCGTTCCTGTTCTTCTGTTCAGCATTTTGTTATCGATCACCTCAAAAGATCCTGTCGCTCTCTCTTTTGATATTGTTTGATACCCTGTACTTACCGTTACGTCCTCTAGTTGGTTGGATGTAGGAACAAGTGTGATGTTGATAGGCGTTCGTGTTTGAACCACTATTTTTAGCTGGCTGTAGCCCATCTTGCTGGCTATTAGGGTGTCCGGGAGTATGATTAAAACGATTTTAAAGACTCCATTTTCATCCGAAATAGAGACAGTCCTGTTTTTTACTAGTCTGATTGAGGCTCCGGAAATAATGTTGCCGTTTTCCTTATCGCGCACAGTCCCGCTTATCGATTGCGCTTTTAGCATGAACGGTAGTATGACTAGAAGAGATTGAAATAATAGCCTATTCATTTTTAGCTGATTTTATGAAGTCATTTTTTATAGGAAAGTTTATTTTCTCTCCTGCAATAACTTTGTTGATATTTTCTTGGTTAACCTCTTTCGGTCTTGTAATAGCCAGAACTTTTGCGTTTTTTATCCAAACCAGATGAGAGATAAACATGTGGGGGAATAATTTTTTAAGAATTGTATCCCCATATATCATCGGAATTTTTGTCTTTCTTGCGATCTCATTATGTCGGAAGAAATAAAGTGATTTCTCCTTATTTTCGGGCGATACCATAAAGATTTTTAACTTATCAAATTTGTTTTTAAGTGAATCGAGTTTTGGAATAGCTGCAATGCAGCCTGAACATGACGAATTCATAAAATCCAGAATAATCAGATCATCTTTGTAGTGATCTAATGCAAGGGTTTTACGGCTTTTAGGTAAGTTGCTTGCTTGGAAAATGGTGGCTAAATCTGATCTGCTTAAAGTATCACCTATATTTAGAGATCTAGGTATATTGACTCCCTGGCCATGGCAACATGTGGCAAAAGAGGTAAATGCAAAAAAAATGAGCAGACTAACTGCGCATATTTTTTGGATAAATGTCTGTCGCAAAATTTGAGTTTGGCAGACGTTACTTAAAGCCTTGGTGTTTATCGTAGGAAAACAGTTTGTAGACTGATTTTCCAGTTTTTTATATCCAGAATTTGTACATAACAAATCCAGTAAGATATTTTTTATCTTTATTTTCATGATTTGGTTAGTTGGTTTGGAAGAGATAATCGGGGAAGAAGAACCAAGGCAGGTTATCATTAAAGAACCTATTTCTATTTAACCATCCAGGTTACCGCCTTGATTTTGACTGACTATATTGGATTCTTAGGCTTTAAAGCATAAAGCCTATCAAAGGGATAGTGTTTGCTTAGGTTCATGTTGTTTTAAATTTATATGTGTAATAAAAAAACAGACAAAAACCAGCCCTTCTGCATAAAAACATGCGGATAAGGGAAACCATATTTGTTATTAGGAAAAAGATACTTACCTTGGGATTGCGAAAAACCATTGTGTTGCACCTTTGCCTAATCAGCAATAAAGGGCTGGTACCAAGCTAAATTAACCCACCGGGACTTTGTGTGCTCTCTTCACATTAGCCTCTACTATTTGGGCTTTATTTAAACTTGTATTTCCTGCACGCGCATTACGATGGAGAACAGATAATGTTCTTTAACATGAGTTTAAGGGAATAACTAAATATCTCTTCCTGGAAGTGATACAATTTGATGGCGCTTAATTTTTTCGTTTTCATAAACGGTTGTTTTTATGTAAAACGATGCGAACTCAACAAAAGCAGAAGGAAACCAGACTGGTAGAAACCAATAGGGCGAAACTCAATGCTTTTGAAAGAGGTACCGCTAAGAACCACACAAACCTCGGTTTGTGTTCCACAAAAGACTGACATGAGTATCGCCCTATTGAATATAAGATATCACGAAGATAGCAAAACTCAATAGATAGGCGAACTCACGATCGGCTCATGTGGAAATTTAGCGGTTTTCTTTCATGAGTGACATCGTTAAAGCCTGGTTGCCCCGACTCTGTTTGTCGCTATAAATAACTAATAACAAATATAATAAAGTTTGAGTTATACGCAAACTTTTTATTCTTTTTATTTGACATTTTGGAGAAAAAAAACAATAAAAGTGTAAACAGGATTAAACAGCTTGCTAAGGAGAAGGGTGCTTCGTCTCGGTTAATATCACTATGGGTTGATGTTGACTATACAACGGTAAGCAATTGGAGTTCAAACAAATATCAGCCAAGTGATGAGAAGCTAAATCAAATAGGTGAACTATTGCAAAAAGATAATCGTGATTTATTAGAGCCACAGGGGCGAATTGATACAGGTTTGGCCAAGGCTTTAGAACAAGAGTTGAAGAGATTGCACAAAGAAGAAGGAATACCCTATGAAGTTGAAAAATTGGACAAGAAAAGGGGTGTCAGTGTTAAGGTAAATAATCCGGAGCTGGTAAAGAGGTTGAGGGAGTTTGCTGAGGGTTATAAAAAGAAATAGGGAGTTTGTTTGATCGGTTAAGAAATATGTAAGGAAAAAACAAGCTCCCCCCTTATTGTTCAATGGATATAGAGATATGATATAACGACGAGACTGGGTGGTAGTAGGGTTGAATTACCGTCAGATATCCTGATTTAACATTCCGTTTAAAACGCATTCTAGCCAATAGGCTCATATTTAAAAACAACAACTAAATTAAGCGCTAACTTTTCATGACTAAGCCGATAATATTTGGAGAGATAAAAGGTATCCCAGAAGGCTATCAATTTGAAGATAGAAGAATAATGATGAAGGACAGTTTCCATAGAAACTGGGCCGGAGGAATAGATGGGACAGGGAAAACAGGCGTTTCGGCTATTGTACTTTCAGGGGGTTACGCAGATGACGAAGATCTTGGCGATACAATCATTTATACAGGTGCTGGTGGTAATGAGGGCGACAGTAAAAAGCAAACTAAAGACCAAGACTGGAATAACCGAGGCAACGCTGGATTATTAAAAAGCATGGACGAGGGATTACCCATAAGGGTAATTAGAGGGGCAAAACACAAAAGCCCATTTTCTCCAAAACAAGGCTACAAGTACGCAGGTCTTTATAGTGTAATAGACGCGTGGCAGGAGATCGGTAAAAGCGGTTTTAAAATCTGCAGATACAAGCTCGAGTACACAGGTATTAATCCCCATAGGAAAACCACAGAAGAAATAGAGCTTGATTACTCGATTAAAGAGAAAAAAAGAATCGAAAGCGTTGTTTTAAGAATAGTTCGCGACACCAAAATAGCAAGAGAGGTCAAACTGCTCTACAATTATCAATGCCAGATATGCAATGAAACCATCATTACCAAAGTTGGTCGATATGCCGAAGGTGCACACATTAAACCTTTAGGCAAACCACATAACGGAGATGATAACTCAAATAACCTAATATGTTTGTGCCCTAACCATCATGTAATGTTCGACAAAGGGCTATTCTCTATTTCAGATGACTTTAACTTATTAGGCGATGTGGCTGGAAAGCTAATTTTGAAAGAAAAGCATAAACTAAATTTATCAAACCTAGCTTATCATCGCGTTGCACATGGATACAATTAAAGTTGTTTGCGGCATTATTTTTAATGAAGATAAAATACTTCTTTGCAGAAGAAAAGCTGAAAAATCTCTTGGTGGTTGTTGGGAATTCCCTGGTGGAAAAGTTGAACCTGATGAATCGGAGAGCGATGCGTTAATAAGAGAACTACGAGAAGAACTCTCCATGCAGGTTGAAATAGACAAACATTTTAAAACCATTATTCATCAATATGGAAATGTTCAAATAGAACTTATAGCTTATGACTGTAAGTTCATTCAAGCTGATTTCGTGTTGATAGACCATGATGAAATTCAATGGATAAAAAAGACAGAACTACTTAGCTTCAATTTGGCCCCAGCAGACGTTCCTATTGCTAAAGCACTTATTGCATAAAAATGAATT
This sequence comes from Pedobacter humicola, assembly GCF_056490705.1. Classification (NCBI taxonomy): domain Bacteria; kingdom Pseudomonadati; phylum Bacteroidota; class Sphingobacteriia; order Sphingobacteriales; family Sphingobacteriaceae; genus Pedobacter; species Pedobacter humicola. The sequence goes on along the minus strand of NZ_JBWJIG010000004.1, from coordinate 57,200 downwards.
CGATATTTCACGCAAAAGAAATGCAAGGTGGCTATACTTGGACCATTACCTCCAAACTAGACCATATTCTGCATACGGCAGAATAAAAATATGGACTAAGAGATAAAGAATATACTATACTCGGTATAGAGCTAAACGAAAATGGCCCTCAAGTTTGGTATCCTGGAAACAGGAAGCATATTGTAATCCAAATATCAACAGACTGCGAGCATGATATCAGCCGTGCAGTATTTCAAACTGCACACGAGGTTATACACTGTCTTTGTCCAACCGGAAAAAGCAATGCGAATGTTTTAGAAGAAGGTTTAGCAAATTTGTTTTCAATTGATTATAGCCTAGAAAATGGCCATGGCTTTTGGCGAGCAGCGAATCACAAGTACACAGATGCAAGCCATCTACTAAAAGAATTCCTTTCATTTGATCCAGACATCATCAGAAAATTACGTAAAATCCAGCCAACCATTTCTCTGATTAATAAAGCATTGACCTTAAAAATCAACCCCAATGTTCCACCGGAACTCGCAGAAAAACTTACGGAAAAATTCTAGTTCTTAAACTTGTACTATCAAAATCCAAACCATTATTAACAGCAATGGTAATCATCGAAAAAGTTGCATCATGAAACCGCTGTTTAAGCAAAGCTACATCAAAGTCCTCTCCAACACAAATACACGAAAGCTACTGAACATACTCAATCACCACATCCCAAAACAACTTGGGTTAAGGTATCAATCATGGAGGCAATTAAGATTTAATATATTTGCACAGGTTAAGGCAAAAAATAGTAACGTTTAGTTATCTCGGGTAATAAATACAAATGCCGAGAATATTATTGATTAGGATTAATCTGTTAGCAATAATAGTTTATCTTGTCTTTACTGAATATGGAATTGCAATTCGTAAAAAGGATTTGTTCTATTCTGTTTTTTACAGCATCCATTTATTCTTGATTTTTCCTATTACACACTTTGTAACGATAGTATATCTCAGTTGAATGCATTAATAAAAGAAAAGTATTGGACGAAATTATTTTACTGCCAAAAGTGGCGAAAAATTGACTTTCACTAAATGCACACTATTGTGTCACCTCAAAGACTTTCAAGCGTAGTAATCCAAGCATTGAATCTCGGGCTTTTGCTGCGAATTCTGACAAGTCCAATGGTTTCTGCAAGAATGTCTCCATAAACTATTTTATTATAACCGCTTATTATTCTAGAAAGCCGTTTAGAAGGTGCTGTGGTCGCACCATTATTTATCATTTCTGGATTGGCGTAGTCATTGAAAGTTTTTTCTAGTTCTGCTACGCCGACCAAATCTTGTTTAGGAATTTGATCTTTAATAATGTTGATATCATTGAATAGCAAACCTTCAAACTCATGAAGTTGCATATATGGCACAAAGCGATTATGAAACGCACCATCAATTCCGCCCTTCATACCTGCTTCAAGAGAACTCATCCTGTGATTTTTATCTACAATTTTTTCGCAATCTTCCCATAAAGGAAAACCAAACTTGCTGTATATTCCATAATAATCTATGAATGTAGTTACAAAAGCCGTAGGATCAGACTTTAGGTGCGTTTCAATTTGTTTTTGTAATATTTCCCACTTTACAATTCCTCCTCTCGAATGTTTAATTGTTGGAGCTTGGATGATATAACCTTTCCCAAGCATATACGGGGCAAGCGTTCTCTCACAGAACATTTGTTCTGTTTGCCCTTCGCAAACTATGATGATCCTTTTCATATTATCAATAATTTGGTTGTCCTTTATCAATAATATTTCTCTTCCATAGATCATCAATTGTAAAATCATCAAGCCACTGGCTTAACATTTCACTATCCAATCTGTTGAATTCACTTTCACCGTTGATTTGATCAACAGTGATTATATCTTCTGGCTCAAAATGCGCTATCAAGTCTGTGGACTGAGTGGCTATAATAACTTGACAGCCTTTAGATGCTACCGATTTAATCATTCCTCCTAGCTTAGCAATTGCCGAAGGATGAAGCCCTAGTTCTGGCTCATCTAAAATAATTGTTTCGGGTAATGTCGGTTGCATAAATAAAGTAGTCAACGCAATAAAGCGAATTGTCCCATCTGACAGATCATTTGCCCCATAGATCATTTCACTATGTTTGCTTTTCCACCTTAAGCGAATGTTGCGATTCCTATCTGGTCTAAAGCTAAAGTCTAGAAAGTAGGGAGCAATAGACTGTATTGTTCGTACAATTAAGTTATACGTTGCAGCATTTTCTTCGTAAACCTCATAAAGATAAGAGGCCATGTTCTGCCCTTTACTATAAAGAAAGTACTTATCATTATCAACATTTGATTCCTTATTAAATGGGGAATTTTCACCTGTATCATGAAAATGATATTTTCTCAATCCATCAAGATAGTGTTTAATGTAAGTCGCTCTTGGCATGTGATTGTAACGAAGGTTGGATTCCGTTGAAAGGGAAGCAATATCTTGGGGGTTATTTATATTCGGATTTCCGCTGTACCATAAGCCTTCTTTTGTGAAAATGAAAAATTCTTCCGCTTTTTTTAGAGTAAATGAATAAGCATTACGATTTAACCATAAACGAGCAGAGATTTCTTCAGTTACTTTATCGCCTTTATGAAGAAATTTTTCAACCCCTCCATTCAGTGCAACATATTCTTTCAGATTTTGATTATAGATACTTTGCAGGAATTCAAAAAAGGATAAGAAATTGCTTTTTCCACTTCCATTTGCGCCGATAAGGATATTAATAGATCTTAATTGAAGTTCAAGATGTTTGATGGATTTGTACCCTTCTATCCTAATTTTGTTCATTACTTCTTGTTCTGAATTTGAATGCGGTGTATTTTAATTATTAAATCTAAGCCAAAAAAATGCATAAACTCAAACTCTTCAAAAAAAGAAGGGATTTCAAGACACGTATTCTGCGAGGTTTGAATCGCATATATACGATGTAAAATCAACCCCTGACTCGGTAAAACTACTATAATTTTTGAAACTTAGGGCGGCAATATAACCAAAAAAATCTGCTACCTTTTGCAATTAATCAGAATCACTTTACAATATATTACCCAAGAATCAAGTTGTTATTATCTTGGATGCAATAGTTATTTTGAGAAAATCTTTATCGTTGGTAACTAAGATCGTTTTCGATCTTTCTACTAATTCTGATATGTAAGAATCGTTAAAATCTACTGTCTCAAACCTCTTTAAAACAGACTTTTTATCTATAGATGAAAAGTCATCGGAGATGGGAACTAGAGAAGGTAACGCTAAAATTTTGTTAATTAAATTAGTAACTACAGAGACTGATTTCTTATACTGATTAGTTCCTACGAAATCTCTTTTGAAGTCCTGATTTATAAGCTTACCTTTATCGACCCACTGTTTAAAATCCTTTCTAAGAAGTACATTCGCAAATTCAGATAAAATAAGCGAAGAAGTATATAAAGCGCTTTTTTTTATCAAAATTTCACTGAATAATGATGAATAAGCTTTTTGATCTGATTTTTGAAAATCAGCTATTGTACCATACAGAAGAAGCCAGATATTCGTATCAAAGAAAAATTTATCTGCAAAAGTAACTTTATGATCTTTTGGCTTAATCGATTCCATAAATTGCATCATTTGAATTCTTTTCAAAATTCTCCTTGTCTGCAAAATACTCCTTTGCTCTCTGGATGACATCTTTAAAAAGAATTCGGTCGTCTTCTTCTACATTTTGCAAAATAAGATGGCCATTAAGGAAATCTCTTGTATATGCTTTATTGCTGTAAAGTCTGCCAATTGCTGCATTAAGGAAGGCAGTGATCATTATTGTAATTCCTGCAAAATCCAGTTCCACTCTCTCATTTTTTTTGAGGTATGAATCTACCAACTCAAAAACCTCATTCCCTTTTTCAGTAGATACTGCAAGTTCAGATTTGATTATGTCCTTGATGATTAAGTGTTCCATTGTTTGAAAGTTATTTGCTATCATTATTTACAAAGATACGTAATATTTAAAAAATGTTTTCAAAATCCTCTATTTCACTTGTCAATGAATAGTGATTTGTGTCATTAAGATTAAATTTGATATTTACAATCGTTCCATCGAACACATAGTTAAGCTTCTTTGTTTCAACTACTCCATTCTTATATTCATAAAATCCATCCGACGATATAACCTGAATTTTTCCACGATTCAAGGTAATAAAATCGAAAATGACGCTCATTCCAAGACCACCTGAGGTATTTCCAATTTTTGTAGTGTTTCCTTTGATCATCGCCCACTTAATAGCCTCAGACGCATCGTAATCCATTTTCAAATACTGCGAAACATTTTGTTTTATGTTTATGCCCTTATCAACAATTGTAAAGTGTAAAGGTTTGTCTTGCTTTCTTGGAAAAAACTGCCCGCAAGTGTGGATATATTCGCACTTGCCGTGAGTCCTCGCATTTTCATACATTTCAAAGATACTTTTAACAATCTCCTTGCCAAGCTTGTCACTATGTTTAGGAAATCCATCTTTGTTTAATAGTTGCTCCTGAATATATAAGCTGAAGCCAATATCATCATTTGGCATAAATTTTCTATAGGTTAGCGAGGTATCATAACGATCAACAATTTTTGTATAACCAAAAACCTGTAAAAAACCGTTCTTTCTAAGAATTGTTTCTACACCTCGAGTCATGTTTATAATATTTATTTTATTTCCTTGAGACTCAAGAATTTCAAATATTGCTCCAATTAAAGCACATAAATTTGCCTCTAAAAAATTTACAAGGCTAAAATCAAATGTAATGTCTTGATTTCTAGCTTCTTTAAGGGTATTAGTAAGTCGGATGACATATTCATACCCTTCAAATTCGCTTTTTATTTCTTCAGGAACCTGAATTATCATTTATAAATAATTGAGTGTTAATTTAAGTTGAAGATAATAATTTAGATGGGGTAATATAAAAAATACCATATTAATTGGTAAAAATAAATTAATTAGGCAAATAACCAGTTTTCCCATAACTTATAAGAAGTTATTTTATAAATGACCAAAGATAAAACCTTAACAGGCATTATTGGTGGAGTAGATGTTTGATTCTTACTAATACGTCAGTTGAGATTCAATTATTGAGACAACTAACATTTGCGATTACGGCCTATGTAAAAAACATAGGGCAAAGAAAAACCATGTAGTTAAATCTAACGTCGTTAATTTAAATTAATATTTATACAAGCTAAATAAGAGTAACGTGTATAATTAAGGGTTTAAAAGGTTTTTCCTATTGATGTTATCTATATATTAAGGCTTCTATATCGGTCATATCCTCACTAGAATTTCCGTAATAGTGTTTTTCACATCTTGGACATTTGGATTCTACATGTCGCAGGTCATAATGCATTGTGGTATCACAATGAGGGCAGTGCGGTCTTAAGTCGATAATTGAAATTTTATTATTATATATATTGTAGCGCCAAGACCATCTCCATTTTTTCAAACGTTCGGTAATATATGCTTCATAAGGGAAAGGTTGATTTAATGCGTCTTTCTTAAACTTAATAACAAAACGAATAATTGTAATGCTTAATATAAGATCAGTAAAATCCAAAACAAGGAAACCTTATATGTTAAAAATATTAATGTATAATCTTTAACAACAGAAAATGTATTATTCACGTGGTAAACAGATTCTAATCTTTATAAGAATCATACGCCAGGGTACCTATACCAGTGAGCAATAATATTGCTAATCCTGTTTTAAATTCATTAATCTTGTAGCATACTTTTTAAGAGTCCGCCGTTTTATATTAAAAACCTAGAAAGTCATCTGTATTTGATAAGGAATATTGTAGAGATTATACATTTTTACTCGAAACTCATAATATGTAGTAGAGCTATTCATGACATCCTTTGCCTCTTGTATATACTCTTGCAATTTCAGGATACCTTCATCATTTAGAAATTGATAATGATGTTTTGCTCTGATGCAATATCCAACATAATTATTCATCCGTTGTAATGTTGGCAAAATTTCTTTGTCAAACCTACCATAGATTACTTCGTTTGTAAAGGCTGCTACTTTCCTGTCTTTAAAATAGCGTGACGGGTCTCCTTCTAGATTCATGATTCGAAAAACAGAAACATAGAAATCAAGATCAAATTGAGAAGGATGATTCTGTGCAATAGAGGTTAGGATTTCTCGCGCTCTTTTTAATGAGATTTCGACCCCACTCATTAATTTTATTTTCTCATTTTGTCTGTCTAGGAATTTATCTGAGAATTTGTCATTAATAAGGTTTTCTGCACCTTGAATTAACAATAATTGAAGGTTTTCCCTTTCTTCCTTTAGTAGTTGCTTTTTCGAAACTACATTTTCTTGAGACTTTTTTTGATTAAGCGAATCTTCCATAATTAATAATAAAGTTTGTATTTATTGCTTTTAAAATATTCTGCGACTGGAGTAGATTCTCTCCAGCTGTTTTCTAGTGCGGTAAGTAATTTTTTAAATTGTATTTCGGGATTATGTTTCCTTGCTCTAGCCCATGCCGTTCTATTGTCTTTTGAATCCCGGGCATTAAAAACATAAATAAAACTCGGATGAATATGGTTTTGATCAGCGAATTCATAAACAAAATCGTCGTTTGCCAAGTGGGGTTTAACTTTTTTCATTTTCTCAGTCGAAAAAAGATATTCACGAGCAAAGTTATTTGCTTCGTTTTCCTTTTCTAGCAAGGTTAATTTATCTGGCTCTTCCTCTGATAAATGATAGTTACCTAGTTTTATTTCATCCCAGTCAAAAATTACGTGAAATAATTCATGGATAAGAGCAAACCATAAAGTTGGGTAGAATCCTCGGTAATTCGATAACACTATACATGGTTTTCCATTGTATTGAATAGTAGCTCCTCTAAGATGCAGATCAGACATTGATGGAAGATAAATCACCGTAATACCACGTTGAAAAAGATCCTTAATAACATTTAATAGTCCTAATTCCACATTGGTAGAGTGCCACCTAATCTGCGGAAAGTACTCTATCAGTAACTTGCGATCATATTCATAAGGGTTGTTTAACTGTTTAAAAGCATCTTCAGCATTATTCAGCCAAAAATCTCTTGTTAACTCATTTTTTGGTGCAATAACGCCGCTACTAAAAGCAATACTTCTACTGGGCCGTTTATAGTCATAGATCGAAGATAAGCCAAAGTGAGAAACGATTTTTTTCTCAATGGCATCAAAATCAGTTATGCTATCTATAAAGCCAGATTTTTTTAAAACTGCGAGGTCAAAATTATCCTTAATAAATTCTACATTTCTCTGGGAGTTGCCGTTGTATTCTGGGAAGTTTTTAATTAGTTCTTTTAGGTAAAGGCTAATTACTTCATCAGGTTTTATCTTCAAGAAATGCGAAAGTTTTAAAAAATTACTAAAGTCCGCTCTTCTCTGTTTCCCTTCCAATATGCCAAGTAAAGTAACTCGTTCAATTTTTAAAATATCTAGGGCTGTTGTTCGTGAGATATTAAGTTCCGAAATTCTCCTATCAAATACTTCTAATAAAGTCTCATTACTTACAAATGGAGCTGGCTTAAACAAATCGCTAAGCACTTTATCTACATCAAAATCTTTTTCATCTCTATTGTTCATAACAAAAAAAAGGTATAGTTACCTTGTGTAAAGGTAGTTGTTTTAACGCCAAATGCAAATTATTTACAAAAAAAAGTGGCCTTCTACCTTATTTGTTGTTTTTGTTTTTGATGGGGGCTTTAATAGAAAATACATAGCTTGCCTGTATTAGATTTATTCATAATTAAATCAGGTATTAGTATGATTAATGAAATTAAAAGTAGCAATAAGTTTCAGACATTACAATCGGGAATACAGGAGTCGGTCCAAAAAACCGAAGCTGGCAAGCAGAATTTTCTTAGTTTCATCAATTGCAACAAGCTTATTAAGGAAAGGCCGTTACCAACGCAGTTCATTACCTCGTATTATTCTTACGCTGCATCGTTTGTACACTCAGAGGGTTTTAGTTCCAGTGTTTCACAAGTTTATTTTGAATCTAGGGCAAAATGGAAAGAGTTAAACGATATGTTCAAATTTAAATTGATATATGCCTAGCTGTTTCACCTCAGTTTTTTATATCTTATATTGAATATGATAAACACAACAGGAAGACGGAGGAGAGAAAGATGTATGGGAAGCTCTTTTGCTTTGTAAATATTATCTGGATGCTGTAAAACTCAACAAATGGACTAAACAGAACTTTAAATCATTTTGCCCTTAATATAGATATTGACCCTGCTAAATGTTTTTTTAGCAAATTTTGTGTGACGATATAGCCTGCCTTTTTCTCTTCTGAAGAGTATCTATTTCTCTATTCAATTTGTGCTTTCCGTTTTAATTAGCGGATATTTCTTAATTTACCCTTCATTTTTATTTATGGAAGATTCACTCTTAACAGACATAAGACAATTCAGAGAGGACATTCGCAATGGCGGAGCTAAAGGATACCATATAACCTCGGAAGTAGCTTTTAGCGCATCTCAAATGGCTGATTTAATGGAGATTATTGACTGTTTTTTTGATAACCATTTTAAAGTAGAACCTGGTATATTTCAGCGGCCGGTGCTTTTTAAAAATTGCACTTTTAAGTCTGATGTTCATTTTGAGCGCGTGACTTTTGAGCGTTCTGTCCGGTTTTTGGACTGTACTTTTGAAGGCAAACTCTTTTTTTCTAGCTTAAACTTTGAGCGTTTGGATTTTGATGGCGGATCTTATGCTGAGCTTAGATTCAAGGGCAACATGAATACTGGAAAAGAATTCCCAGCGGAGATTACCTTTTCCGGAGGGAATTTTGAAACCTTACATTTTGATTCTAAGGAGGTGAATGCCGCCCTTATGATTAAAACGGGAACTTTTGGGCATTGCTATCTCTCCGATGGTAATTTTCATGGTAAACTCTCTATCGATGGGCTCGATGTAATTATCGAGCATATGTCAATAGATTCTTGTTCTTTTTTAGAACGAGTTGATTTTAAACAGTCTACCAGCGTGGGATCATTATGGCTGCACCGGGTACTATTAAACCAGATGACCATTTTTCATGAGAGCTTTCTCTGCGATAACTTAACTCTTGATAGCGTTACAGCGAAACAACGCGTAAGTCTTTCTAGCAACGGCAATTTATCTTCTGTGCGTATGGGCGATTGTGATTTTAACAGCAGTTTTGAATGTAGTTGTTACGGAAATGTCGAGCGTTCTCTCCACCACTATTTTTCATGCGATATTTATGGGGTGATCCGTGGAAACATTTTATTTGAGGATATCATCTTAAATTCGATCTCTCTTGGCTGCAGTAATTTTGGTAATATTGTTTTCCGTAATACCGATACCCATTTAATCACCATCAAGGGTTTTTTAAATTTCAATAGGTTAACCTTTGCCAATATCAGATTGGTCTACAATAATCATCTTCTAATCATCTTTGACTCTAATATAGATAAGACTGAGTTTGTGAATATAGATTTCAGAAAGTTCGATGAGATTGTGATTGCAAGAAGCGAGGTAAGCAATATAGTTCTTTCAAATTCTGTTCTTCCGCCTAATATTATGATTGGAACCAGTGATCCGAGGTGGGGCTATGTGATCGCCGAAGATGAGAAGATAAACGATAATACTTATCGCAGAGAAAATTACCGTCAGCTTAAATTGGCTATGGAAAAACAGGGCAACCGCAGTGCCTCCCTGGTGTATAAAGCAAAAGAGATGCATTTTCTCCGTATGGAAATGAACTGGGGATGGGATAAGATACTGCTTTATTTAAACTATATCTCCAATAACCATGGCCTTAGCTGGTCGAGGGGGTTGCTATTTACGCTTGCCTCTTCCGCTCTGATGTATCTGCTTTTTGTTTTCAGCCTGCCCAGTCCCCCCGTATTTTTTTCTCTGCAAGCCTCGCTTAGCCAGACAGGAAATGCACTGCTCATCTGGGTAAATGGCTTTGCTGAGTTTTTAGCTTCATTTCCGCTTTATAAACGTCAATCGGATTTGGCTACAGACTGGCATTCTTTTACGGTAATCATGTTATCTAGGATCGTTGTAGGTTATGGCGTGTATCAAACTGTTGCGGCTTTCAGAAAGTTCGCAGGAAAATAATTGGATTTCTTTGTTTTTTATGCGTTTGGGTTTTTGGCTTATAGGGATTTATTTGCGTTGTTTTTTGTTTCTATTGTTTTCTTCTTTCCTGTTCCTCTATTCGGCTCCTTTGATTGAAATTTAAGCTAGTATGCACAAGATTGCAGTTTGAACGATGTTAAGATGAACTAAGTTCCTTTCCAAACCCTGCGCTCTTCATAAGGAAGTTCATCGTATCTGGTAGAATTTTCTCGTGGATGAGCAATTCCTGCCTAAGTCATAGCCGAGTTAAGAAGAATAATAAATCTTTGTGATAGTAGATTTACAAATACAATGTTATATAAATTGATTACTTTAGTCTTTATCTAAACTTATCGTTATCTCAATGGAATTAAACCCTAAACACTTTGATGTAATTCTTAATGCGTTTCTTAAATCCTGGAGCCTAGAAAGAATTAAGGCAATGAGTATTCATGAATATGCAGACTTATCTGATCATGATTCCCTATGTTATTGGCTCGAATATGGCACAAAGAGCCTTGGGGCAATTGGCAGAATTTCTTTGAACAAATTCGAACTTTGGAGGCCAAAAGACAAAAAAGAGTTTAAGGACAAGAGATTTAGGATGGAGGGCGACTATGCTTATAACGCCAACAAAGGAGATAATTTGAATGAAGCATTCGAGCAGATCAGGAAATCTATAGTAGAGATTGTTACGCTGAGCCAAAAGAAAGATTGGAAGGCAATCGATGGCATTAGGTTTCATGCTATTGCAAAATGGAAGATAGCCTTTCTGTTTTCGGAAAAGGAGCTGCTACCTGTTTATAGCATTCGAGCATTATTAGCGATATCAAATGGATTGGGTCTTACCTTTAATGGGAATGAGTTGATTTCTTTTTTACAAGAGAATATCCTTAAGCAAAAACCAGAAGGAGAGGATGTAGTGGAATTTGCATATCGTACCTATTCGGAATTTGCGAATCGGACCAAACAACCTAAAAAAAGCTATTACATTATCGGAAGCAAGTACGGAGATGGTAGTGGGAATGATTCTGTTAATGTAATGGAAACCTTTTTGCGAAATGGTTGCATTGCGATGGGATGGCTGGACTGGGTTGATTTCAGTGCTTATATGAATGCTGAAATGAGCGCAGTAAATGAATTTGTTTCAGAAAATTGGAAGGAAGAAAAGCCATCATCACATGTGATACAAAGATATTTCCGCTTGTTTTCACAAATTAAAGAGGGCGATATTATTGCTGTTAAGTCTCATGGGGCATATGGACAGCTCACCATTATTGCTTATGCTCAGGTTGTTTCAAGAAATGGCCAAATATACTTCCATGATGAAGATTTATTAGGCCACCATATCCACGTAGAGTTTCTCGATGCGGGATTCGCAAATCACACCGGCGAAACCTATGCAGCAACTATACATCAACTTACTCCAGAGAAAGATAAAGCCGTATTTTATAATATTTTCGGTTGGTATTCGGGGGATATAAATAATGACGATGAAATTGAGCATGGAGATGAGATCATTGTAGAAGAGCCCGAAGGTAACGAATTTAATGATGCACTGGACGAAGATTATAACGAGAAAACGGAATCAAGTTTTGAGAGGAGTGCTATCGCTTCTGTTATTGTAAACCGCCATCATAATAGGATACAAAATAAATTTATAAGGTATCTAAAAGACACTTACCCTGGTGATCACTGCACTGGAGAAAGACGCAATATAGATGCTATAAGGGTCACAGCAGATGAAGTTCATATCTACGAGATAAAGCCTTCGGCGAGTGTGTACAGTTGCATCAGGCAAGGTATCGGCCAATTATTCGATTATCACCATCAGGAAAAAAGCACAAAACAAAAAAACATAGTTATAGTTGGACCAAATGAACCCGACGCAGAAGACCTGAGATTCCTCAACGAAATTCAAGCCATTGTCAATATCCCATTAAAATACATTGCCTTTAACGAATCTGATTTGACAGCTGTTGAGTTTTAAGCTAGTTAGAAAGGAGCTCTGCGGAATTGTAGACACAACATTACAAATGATATTGCCATTGTTTATTTACAAATTTTAAACTAACCATTTACCAACTAGCCATGTTTAATTATGAAAAAGTTTATAACCTTGTTTATTCTGTGTTTAACATCCTTATCACTTATTAGTAGAGGGCAGGATAGTGTACTTGTGGGCGACTTAAATCCGAAGCTTTTTAAACAAAATTTCACGGAATATGATCAGTACACATCAATTTTTTGCGCTCAGGCATCGGAGATTGCTTACTGGAAGGAGAACAAGATTTCAGCTCTTTTCAGTAAACTTAAAGCAACCTATTCCGATAATATTTTTGAATACAAATTTATAGATGATAATTACGGGCTACATCATAATCAAGTGCTACTTATCGGCACCAAAGAATTTTTGATTGTCGCTTTTAGAGGTACGGAGCCAACGATATTAAAAGATTGGTATTCCGATGCAAAATATTGGAATTACGAAAACACGCCAGAATCGGACGCAGCGCTTTCATACATGCCTCCGGGTCATGGAGGATTTAGAAAAGCACTACAGCGGTTAATGCTTAAAAAAGATTTAATCAACCAGATTAAAGCTATGATTTCAAGATGCAACTCAAATGGAAAAACAGAGGAATTCCCTATTTATCTGACGGGTCACTCACTTGGAGCAGCGATTTCTCAGATGTTTATTGAACCACTAAAACAAAACAACTTAAATTTTTCAGGTGCTTACCATTTTGCGCCACCATTGGCCGTAGGGTGCATAGTAAACCACGAAATGAAAGGTAAGTATGGGAGTATAGTTTACGATATTGTAAACTATAAAGATTATGTTCCGCGTGCTGGAAGGAATGATGTAGCGCACTTTGGTAAGTTCTATAGAATCTGCAATGACGGTTTATTATACAGGGAGACTGAAGCTTATGTAAAATTCAATGGGAAGGAATATTTGACGGAATTTAAATTACATGCTCTATCATCGCACCTCAAAGCAATAAAAAATAGTCGAAATAAGATCGAAGAAGTAAATCTACGATCAATTGGTGATTTCCCATGTATGGAACTAAAAGGTAAGCCTAAGACCATTTGCAATTAAATGGCAATGAGCAGTTAGGGAAAATATAATTGCCTATTATATTGATACGAAAAAAAATGTAGAAAGTACATTTCAGATGAGTCCAATGATGGATTAATGGTGCCATACTTAGCGGTGACTAGATTGCCGCATCCTGGGCAAAGACCTTTTAGTCTGGGCTCAGTAGACTGGCAAGGTTTTGGCCTATTTTTAAATTGCTTTTTTAAAAAATTGCCCCCTATTGTTTATATAAATGAAAAGACTAAATTAGCTTAAAATAACTCTCTCATGTATCACTCTATTATTCCTGTGACGAATAGTCACGATCCTATTGTTATCGAAGGAAGTACAAATACCCAGCTTATACTTTTTAACGCAGGCCCTTCAGATATTGAAGCTCAAATTTGGACAAAATGGTCAGGGAAAGAAAATAGTAATTACCAGGAAAATGCCTATGAGCCAAATTTTAGTATTGAACTACGTCCTGGCAATGAAAAAATCGTTTCTGGAGCATTCATAAGAGTTAAACTTAAAGATAATGGGAACAGTAAGGATTCATTTGCTGCTGTTGGAACAAGGCTGATCTCAGAATTTTATATCTAAATTATATGTCTCTATCTTATACTAATCAAATTCAAATACTCCATCTGTCGGATTTACATTTTGGAGATTATCACATCTGCAACCCAGCGCCATCGGCTTCGCGAGCAGGAATCCCTACATTAGCTGAACTAATTAGTAATGATCTTCAAACAGATTTCGGTGCCACAGTTTCTGACGTTACTGATTATGTCGATCATCCTCAACCGCCTCTAATTTTGGCCATCTCAGGAGATTTCACGCAAAAGGCTAAAAATAATGAGTTTAAAGAAGCTGAAAATTTCCTTGATAGCCTAATTAGTAAACCAATTATGAACCGCATCGTTGCCAAAAAGAATGTGTATGCTATTCCTGGGAATCATGACGTTTCTTACGATGCGCATTCGCCCGACGAACGCTTTCAGCCATATACCAATTTCTATAATCGCTTTTATAGTAATGAAAGGGCAGTCGCGGCGGCCCACAGACCCATGGATTTTACCCAAGTTCACACTGACAATATTGATGGTAACAAATTTTTGATAGCAGAAATTAACTGTTGTATTTATGTTGAAAAAGGGACAGAAGATAGCAGTCGTGGGCAGGTAGATATGGATTCTATTAAAAGGTTGAGACAACAGTTGACAGAATTATCACAAAGCCCAGATTATGAAGATTACATCAAAGTCGCGATGATGCATCATCACGTCGTTCTGTTGCCCGCTTTTATTGAGTCGGGACGCGGGGTCGATTCTATTGTAAACGCAGCCTATCTTCTGGAATTGCTAAGCGAAAACAATTTCCATTTAATTTTACATGGGCATAAACATTACCCGCAAATATTCAATTATGAACCTCTACCATTGTGGTCGGAAAACAGCACAAAAATCCCTCAATTGGTTATTTCTGGAGGAAGCTGTGGAAGCAAAGAACTACCAGACACTGTTGACACAGCTTGTAACACTTATAGTGTGATCACAATAAAATGGCACCCAGCGGCTAATCAAGCAAGAGTTCAAGTTATTACTAGAGGTTTAGTTAGAAAAGGAAAGAAACTACTCGCGCCAGATGAGTGGAAATGGAAAACAGTAAATATTAGTGACAAAATACTTTCGCCGTACCAAACGATACCGCCGGTTGGTAAATTCCGCTTAGCAGATATCGATGACGATAAAGAAAGGATTGGAAAATACGAAATACAACGAGGGATGATGCCAGTTGTTGAAGTAATGCCCTCGCTTATACCAAATCAAGCTTATGAGGTTAGAGCATGGATTGTACCGCATAGACCAGAAATGCAAACCGGGCCTAAACTAGCTACTGTAGAGTGGTCGGCGGGGAATAAATTCAAAAAAATTATTTGCGAGCGAGAGACCAATCCGGATTTTTGCATGGCATATCAGTATTGGGGACCAATGTTGATAGAAGCGAAAATGATTTTCGAGGATGGCCATGCGATTTCATCATTTATATATGCTCGAATGCCAAAAGACGAAACGAAAAGAACGGCCTAATTGGAGTTGTAAATGTGATCAAAAAAGTCAACTAACCACTTTTAGTATAAGAAGTGGTCAGTTTAGTCCGAAAAAGTTGGTTATCTTGAATTTACAAGGACTATTCTCGAAATATTTGTAAAAAATCAATAAAAGCTGACTCTCCTCGATTGGGCCATTTTAAATAGAGATCTTCGCGACCTTCTACTGGAATATTCATGTTCCTAAATTTCAGATCAAGATCTTTTTTTGCCCATATACTCCAACTCGTTTCGCTGGGATATCTATCTCGGATAGCGCAGTAATATTGGAGACGGAAATCGTAATTCTCGTCAAAATATTTGGAGAGATCCAAAGCTTTTATGTGAGTTGGGAACTCGTCATAAAGTATACCTAGAGCGTTGATTCCAGTTCGTGAAAGTGAATTCCCTCGGCTTACCATTTTATCGATATGTGATGCTGTGAAACTTTTGCCATATTTTCGGCACAAATTATACAGTAATTCGGCTTTTTGATTCCCCTTACTCGTTCCCCTTACTTTATTGCCCAAAATAATCAGGTCATCAAGTACCTTGCTAATTTCTAAGGAACTAGTCCTAGAAACAGCAATCGCTAATTCAGATAGCTTTTCGTAAATCGCATTATCGCCCAGTAAGAATGCAGAACTAACACAGGCCTTCAGATCTAATTGTAGCTGCGTGTGATTTCGTCCAAGGGCGATATTACGGATGTGATGTTGAAGTCCGTCAGAGAAGTCATTTGATTCAAAAAAACTAATTGTCCGGGATGCTGCTCCCTCCAACTCGACGTCATATTGCCGGATATACTCCTGTATCCAGACATAGTATCCAATATCCTTTTGGGTATTTATTAGTAAGAGAATTATCGGAACTCTACACTCTTCGCAATATTTTAAAAATTTTGTCTCTGTTTGAAGTTGAATTTCGCCATTCACAACTTTGCACTTTTCCATTCCTTTAACCTGAACTTTGACATATTGTCCCGTGACAACGTTATTATCAACTAATTCCAATTCAAGGTCAACGCCAAAATCTTTATGCAGCTTTCTACCAATCCAATTTTTATTTTTTGAAATAATGTAAAGAGCTGTACTTTCTGCCCTATCTCCAATATGTTGGGCATTTCCCCTTCTTGTTTCAGCCATAATATTATTTTTCAAAGTTTACTATACTCCAATTTATGTCCTTAAACCTTTCTGGTTTCAGTGTGATTTTGCACTAATGATACTAAATACGCCAGTTTAGATTCGATGTTGCTAAACCGGTTGAAACGGGGCACCTACGATAAAGAGAGTTCGCTAATATTATTTAGGTTTGCTCATCACCAGTGCCCAATCTTTTATTCCGTCTGCTTCTACAAATTCCAAAGGGAATTTCCGTTCTATCGTTACGCTTTTGCCTCCAGGTGCAATTCTTGAAGTAGTTGCAATGATTCCTTTTTTTGCACCGGTAAAGGTAACATCTGTAGAAAAAGACTTTACCGTCTCGATGGAAACATCATTTGAATCCTTGTACCTCTTGCATTGCACTATGATCAACGGACTTTTTATTTTATTTTCGGAATCTTTAATTACAATGTCTATTCCTCCATCGTTCCCGCCAGGGCCAAGTTCTACCGTAAACCCGAGCCGATCAAAATAGGTCGCACAAAATTTTTCAAAATTACGCCAATGGATATGCTGGAGTTTTTCTGGGTTAGCAGCAAGATAATTTATAAACTTTTGGGCAATAAATGTCTCACCACTATCCGCAATATCACTGCTAAATAAATCTGCCAAAGGGGTTTCTTTTATAATTATATCACCGTCATTTAGAAATTTGGAATTACCTCGCTGCTGGTTTACTACAAATGTCATCAAGAGGTCTTTCACAAAAGCTATAGGCAGTTTATCTTGTTCAACAAGTTCAAAGATGATTGAGGTCGGGTCAATCATACCACTTTCTCCAGGCCCAATATCTTTCATCATTCGAAGTACCTTTTTCTGCCAAAAATTTGTATCATATCCCTTTGCATCCCATGACATCATAAGCTGCAAGACAATCACAAATGGTGGCCTCGTATCAGCAACATCACCTAGCTTGAAGCGTATGCCTGTCAGAAGTTCATCAAATGCCTCTGACCGAAATCTAATAACGCTGGTTTTAATTTTTAATTGGTCTGATAGGTTGAGGTCGTCCTCTGCAATGAGTTTCAATAATTCGCGCTCGTTTAATATGATCCCTGTTTTAACGGCTATTATATCAATAATTGTGTCAATGATATCTGTTGTTTTGGCTGTGAACGCGCCCATATAAATTGTTCAGTAAAATAATCATTTTGGCTAAGATAAAATTTTCCTTCAGATCTTTATGTACAGAAGAAAACCAAATAATAAAGCCGAACTAAATTTCACATTGATAAGCAGGCCAACAGGATAACACAATGAACTCACCTACTCCTATCTCTCCACCGCATAAAACCATCAAATTCCTTTCTCTGCCCTCCTTCTGTCCCGGTTCAAAAAAGCGACTACAAAAAGTGCCAGCGTCCCTTAGCCATCAGCATCAAACAATATCGAAACCAAATATTTTGCTCCAAGTGCACCAATTATACAGCAGAGCTAATAAAAAGTAGTCAGTGTAAATTTCCCAAACCAATTCACAACACTGAGTTAACGAATTTTAATTAACAGAAAATTGTCTCGTTCAATCCTATTAAAGAGATTAGGCACGCCATTAAAACCTAGCATTAACGTGGCGAAAGCGTATGTTACCGTGGTGAATACACATTAAGCAGCTAAAACTAAATCTAACGACATAAAATACACCTATAAACGGGTCTCAACAAACCTTTCCGGTATTAATTAAACTTTAATTTTAAAACTTTAGGATCGCCATCTTTATTCATCTATTTTAGGGGTAAAATCTAACCGTACATGAAATACTGGCTAACGCTCTTGACAATTTTTATAGCCTTTAACCATTCCTTTGCCCAAAAAGATAAATCTTACCGGATAAGAATAAAGGCAAGCAACATCCCATCGAAAAAAATCTATCTCAACACCATGAAAAGAGATTCGTCAAGAAATCTATCCTCGCCAACGATTGATTCAGCAGGAGTAAACAACGGAATTTTCACCTTGCACAGAGATACAACCCTACTTGAACCATCTTGGTCTACAGTATCTTTTACATTGATTCTTTAACCAAAAAACAAGGATATTTAATTTTTCAGAATAAATTCCACCCCAACCAAAAAAGCAGCAGTTTTATTCTGGAAAATACTGAAATCACAATTACCGGAGACACAAAATCTCCAAAGGGCTTACAGTTGACCGGATCAGCAGAGAGCAATATGGCTGAGCAATATAGCTTGTTGGTTCCCGAAACATATAAACTCGACCTAAAAATTGATGGTTTAAAAAAAGCCGGCAACAAAACGGCAATTTCTGCGGTAATAAATTCCAGGAACGACAGCCTGATTGCTTTTAAAAAAAGTTGTTCAGCCTGGGCACACAACATCCAGGCAGCTGGCTAATCTACTCAATGTTTATCAGAACGCAAGTATGTTAACCCCCACCGAACTGGCCCAGATAACCAAGATCTTTAGTAGTAAAATGATGGAAACACCAAAAGGCAAATCACTTTCAATCTTCGGCCAACAGAGTAAAAATCTTGTACACGGTGTTAGTTTTTCATCATTCAGTTATTTCGACGAAAACAGAAAAAAATCGAACTGAACGACATAAAGGGCCAAAAGGGAACCATCATAGTTTTTTGGGCAAGTTGGTGCGGACCATACAGGCAAGAAATCCCGGAACTAAAAAAGCTCTACCAGTCTTATAAAAGTAAAGGAATAAATATGTTGAGCATTTCAACCGATCATGATATAGATGCCTGGAAAGGAGCGTTAAAAAAAGAAAATATGCCACGGGTGAATATTTCAAATCTTCCAGGTGATTATAAGCTGATCAATAAGACCTATAACATTACCGCTATCCCTGCCATATTTCTTCTTGACGCACAAAATAAAATCGTAATGCCCAACGACTACCGGATCTCCCTTCTAAAAGAAAACATTGAAAAAATGTTAACGAAGAATTAACTGCCTTCCCAGGATTCTTGGTGGTTTTGTTACACTGTTAAATAATCCCCCAGGCCACAGAATATCCGCCCAGAGTTGTATCCTGCAAGCATTGAGTTCCTGTTCTTTTTTAGTAGTAATAATAAAATGAACCTATAGGTACGTATAGGGCGATACTTTTATTTCAAAACTACTTGTTGTTACAACGTTAGGGTTCATTAGCGAATATTTCATCACAGAATTAGGGTAAATTAATTGCTTTTTTGTCACAAAATTAGGGTAAAAGGTTTTGGCAATTGTAATAGAATTAGGGTAAATGTATGTATTATTGTTACTGAAATGTTCGCGGAAATCAATTTTTAATTTCCTAATATTTTGTAGCTAGATGATTTTTCTTGTGTAAAACGAATCAATTTTGTAGATTTGAGTGATAACATTTGAGCCAAAAAACCGTCATTTTGACAGTTAGTGAGTCGAAATTGTATTTTACAAGTATTTGATAGTCAGAAAGTTGTTAAAATAAAACTTGTTCTGGTTTCGTCGGGACCACTCCTTTCGCCAGTAATTACCTATAACTGCTGGCTTTTTTGTTAAATCGGGCCACTCCTTAAAAAAAATTAGTTGTTCTTGAAAAGTGCTAATTCTATTTACCGATTATTTAACGCTTTATTTTTTTTACCCCAGGCACTTAACTGACAAAAAATTGGCAGAAACTCCATCGCCATTGGGGTTAGTTCATACTCTACTCTTGGAGGTACCTCGGCGTAAACTGTTCGTTTTACAAGATCATCTTGTTCCAATGCGCGTAATTGTAGGGTTAACATTCTTTCGGATATATATGGAAATTCTTTTCGCAGTTCGCCAAACCTTAATTTTTGGTTCCCAAGTTTATCTAATATGACGATTTTCCACCTTCCGCCTATTTTGTTAGCCGCATAGGTGAGGTCGCAATCGGTTATAAATTTTTCATTAAGCGTATAGGTCGAGTTTTCTTTCCTGGCTGTCATTACTTACGAATTTGTTAGTACCGTACAAGTGGTTGTGCATCCTATAAAAATAGGTGGTATGAGTTATTATTGCAAGGTCATTTTAAAAGCAAATAAATATGGACTTATATTTAAAAGAAAAAACAGCTTTAGTTACAGGTGCCAGTAAAGGAATTGGTAGGGCTATTGTAAAGGAGCTCGCGTCAGAAGGGGTGAAAGTTTTTGCTACCGGGCGTAATCAAGATTTATTAGAGAGTCTTCGTAGGGAAATCGTTGCTCTTGGTCATCAGGAGCCCGTGATCTTTGCACATGACCTACTTGCACCCAATGCTCCGGAGATCATTGCTTCCGCGGCCTTATCTGCACTTAGCCACATCGATATTCTCATTAACAATGCTGGTCAAAGTCAGCCAGTTGCTATTTCAGGATCCGAGGAGCCCTGGATTAAAACTATGGGTCTCGATTTTGAGCGACCTCGGCTGCTTACACAACAATTATTGCCACATTTCATCGCCCGCAATCAGGGTGTCATACTCAATATCACCAGTACGTATGAGTTACGCTCTTTAAATGTATCTGCAGTGGCTAAGGCGGCCTTGGCCATGTGGTCTAAGCAGCTTGCCGGTGAAATAGGTAAATATGGGATCCGGGTAAATTGTTTACAGCCTGGGCTGATTGATACCGATAATATCCGCTCTTATTTCCCAGGTGATGAACGCCGAAAATTTGCGGAAAGTGAAATACCCTTAAAAGATTTTGGCGAGCCACAGGATATGGCCAATATGGCCGTTTTCCTGGTTTCGACTCGCGCTAAGTATGTAACGGGAACGGTATCGGTTGTCGATGGTGGCGCCAGCCATTCTGCATTCTGACAAGGTAACATTTTGAAATCCTGATTACTGCAGTAGATTAAAAACAAAAAACCCTGAAACAAGTTCAGGGCTCTTTTTATTTTACTTCTTCGTAATCTACGAAGTCGCCGAGTTTATCTGTTTTACTTTGATCGGGCTTTGGAGGCATATAATCTATCGAAATAGAACCTTCAGGTTTTGACCGTTTCTGTTGTTGCTGTCCGGTAGCCTGACTTTGCATCTTGCTCGCGAGGTTATTAAACAGCATTGGCAGAATTAGCCTGATCAACATTCTGATCAGCCAAAGTACCAATATCGTGATGAAAATGAATTTTACTAATACCATTCTTTAAATTACTGTTGTTACAAATATAGACGTCGTAAAATTTATTTTGTTACTTTTTCCGCCTTTAATTGCAATTTGATTACAATATAATACGTATAATGGCCTATAATGGTTTTAGTCGATCTTTATAAAGCTTCTTTTACAGAAAATTTATCTTCTGCCTGTCATTAGTCTTCAACTATTTCAGCCACGCGGCCAACCTGGCCATCTTCGAGTCTGACTTTTATCCCTCTCGAATGAAATGCGGAAGAAGTAAGCAGATCTTTAACCGTTCCGTAAGTGATGTTTCCCGACCGCTGATCTTTCTTCAGGATAATTCCGACTTCTAATCCTGGATAAATGTCTTTTCTGTTTTGCCCGTCCATGTTTGCTGTAATAAGATAATGATGAAAGCTTCAAAATTCCATAATTATTTTGAATGTTATGGCAATTTGCTAAAATCTATTTGTGGTTTTTTACCAGTCGAAGTTCTGGTCAAGATTTTTCCTGGTTTCGTATAATCGTTAAAGAAACCACCATTCTTTAAATAAAAAACACCTTTATCTACTCCTCCCTGATAATCCATCCGGTAACCTTTTACTCCGGTATTATCGGTGGTAAAACGGGCAGACTTTAACTCGGTCCAGGTGCCTTTATCATCGCAGATCCATTGGTTATCGAACAAAACTTTTCTGGATAAGTCACCCTGAACTGGTGAGAAGTTTTCTAAAAAGGAATGGAAGCGTTTTAGATAAGTTTTTGTCTGTGGCCTGGTAAAACTGGCTATTAACTGCCATTTATTGGTTTCAGGGGCAAAGAAATATGCGGTATACGTAGTTAAGCTATCTTTTCCAGGTACACCATGGAGTAAGAATTTATAGGTATTTCCGGCTTTCCATAGGTAATTTAAATAGCTTTGGCCACCTGCGCCTTCATTGCCAAATTCTCCGGTGTGTACCCCCTCACCTTTTTTAAGCATTTTAATTTTGTGCGATTCAGGGATGCTTTTAGGATCGTCGGTATTGAAAGGGCTCCAAACGGAGAACAGGATATGCCTTTCTGTTGGGCTGTTTACCTGCATGCCAAAATAGCCTTCACCAAAGCCGCAGGCCATAAAATAAGAGCCTAAAATATCTTCGCCTTTTGGTACAGTTACTTCGTTGTAATACCACTCCGCATTTACGTTTTCAGGCTGTTGATAACCTAAATGAACCGATGGCCCCCGTCTGCCCCAATGAAAAAAGTTTCCCTCATTGTTTTTAACATAGGCCGTTTTACCTTCGATGGCTGTTCCATCAATGGATAAAGTTTGTATGGAAGGAAACTTAGCGCCACTTTTGCTTATTCCTTTAATGCTTAGGGCCACATAGCCGGTATCTTTAATGGTCCACTCGCCAATCTTGCCAGCGAAAGGTTTAGCTTCATCAAAACTTATTTTTTTTGGTTGATTATTAATAGAGAATTCCAAGACCGATTGTCCGTCCAAAACAGGTTTATCGCGCAGCGAGATCATTAACCTTCCGGGTTTAGAAATCCTGAAATAAGCCGTAAAATATTCTTTTTGATCAGACCAGTTTACAATCCCGCTATTGGATAAGGTTCTCTCTGAATCCTGGTGTAAGGAACTGTAGGCATTACCCGCCAGTGGCAGCGAAATTGCCGAAGCATTTTGGGCATAACTTTTCATGCCCATAACACCGAGTACGATCAGTGCTGTTAGTTTAAAAGATTTCATTTGATGATTTTTAGATAACTTATTGACTGCAATTGTAATCCAAATTATCTAAAAATCATGCTATAAAACTAAATCGTTACTTGCCGAATTTTTCGTTGAACATTTTCTCTAAAGCAAACATTTCATCCCGCAGTTTTGCTGCCTGTAAAAAGTCCATATCTTTCGCTGCTTTCTGCATATCCTTGCGGGTAGTATCAATTGCTCTTTGCAATTCATTTTTACCCATGTACTGCACTATCGGATCGGCAGCAATGCTGATTTCGGCATTTTCTACGTAAGCCCTTGCCTTATTATCGCTGGCTTTCTGCGAGAAATCGAGCACCGATGTTTGCTCTAAAATGGCTTCTCTCGATTTGCCAACGGTTTTAGGTGTGATGCCATGTTCAAGGTTGTAGGCAATCTGTATATCTCTACGCCTGTTTGTTTCCGAAATGGTTTTCTCCATGCTTTCAGTGATGCCGTCTGCATACATAATTACGCGCCCTTTATCGTTACGGGCGGCACGGCCAATGGTTTGGATCAATGATTTTTCTGAACGTAAAAAGCCTTCTTTGTCGGCATCTAAAATGGCAACGAGGGTAACCTCTGGTAAATCTAATCCTTCACGTAAAAGGTTGATTCCAACCAAAACATCAAACTCTCCCAAACGTAAGCCACGGAGGATTTCTACACGCTCTAAGGTTTTAATTTCGGAGTGGATGTACCTGGTCTTGATATTTAAGCGATCGAGGTATTTGGTTAATTCTTCAGCCATGCGTTTGGTTAGAGTGGTTACCAAAATACGTCCGCCATTTTTGATGGTAGTGTCTATTTCATCCAAAAGATCATCAACCTGGTTAATGGCAGGTCTGATTTCGATAACAGGGTCTAGCAAACCGGTTGGCCTGATTACCTGTTCTACCACCACACCTTCTGATTTTTCCAGTTCATATTCGGCTGGCGTTGCGCTCACATAAATGGTTTGTGGGGCAAGGGCTTCAAATTCGTTAAAGTTTAAAGGCCTGTTATCTAGCGCAGCCGGTAAGCGGAAACCATATTCAACCAAAGATAACTTACGCGACCGGTCTCCACCATACATCGCCCTAATCTGCGGAACGGTAACATGACTTTCATCAATTACCATTAAGTAATCTTCCGGGAAATAATCCAGTAAACAGAAAGGGCGCATGCCTGGCTGCCTTCCATCAAAGAAACGCGAATAATTTTCGATACCTGAACAGTAACCAAGTTCCTTCATCATTTCGATATCGAAATTGGTCCGTTCTTCCAGTCTTTTTGCTTCAAGTAAATGGCGGTCAGCAATTAATTGGTTCTTGCGGATTTCAAGTTCTTCCTGAATACCCCAAATCGATGAATTAAATCTGTCTTTTGGTGTAACGAAAAGGTTGGCAGGATAAATGGCCATATCTTCGAGTTTCTCCAAAGTTTTACCTGAAACAGGATCAATGGCTGAAAGCTCTTCGATATCATCGCCGAAAAATGAAATGCGGTAAGCATGATCAAGGTAAGCAGGATAAATATCTACCGTATCGCCCTTCACCCTAAACGTTCCACGTTTAAACTCCGTTGTGGTACGGGAATATAAAATCTCGACCAGGCTGTGTAAAAATGCATTTCTTGAGATCCTCAAACCTACGCCAAAACGGAAAACCATTCTGGAGAAATCTTCCGGATTACCCATACCATAAATGCAGGATATGGAGGATACCACAATAATATCACGGCGGCCACTCATTAATGAAGAGGTGGTGCGTAAACGTAGTTTTTCGATCTCTTCGTTAATGCTCAGATCTTTTTCGATATAAGTATTGCTTGAAGCTATAAAAGCCTCTGGCTGATAGTAATCGTAATAAGAAACAAAATAATTCACCGAATTTTCGGGGAAAAAGTTTTTAAACTCACCGTAAAGCTGTGCGGCCAAAGTTTTATTGTGACTTAAAATCAGGGTAGGTTTTTGGGTCTGCTCAATCACATTGGCAACTGTAAAGGTTTTTCCCGATCCTGTAACCCCCAATAACGTTTGATAATGTTCGTTGGCATTTACGCCATCAACCAATTGTTTTATAGCGCTAGGCTGATCTCCGGTAGGCTGATATTCTGAGGTGATTTTAAATTTCATGAGTATATCAAATATACGGTTTAAGCAGTAAAGAGTAAAACAGGAGAAAGTCAGAAAACTTTACTGTTTTTTTATAACAAGCTAATTTCGCTAAATTTATAAAGTGCATTTAAAGCACATTACAGCACATTAACCTAGTAAATCGAAAGTTTAACTTTCGATTTACTAGGTTAATGTATACATTTGTATATGTTGATTATCAGAAATCTTGCATCTCAATTAAGAAATAGGCTTAAAAAATCACCGGCTGTCGCTATTCTCGGACCGCGGCAGGTTGGAAAAACGACATTGGCAAAAGAATTAAGCAATGACTATATATATCTTGATATGGAAAATCCGAGGGATGTTGCTAAACTACAAGATGCTTATACTTTTTTAGAGAGTTTACAAGATCATACTGTAATTATTGATGAGGTTCAGTTGTTGCCGACACTATTTTCTCTACTACGTCCATTAATCGATGCGAAGAGAACACCAGGAAGATTCATATTGCTTGGATCAGCATCGCCTGAATTGGTTAAAGGCGTTTCTGAAACATTGGCGGGTAGAATTTCTTATAACGAATTATGCACTATCGGACTGACGGAACTCCCAGATACAATAGGTTTGGAAGAGCATTGGTTTCGTGGTGGATTTCCGGAATCTTTATTGTCAGAAAATGACTTACTTAGCAAAGAATGGATTGATGATTTTATTGTAAGTTATGTGGAAAGAGACTTAGCAAAGATGTTTGGTGTAGATTTAGCCCCTACTTTGCTCAGGAATTTCTGGAGCATGCTTGCCCATTTAAATGGAAATTTATTTAACGGAGAATCCTTTGCAAGGTCATTAGGAGTAAGTGCACCTACCGTTAATAGATACTTGGACTTTTTAGAAGGTGGGTTTTTAATCAGACGTTTACATCCATGGTTTGTGAATGCAAAAAAGCGATTAATTAAGTCTCCTAAGACTTATATAAGGGATACTGGCATTTTGCACCGTTTACTGAATATACCAGGTTATACTGATCTGTTCGGTCACCCGGGCGTAGGAGCATCCTGGGAAGGTTATGTGATAGAACAAATTTATCAAGTAAAGGAAAAGCAGACTGAACTTTTCTTTTATCGGACCCAAACCGGGGCAGAATGTGATTTAATTCTTGTGCAGGGAGTTACTCCAGTTGCATGTATTGAAATTAAATTGTCAAATGCACCTTCGGTATCTAAAGGATTTATCAGCTGCATAAAAGATCTTGAACCAAAATATAGGTATATCATTACGCCGAACAGTGAAACTTACTTATCATCAAATGAGATCACAGTAACCAATATTAGAAACTTCTTATTGAATATTCTACCTAAAATCCAATAAAAAAATCCCCGTTGAATTTCTTCAACAGGGATTTTGTCAACAATTAAATCATCATAAATCCTTCACTTCGACGATGCGCAGTGCAAGCTAGCTCAGGATGACAGAACACTGAAATTATTATTTACCCGTAGCGGCCTGCATTGGGTTTTTACCAATTGATTGGCCTCTAACCGCTCCACCAGTTTTTGCTTTATATACTTTAAACTTGCTTTCTTTGGCTTTACCGCCCCAGGCATTGTTTGATGTATCAATATCAGCGGTTTCGCGCAGTGGATCGATTAAAATTGAAGCCACTTCTTTATCTTTTACATAAAACTTAGAAGTTTTCAGTTCATTGTGTCTCCAGATCTGCGCCGGAATGCGGTCAATTTCTTTCGTGCCGTCTTTATAGGTAAACTCAACTATTACAGGCATTACCAAGCCGCCTTTATTGCTAAAGCTTAACTCATATAAAAATTTATTATCGTATTTGCCCTGATCGCCGTCTGGAACAACTTCAACAGGCGGGGTCATATCCATTTTTGTCGCAATTGTGGTGTCAATGGTAACCAGTCCTCTATCATATTTGTAATAAAAATCCTGAGCAGCAGTATTCTTATCTGTATAGAAATTGATTTTCTTATCCTCACGGTTTCTGATTTTTGAAATATCCTCAAAAGCATTAACCGCAGGTTTATCTATTTTCACCATTCTGGATCTTGCTGCAGGAACTTCTTTCGGGAAATCTGCTTTCGCGAATTTTACGCTGTCCAATGAGATGTCGCAGGGATCAGTTCCGTAAAACCAACCTCTCCAAAACCAATCTAAATCCTCGCCGCTGGCATCTTCCATGGTGCGGAAAAGATCAGCTGGTTCAGGATGTTTAAAAGCCCATCTCCTCGAGTATTCTTTAAAGGCATAATCAAAAAGTTCTCTTCCCATAATGGTTTCGCGAAGGATATTTAAGCCTGTAGCAGGTTTTGAATAGGCATTCGGACCGAAGCGGGCAATGTTCTCAGAGTTGGTCATAATCGGTTCCAACTCATCTTTAGGCAGTTTCATGTAGTCAACAATGGTATAAGCCGGACCTTTTTTGCTTGGAAATTTATTGTCCCAAAGTTCTTCGGTTAAATATTCAACAAAGGAGTTTAAACCTTCATCCATCCAGGTCCACTGGCGCTCATCGCTGTTCACGATCATTGGGAAAAAGTTGTGGCCTACCTCGTGGATAACCACACCTAACATGCCGTTTTTAGTGCTTTCGCTATATGTTCCATCCGCATCGGTACGGCCATAGTTGAAACAGATCATCGGATATTCCATTCCATTAGCGGCTTCGATGCTCTGTGCAACCGGATATGGATAAGGAATGGTAAAATCTGAATAGGTTTTAATGGTATGTGCAACAGCACGGGTAGAAAACTTACTGTACAGACTGTAAGCTTCTTTTCCATAAAAACTCATACACATTACCGTGTTGTTGTTGGCCTGGATTTTTTGAGGCATGGCATCCCAGATAAACTTACGTGAAGAAGTCCAGGCGAAATCGCGCACATTATTGGCATTGAAAACCCAGGTTTTTTTAGCTGTCGATTTTTTGGTTTCGGCAGTTTTGGCTTCTGCTAAGGTTTGGATTTCTACGGGTGCAGCTGCGGTTTTTGCCGAATTGTATCTGGCTAATTGTGTTGGGTTTAAAACAGCGCTGTAGTTGATACATTCTCCGGTTGAGCCCACCAGGTGATCTGCAGGAACGGTCATCTGCACTTTAAAATCTCCAAAAGTTAAAGCAAACTCCCCTCTGCCAGTAAATTGATGGTTCTGCCATCCCTGAAAATCGCTATACACACATAAGCGTGGGTACCATTGCGTCATGGTGAACAGATAGTTTCCATCTGTTGGGAAAAATTCGTAACCACCGCGGCCACCAACACTCATTCTGTCGGTGATTTTATAGTTCCAATCAATGTTGAAGATCAATTTCTGGCCAGTTCTTAAGGCAACTGGTAAATCAACCCGCATCATGGTTTTGTTAACCGTGTATTTTAGGTTTTTACCTGTTGCATCAGTGAGTTTGGTTATATTAATTCCATAGCCATTGTTTCCTGTAGCACTTAGCTGATCTAAGTTTTTGGTTGTACCGAAAGCAGGCATTTTGGTTGCATCCTGATAGTTTGCACTTTTATCAGTACTGTGTTCGTTTTCATCAAGCTGTAACCAGATATAAGTTAATGGATCTGGTGAATTGTTGGTATAGGTTACCGTTTCAGATCCAGTTAACAACAGGTTTTTTTCATCCAGTTCACATTTGATGTTATAATCGGCCCGTTGCTGCCAGTATTTAACACCTGGTGCCCCACTGGCCGTACGCTGCTCATTGGGTGTAGGTAAAATGGTGCCCAGCTGTTCGAACTTATTTCCATGATTGCTGCCAGGATTGTTCAAAATGTTTTGGGCCATGGTCAAACTGCCCGAGAAGAGCAATAGACCAGTTAGGGTATACAGTTTATTCATCATATGTTTGTTAAAAAGGAATTCTTTCTAAAGCCATTTTTAAAGCCAGGCTAAATACGGCTGCCGATACAAATAAAACCCAGCTGATGCGTTTTATACGGGTATAGTTGAACACAAAAAAGGTAATCAGCAAGATAATAATTACCATAAAAATCTGCCCCGCCTCCAGGCCTACATTAAAGCCGAATAATCCCCAGCCAATATTCTGGTCTTTTGCCAGCATTATCCTAATGGAATTGGCAAAACCCATTCCGTGGATCAATCCAAAGCCCAGTGCCAAAAAATAATTGATCTTGACCGATTTTAAGGAAAAATTCTTCCTGAATAAATTACTTATCGCAGTAATTACAATGGTACAGGGGATTAAAAATTCTACCCATTTGCTATCGAATCTGATAATATCTAAAACGCTTAAAAATAAAGTTAACGAATGCCCAATGGTAAAAGCAGTAACGAGGATCAACACTTGTTTCAGGTGGTGGTAACTGTAAATGGCCACCAATGCTAAAACAAAAAGTTGATGATCTAAAGCATCCGCACTTATAATATGCTCCCAACCCAGTTTGAAGTAAAAGATAAAATCCTGTAACGGCATGAATAATAAGCTAACTATGGGACGTTAAATAGTTTACAAAGCTTAAAATTATATTTTTAATTGTAAAAAGCCCAAATATTCCTTAAACAAAGCCATAAATACTAAATTTGTTACTGATTTTTTGGTTATTTGCTGACATTGTTTGCTTCAGGCTTTAAATAGTAACTTTGTTAATCATACACTTGAATATTGATGCGTAAATTAAAATATACCCTTTTGCTATTGTGTTGTGCTTTTTTTTCGGTTGAAGCCGGCGTAAAACACCCTTTGCATGTTAGCACAACTGAAGTGAGCTTTAATGAAAAGGATAAAACACTGGAAATAAGCTGTAAGATTTTTTCGGATGACTTTGAAGCTATTTTGGCAAAGGTATACAAACAAAAAACCGACCTGAGTAATCCAAATATGAAGACTGCGATGGATGAACTGGTTAAAAAATACCTGCTTTCCCATTTACAATTAAAAGCCAACGGAAAGGCCGTTACGATGAGTTACGTTGGGTTTGAGATTGACCACGAGGCTACCAATATCTATCTTGAAGTTGAAAAAGTTGCAGCGATGAAATCAGTTGAGGTTAATGACACTATTTTATACGATATGTTTGATGATCAGATGAGTATAGTGCACATCGTGAAGGGGGCTAACCGGAAAAGTACCAAGATCCTTTATCCTGAAAAGCAATTCACAGCAAACTTTTAATTGTAATTTTTGTATTAGATAATGGTTCAATGTTAAATTACCGTTAACTTTATTAGGCGGTATTAGTGAGTTAATATTGGCTGAGAAATATTTCTTGTAATCTTTTTTTAAATACCGCGTTGTTAAAATAAGTTATGCATCTAATCATCTTCTCCAATATATTAACACCTCGGATTAAATATATCTTCAATTTTATTTTTAAAGATATCCTTAAAGCGGAAGTAGAGTTTACGGGCAATAGTCAGTATTTTCTACAAAGCGAAAACATCAGAATCAGTTATGGTGACGAACCATTAGGCGATGAACTTTTTTTTAAAAGTACGGCTTTGCTTTTTTCTAATAGACTGGAAGAAATTAAGCTTAAAACTGTTTCATTTGGAGAATATCAGGTTCCCTTTCCCGTTGAGAATTCTGCTTTACCATTCGATGTGTTTGCCGCATCCTTCTTTATGATCAGCCGATATGAGGAGTATCTCCATAAACAAAAAACAGAAGAAGAATTTAAGCCTTCAAAAAGTTACCATCACAAATGGCGGGTTTTAGATAAACCGGTTGTTGATGAATGGGCATTGATTATCAAAAGTGTAATCAGGAAGAAACATCCGGATTTTAAGTTTCACGAAAAAAAATTTCAGCACCAGCCAACTATTCACTTTAATATTGTGCCCAACTTACCTGAAGGTTTCTTCAGCAGAACCAAATTTATATTCAGTGCTGTTTTTAAGAAAGAAAATAATTATCTGAGTTCGAAATTTGACAGGTTAACCGGGATAGGGATCAATAATGAACAGGTTCTGGTTCAGGCTAACCAAATGTTTGCATCAAAAAAGAGGAGTCCATTATACTTTATCGATTTTCCCGATGTTCCAATGGATTATATCAAGATTAACGGAGTTGCTAAAACATTAAATGATCAATCGGTAGGTTTATTAACACCTTGTGCCAGCAACAAGGATAAAGTGAGCGGAATTAAAGATGGATTGACTAAGCTCAAAAAGTTCCATCCCAATACCATTCCGCTAACCAGTCAGCAGTTAGAAAAATTAAAATTCCCGATATGTTATTTAAATATCCTGAATTCAGGTATCACTTCCGATTATTCCATGGGCTATGATGATGTACCTGGATTTAGGGCGGGAACCTGTACGCCGTTTAACTGGTATGATCTGCAGCTCGAGAAAGTAACGGCATTGGTGGTTAATTCTTATTGTTTAACGGATCATGTTCTTCAATTTTTACCACGTGAAGCAGCTACAAAAATACTACGTCAATATGTCAATGCAGTGAAAGTGGTAAACGGTACCTTTTACAGCAGCTGGAATTTGAAAAGTTTATCAGATTACCCTAAATACAAGAAGTTAAAATCTTTATTCGGAGAAATGTTTAATTACGTGGGTAATTGATTTAGTTTAACTTTATTTGGCTTAAAATTGCTAAATTTAGAAGGTAAAACCATCTTGCATAATCCATAGGATGCAGAAAAACATGATTATGATTTTTGATCTGAGCAAAACAAAATCTATTGCCAATACCTTTATAGCCGAACTTCGGGATGAAAATATCCAGAAAGATTCGATGCGCTTCCGCAAAAATCTGGAAAGGCTTGGTGAGTTTTTTGCCTACGAGATCAGTAAATCACTTCAATATACCACCAAAGAGATTGTAACTCCCCTGGGGATATCATCTTGCGAAGTGCTAACACAGCAACCGGTTTTAGCAACGATACTCAGAGCTGGTTTACCGCTACAACAGGGCCTGCTTAATATTTTTGATAAAGCAGAATGCTGTTTTATTTCAGCCTATAGGAAGGTAAAAAAGAGCGGTGATTTCGTCATTCAAATGGATTACATTTCTACTCCGGATTTAGTAGGAAAGGTATTAATTATGGCCGACCCCATGCTGGCTACCGGGCAAAGCATGGTGATGTGCTGTAAAGAATTGATTAACCGTTACAAAATTGCCGAACTTCATATTGTTGCGGCAATAGCCAGTACCGAAGGTGTTGCCCATGTCCGTGCCAATCTGCCTAAAGCTAAACTTTGGCTTGGCGCTATTGATGAGGAAATGACCAGTAAATCTTACATTGTTCCCGGACTTGGCGATGCCGGGGATCTGGCCTATGGAGAAAAGGTTTAGTTTTAGTAAACAGTCTTAAGTCCAGAGTTAGTGAATATCCTCTTTGTATGCAGTAGAAACAAATGGCGCAGTGCTACTGCCGAAACCATTTATAAAAACCACTCCGATCATCAGGTAAGGTCAGCGGGAACTGAACCATCGGCCAGGATTAAAATCAGTGCCAAGCTGATTCTTTGGGCTGATCTGATCTTTGTGATGGAGAAGAAGCACAAGCAAAGAATTACCGAACGTTTTCCTGAAGAGATCTGTGAAAAGGAAATCATCATGCTGGATATCCCAGACGATTATCAGTATATGGATGAAGAACTTATTGAAGAAATAAGGGCAAAAGTGGATGATTATTTATAAATCAAAAATCATTAGGCTAACTTTGTAAAAATTATTATTCATGAAAAAGCATATTTTCTTCGACCTCGACCATACCATCTGGGATTTTGACCGCAATGCCGAAGAAACATTAAATGAGCTTTATCAAACCTATAAATTAGATACACTTGGTCTTAAATCTTGTACCGATTTTATCGCTACTTATACTGAAAATAACCACCAGTTATGGGCTGATTATCACTTGGGTAAAATCACTAAGGATTTTTTAAGATCGGAGCGCTTCAGTAAAACTTTTATTCAATTGGGTATCCATCCAGATGCTGTTCCGCATCAGTTTGAAGATGATTATGTAAGCATTTCGCCTACCAAAACAAATTTATTCGAAGGGGCAGAAAACGTTCTGGCTTACCTGCAACAAAAATATACGCTGCATATTATTTCTAATGGATTTAAGGAAACTACCTTAACCAAAATGAGTCTCTCTAATCTTAATCCCTATTTCGAAAATGTGATTATCTCAGAGGATGTTGGCGTAAACAAACCCAATCCCATTATTTTTGAATATGCATTGGATAAGGCAAAAGCTTTAAAAGCCGAAAGCATCATGATTGGGGATAGTCTTGAAGCTGATATTTATGGAGCCTTAAATTTTGGCATGGAGGCTATATTCTTCAATCCCCTGCAGAAAGAAAAACCTGATGATGTTAAACGGGAAATCATCCATCTGGAAGAATTGTTAAAACTTTTTTAACCTTACTCCTTTTTGTTTGGTTTTGGCATTCGTTTGGCATGAGTTTAAAACACACACAAATGAAACCTTAATTAAAATGAAAAAAACCATCTTTTTAGGATTGGCAATGCTTTTTGCTGCCCTAACTTTCGCCCAAAATAACCGCAGTGCAGCCGAAGTATTTCTGCAAATTGTTAATCCAGGTAAATATAACGTGTATCTCGACGACGAACTTGTTGCGTCTGCCAATGGCAGGTTCCGTTTTTACGATGTATACCATAATACCCCAATACTATCTATTATTCAGGGCAATACTGTAGTTTTGAAACAACGGATAAGGGTGATCCCACAACAACGGCTGGTGTTAAGTTTTGATGATAAACGGTTAATTACTTTAAAGCAGTTAACGATCTATCGCAACAGGCAATACGCCCTAAACGATTTCGATGGTTATACCGGAGATTATAATACAGGGATTGTTCTGCCACGGCCACCAAAGCCAGAATTAAACCCATTACTATCCGATGAAGCATTTGAGGCATTTTTAACACAATACAGAAAGGAAAGTTTTGATGATAGCAGATCGAGAATGATCAATGTAGTTAGCAAAAATTCATCTCTTTTAAGTGCGCAGGTAAGGGTGCTGTTAAAATCTTTTAGCTTTGATGATGAACGCTTGAGAGTGGCCCAGAATCTTTATAAAAATGTTGCGGATCCTCAAAACTACTTTGCACTATCTGATATTTTCATTTTCCCGTCAAATAAGGAAGACTTTTTAAAATATTTGGAGAAGCAGTAATTCGGCTTATCTTTATTCAATGACAGCTGCAAAAATTAAGGCATCGATACATAAAATTGTCGATGCCTATAAATCGAAACTATCTAATTATCCCGCAGATATTTTTCAAAGCATTCCGCCTATTGCGGGCTGGAGCTATAGCGAAGTATATTCGCACATTTTCGATTCAAGCCTGCTTTCATTAATTGCGCTGGAGCATGCCGCAAATGGCAAAGGCGAAAACAAACCCACACATTTTATTGTAAAACTGATTTTGCTTTTAGGCACTTTACCTCCGGCAAAAAAGTACAAAGTGCCAAAACGATTGGCTGAGCGGGTTAAAAAAATCAGTAAAACAGAGGCGCTCGATTTTGTTTTAGAGTTTGAAAAGGCCCTGGATGATCACTACCCATCAATAGCAACTGCAAGCGCCGATTGCAAGACAAAACATCCAAGGCTGGGTTATTTAAACGCTAAACAGTGGCTAAGATTTATTGAAATCCATTTGAAACATCATTTAAAACAGTTAGAAAGAATAGAAAAGAGCTTTCAGGCCTAAATTAATTTAGCCATATTTGGGTAAATTAATCTCAGTCCCATGAAATACGCTTTTTACTTGTTAGCCATCACTGTTCTTTGCGCTTGTAACAGCGAAAAGAAAGAAACTGCTCAAGCGGTTATTCCAACACCTACCGGCATACAGGGACTGCAAAAAAGCAATGCTGTTCAGCCAGTAGCACAACCAGCTAAAAGTAATCTGATTTTTAATCCGCCACATGGCGAAGCAGGACATACCTGTGCTTTGGCCGTTGGCGCACCGTTAAATCAAGCAGCCGCAGTTCAACAGCAGAAAGTTACTCAGCAAGCGGTACCTGCTCCTGTAGCTCCTGTTGTAAATGCTTCAGGCAAAAAATTGAATCCTAAGCATGGGGAACCTAGTCATAGATGTGATATTGCCATTGGTGCGCCTTTGGATAGCAAACCTACTCAGGTTGTAACCACCCAGCCTGCTGTAACACAAACGGTAGGCGTAAAAACCGCAAAAGGTTTAAATCCACCTCATGGTCAGCCGAACCACAGATGCGACCTTGCCGTTGGCGCGCCTTTAAATAGTAAACCTGTTCCGGTTAATACTGTTCCAGTGTCAACGCCCGAAGCTAAAACAACAGAAAAAGTATTGGAAACCAAGAGTGAAGGAAAATAATCACTTTGATAAACAATGTATCCGGAGCATTAAAATATTTTGAATTTACATCACCTTACTTAACGCACATTTTTTTACATCTTTGCGTTAATGAAATTACCCGCCATAAAAGGTTTTGACCAGGAAGCACTAATCAAGTATTTTAAAAATACAGGAATGCTTTTGATGGGGAAAGTTGGCAGTTTAGGAATAAAAATGCTAACCAATATTGCAGTTGCAAACTATTTGCTGTCGTATGGTAATGGTATTCTCACTACATCAATTGCTTATGTTTTTTTATTCGCCGCATTGGCTGGCCTTGGCTTAGATCAGTTTATTGTAAAAGAACTTCACCAGTTCCCTCAGAAAAGAGATCAGATTTTAGGTACAGCATTTGGGTTGAAAGCATTTGCAGGTTTTATGTGTATTCCTTTAATTTCACTTGCATGGCTAATTTATCCACTTGAGGACATTCAATATCAGTTCATATTATTGCTTTCGTTTGTTGGTGTATTTCAGTCTTTTACTGTTATCGATTCTTATTTCCAATCGGAGGTAAAATCCAAATACATCATGCAGGTGCAGATTATTGGGAATCTAATTTCTGCTGGAATAAAAATTATTTTAATCTACACACATTCGCCAATCAGCTACTTCTTTTTTGCTTTTCTTTTTGATACCATTTTGCTTTCTGTAGGATATATCATTACCTATAGCAGAAAAAATAGAAGTATCTTCAATTGGAGTTTTGAAAAAACATTGGCTAAAAAACTCTTTTCCCTTTCATGGCCGCTTATCATTTCGGGCATAATGGTTTCAGTTTATATGAAAATTGACCAGATAATGCTAAAACAGATTTTAGGGGAAAAGGGGACTGCTGAAGCTGGTGCTTATGCAACAGTGGTAAATTTTAGTGAGGCTTTAAATTTCGTGCCTGTTGCCATCGTTTCATCACTCTTTCCTGCAATTCTGAATGCGAGGAGAGATGATAAGGAACGTTACCAGAAGAGACTTCAGAATTTATATGATTTAATGGTTTGGTTAAGCTTAAGTTTTGCCATTTTTATAACTTTTGCTTCACCGTTCATTTATAGTTATTTTAAACCAGAATTTGCGGATGCCGCACCTGTTTTGTCTGTGCATGTTTGGGGTTCTGCTTTCATATTTCTTGGTGTTGCAAGTGGACAGTATTTAATTGCAGAAAATTTTGGTCGCTTAACCTTTATCCGAACAGGGATAGGAGCAGTTGTAAATATCATTTTAAACATTATCCTTATTCCAAAAATGGGTATGATGGGTACAGCTGTATCTACGGTAATCGCATACTTTATTTCAGCCTTTTTTATACTATTTATTCCTAAACTTCGTCAACAAGGTATAATGATGTTAAAATCATTATTTTTGGTCACAGCATTTCAAAAAATATTTAAACGTTGAGTACTCTTAAAGCATTAACCACATTAATTGCTAAGCCAGGCAGGCTTAAGGCATTATTATCTTACGGACATAAAGGCTACCTGAACAGCATTGGCTGGTTCACCGCTTTTGATAAGAAACAGGCCGTAGATGGCAAAGGAAAAGCATTGCCTTGGGTAACCTATTCGTTTATCGATTTTATCAAGGATAGGATCAATAAAACACAGCACATTTTCGAATATGGTTCCGGGAGTTCTACTATTTTTTATGCGGAAAGAGCAGGTTCTGTAACTTCGGTAGAACACGATAAAGGCTGGTTCGACAAGGTGAAAAATACAAGCCCTGGCAATGCCGAAATGATATTCTGCCATTTGGAAAAAGATGGTGAGTATGCTAAAAAGGCAGCCTTACTGGGTAAAAAGTTCGATATTATTATCGTTGATGGCCGCGACCGTGTAAATTGTTGCAAGTACAGCGTTGATGCTTTATCAGAAAATGGAGTATTGGTTTTAGATGACAGCGAGCGTGAAGTTTATAGTGCTGCCCGCGTGCTGTTAAAAGCACAAGGTTTCAAAGAAATTAGCTTCAGTGGCATTTCGCCTGGTCTTTTCTACGAAAAAGCAACCTCGGTTTTCTACAAGCAGGATAATTGTTTAGGCATTTAATCAATCAGGATCATGTTAAGCGAAGAAGTAAAAACGGCCTACGATAATTTTTATACCAATAGTGATGTAGCGTGGCGTATGCTCGGCGCCAAATATAAGGCTCAGAACATTGTTGATGTTTGCAAAGGATTAAAGCCTAAAAAAGTACTTGAAGTTGGTGCTGGGGATGGCAGTATTTTACACTTTTTAAACGAATGGCATTTCGCACCCGAACTGTATGCTTTGGAAATTGCACAAAGCGGTGTCGACATTATAAAAGACCGTAAGCTTGGCAGATTAAAGGATGCGCAGACCTTTGATGGCTACAAAATCCCCTATGAAGACGATACTTTCGACCTGATTATCCTGGCACATGTTTTAGAGCATGTAGAGCACGAAAGAATTTTAATCCGGGAACTAAAAAGAGTAGCAAAATACATTGTAGTAGAAGTGCCAAAAGATTACCGTTTTGGTGTAGATCAAAGAATGAAACATTTTTTGGATTACGGTCACATTAACATGTATACGCCAACATCTTTAAGGTTTTTACTGCAAAGCGAAGGTTTGGAAATTCTGGAAGATAAAGTTTCGATGACGGCCCCTGAAACGGTAAAGTTTAATGAGTTTGTGAATAGAAAAGCACCAAAAACGTTTGCTAAGAATTTAAAAATCGAGCTCGAATACCGCATCAAAAAGACTTTAGGTAATCTTTTTGGAAAGAAAAAACAAGAACAGTTTGCCAATGCATATACCGTTTTAACGAAAAAATCTGACCATAACTTACATATATTTTAGGTAATTTAACATATGCGTTGGAAGATCTTCATTTCGAGCAATTGAAACGAAGCTGATAAATCTTAGCACTTGATTCTTAATTTGTAGATTTCTCCATTCCGCGGTGCTCCAGTCGAAATGACGATGAGCGACAACAATTGGCCAATTTATTGATATGGTTAACTTATAAACAAAAAATGCAAAACCTTGCTCCAATAGCACTTTTCGTATATAACCGTCCGCAGCATACCGAGCGGACGATCAAATTTCTGCAACAAAATGAGCTGGCTGAAAAAAGCCATTTATATATCTTTTCTGATGGGGCAAAAACGGTTCAGGAGGAGAAAAATGTTGCTGCGGTTAGAAAAATCATCAATAAAACAGATGGTTTTAAATCGGTTAAGGTAATCGAAAGAAAAGATAACGCCGGATTAGCCAATTCAGTAATCGCAGGTGTAAGCCAGTTAATTGAGGAATACGATCAGGTAATTGTTTTTGAAGATGATCTGATTACCTCACCCCATACTTTGGCCTATTTTAACGACGCCTTAGGCCGTTATCGTGAAGAGGAGAAGGTAATGCATATTGGCGCCTATATGTATCCCCTAAAGAATGAAAAACTTCCGCCCTCGTTTTTTTATAGGGCCGCCACAAGCTGGGGATGGGCTACCTGGGGAAGAGCGTGGAAAAACTTCGAACCTGATATTGATATCCTTTTAAAACAGTTCGATAAAAAGAAACGTGCAGCTTTTTCTATCGATAATAAAATGAATTTCTGGAAACAGATGCAGGAATTTAAAAAAGGGAAGAACAACAGCTGGGCCATCAGATGGTATGCCTCTATCTTTCTAAAGGGCGGTTTAACACTCAACCCCTCACAATCCCTCGTTAATAATATCGGCCACGATGGAACGGGCGTGCATTCTGGGATAAACGATATCTATAACGTCATTATCAACCCAAAGCCAATCGTCGAATTTCCAACAGTAATTGCCGAAGATCCTATCGCCTATAAAGCCATTAAAAGCTTTCTAATCAAGCGGAAAGGTAATATGGTAACCCGTGTTAGGCGATTCGTAAAAGAAAAACTTGCGCAATACTTTTCGAAGAAATAATTTGCCTCATATAGCTATTTGTTGTAAGCAATTCAAAAAATGACAAACCTTTTTTTAATTGCCCGTGTTGCTTTTATACATCGAAACTATAAAAAATAACAACATGAAAACGACAACAGCAACTGCAGAAGTATTAAATGACCTGGTTCAAATCAATAACGACCGTATTGAAGGTTATGAAAAAGCCCGTCAGGAATTAAAAGATGGCGATGCTGATCTGAAAACGCTATTTTTAAATATGATTGCCGAAAGCCAAAAATATAAAATGGCTTTAGCTACAGAAGTAGCCGCATTAGGTGAAGATATTGAAACCGGAACCACCAACTCTGGTAAAATTTACAGGGCCTGGATGGACGTTAAGGCTATATTTACCGGTCACGACCGTAAAACGGTTTTAAACAATTGTGAATTTGGAGAAGATGCTGCCCAAAACGGATATAAAATGGCTTTGGAAGAAGAAGAGCTTCCTTCAAATATCAGAGAGCTGATTTCTGATCAAAAAGCATCGTTAAGAAAATCGCATGATGAGATTAAAAGATTACGTGATGCTCAGGCATAAGTGAGCGATATATAAAAACGGAAAAACCTCCTTCGATTAATAACTCGAAGGAGGTTTTTTTATTAATTTCCATTATGCTGGCCTGACACTCCGGACCAGCAATCTATTATACCCTGAAATTGATCCGATAGCTATCGGACCAGGGTAACGACTGTTTTTTAATCCTTAAGCTTCCAGTTCCCGGTCTAAATGTTCGGTAACACGCTGAATCGTATTATCAATCGTGTTGCTTAAAATGGTTAAGTAAGAACCTTTTTCGGCAGTTTCGATCGCAATCTGTAAACACTCCGTACTTTTATTGTTGATAATGATCTCTTTATCAGGATCTACTTCCCTAATCCCTTTAACCAGTAAATCAACCAAATCCTGTTGTTGTCTTCCGCGCAGGTATTTCTCCTGACAAATAAAGATTTTATCAAACATCTGTGCCGAAATACGGGCAGTTTCGATGATATCTTCGTCTCTTCTATCGCCTGTTGCTGAAATAATACCTACTTGCTTAGTGGCTTCTACGCCTTGTAAGAAACCTTTCACCCCGTTAAATCCATCGGGGTTATGCGCAAAGTCTACTAAAACTTTAAAATCTTTAAACCTGAAAACATTCATCCTTCCCGGGGTATGTGCTGCCGAAGGGATAAAGGTTTCTAATGATAAACGGATATCTTCTGGTTTATAGCCCCATAAATAGGTAGCCAGTGTTGCCGCCAATACATTCTGGATCATAAAGTTTACCGATCCGCCAAAAGTTAAAGGAATATGGGTGGCTTTATCTACCCTTAATTTCCAATCGCCTGTTTTGATGGTGATATAGCCGTTTTCGTAAATCGCAGCGATACCACCTTTTCTGCAATGTTCCTTAATTACAGGGTTGTTTTCATCCATGCTAAAATAAGCAACGTTACAACGGGCATCTTTACCAATGCGAACGCAATAACCATTGTCTGCATTTAATACGGCCCATCCCTTACGGCGAACTGCACCAATTACAACGGCCTTTACACGGGTTAAATCATCAAGATTATGGATGTCTGAAATACCCAGGTGATCTTCCTGAATATTGGTTACCACACCGATGTCACAGGCATTAAAGCCTAAGCCTGCCCTTAAAATTCCACCACGGGCAGTTTCCAAAACAGCAAATTCCACAGTAGGGTCTTTTAAGATAAATTCGGCACTTACAGGCCCTGTGGTATCACCTTTCATCAACATGGTGTTGTGCACATACACGCCATCGCTGGTGGTAAAGCCCACACGTTTACCATTACTACGGATAATGTGCGCGATTAGACGGGTTGTAGTGGTTTTTCCATTTGTTCCGGTTACGGCGATAATCGGAATCTGTGATAACTTTCCTTGCGGATAAAGCATATCAATAACCGATGCGGCCACATTTCTTGGCAAACCTTCACTGGGCGCCAGGTGCATCCTGAATCCAGGAGCAGCATTCACCTCTAAAACAACACCACCATTTTCGGTCAGTGGTTGAGTCAGGTTCTGCGCCATAATATCAATGCCGCAGATGTCTAATCCAATTACCCTCGAAATCCTTTCGCAGATGAAAATATTCTGTGGGTGAACAATATCTGTCACATCGATTGATGTGCCACCCGTGCTTAAGTTTGCGGTTGATTTTAGATAAACCACCTCTCCCTTTTCAGGAATGGTTTCTAATGTATATTCTTTTTTGGCCAGTAAATCTAAAGTATCACGGTCAACAGCAATTTCTGTTAATACATTTTCGTGACCATAACCACGGCGTGGGTCTTCGTTTTCCTTATCAATCAGTTCCTGAATGGTATGGATTCCGTTTCCTCTTACATGTGCAGGATCACGTTGTGCAGCTGCAATTACTTTATGATCGATTACCAGTACACGGAAATCGTACCCGGTAATAAATTTTTCGATAATGACCCTTCTCGAATAGGTTTTTGCATACTCAAAAGCCGCTATAGCATCTTCCATCGTTTTTACATTGATAGTTGCGCCTTTACCGTGGTTACCATCAAGCGGTTTAAAAACCAGAGGGAAGCCAACTTTTTTCACCGAGGCCTCTAAATCATCGATATTTGAAATGGTAACGCCCGATGCAACCGGAATTGCTGCTTCGGTAAGCAAACGTTTGGTTTCTTCCTTATTACTGGCAATGTCTACAGCGATGCTACTGGTTTTTTCGGTCATGGTAGCCCTAAAGCGGACCTGGTTTTTTCCATAACCCAATTGCACTAAAGAGCTTTTGTTCAGCCGGATCCACGGAATACTTCTGCTTACGGCTTCTTCTACAATAGAGCCTGTGCTTGGTCCTAAAGCTTCAAGTTCACGAATTTCCTTCATCCTGCGAATGTCGTGTTCTAAATCGTATTCTTCGTTATTGATTAACGCTTCGGCTATTTTAACAGCAGCTTCTGCAGCATAAACGCCAACTTTTTCTTCGAGATAACTAAATACAACATTGTAAATGCCCTCTGTTTTGGTTTGGCGTGTTCTGCCAAAACCGGTTTCCATACCAGCTAGTGTTTGGATTTCTAAAGCGATATGTTCAATTACATGACCCATCCAGGTACCTTCCTTAACTCTGGTAAAAAAGCCGCCTTCAACACCTTTAGAACAGCGGTGGGTAAACATGCTCGGCAACAGTTTCTCGATCCTTTCGCTAAATCCTTCTATTACATTGGTCGGTTTTTGCTCCATATCCTCTAAATCCAATCGCATCTGGATCAGTTTTTTCCGGCTAATCGACCATATATTTGGTCCTCTTAATACTTGTATGTTTGATATCTTCATGTAATGTTTTGTTCGTTTTTGATATAAAAAAGGGATTTGGAAAAGTCCTTTTTCCTCAATTTAAGGAATGAAATTGATGACTGTAAATTATGCATTTATTTTGAAAATAGACGTTCCATTTAGCTAAATCAATTTTAAGGTCTATTTGTTTTATTTTCAAGCACTATAACGTTAATTTTTCATTAGATTATTTTAACGTTTGTTAATAAATTGAATATTCTTGACAAAAAAAGTCGTGTTTTTTATCTTAAGCCTATATATTTGGGTTTTTTGATACAATTATAATACACAAAGAATGGTTCCGAAAGGTAAACTCATCATTATTGGCGGCGCAATAAATACAGGTAGCTTCGCAGAAACGCAATTTGGAATGCCTGAAAACATGAATTTTTTTGAGCGTGGAATTCTTAAGCGAATTACTACAGAGTCAGTTAGAGACATTCAATCCCGATTCGAAATCATCACCACAGCCTCGTTAATGCCAGAAAAGGTTGGCGAAGAATACATCAAGGCTTATGCACAGTTGGATGTTCATAATGTGGGGGTGCTAAATATCACCAATCGTGAAGAAGCCAATTCTGATGAAAATTATGAACGTATCAAAGCAGCAGAGGTCATAATTTTTACGGGCGGTGATCAGCTCCGTCTTTCTTCTATTTTCGGTGGGACAAAAATCCATCAGATTCTGCTTGAAAAATATAGAAATGAGCCTGTTGTAATTGCGGGAACCTCTGCAGGTGCGGCAGCAAGTTCTAAAAACATGATTTATCAGGGGAGCAGTAAAGATGCCCTGTTGAAAGGTGAAGTAAAAATTACCGGTGGATTGGGCTTTATTGATGACGTTATTGTAGATACACACTTTGTTCAACGTGGTAGAATCGGCCGTTTATTATATGCTGCGGCGAGTAATCCGGGTATTTTAGGCATCGGCCTTGGTGAAGATACCGGGCTTTTTATTTCTGATGGGCATACCATGGAGGCCATCGGCTCAGGAATGGTGATTTTGGTAGACGGACGCAACATGGCCGATACCAACTTAACTGATGTAGAAATGGGACAGCCCGTTTCAATCAAGAATATGGTGGTACACGTAATGTGTGATGGCGATGTTTATGATTTAACAGACCACAGTTTGGTG
Organism: Pedobacter humicola; assembly: GCF_056490705.1. NCBI lineage: Bacteria > Pseudomonadati > Bacteroidota > Sphingobacteriia > Sphingobacteriales > Sphingobacteriaceae > Pedobacter > Pedobacter humicola. The sequence goes on along the minus strand of NZ_JBWJIG010000004.1, from coordinate 13,090 downwards.
ATCCACCATCCAAAGGTTATTCCGATAGCGTAGTTCAGTTTACAGTTTTCAATTGGCACATTCCAGTTAAAGTATTTAATCTCGATACTTAATACTCCCATCTTGATACTAACACATCGATACTAAAAAAATGAAACTTATCATACACGGAGGCTTCTTTAGCGAGTCGTCTACCAACCAGGAAACCAAAAAAGCAAAACAAGATGCATTGGCTTCGATTGTTACTCTTGGGCACGAATATTTAAAAACGCACACAGCTTTAGAAACCGTTGTGTATACCGTTGCATTGCTGGAAGATCATGAATTATTTAACGCTGGCATTGGTTCGCAAATCCAGAGTGATGGAAAGGTGAGATTAAGTGCCGCATTAATGGATGGTAGAACAGAAAAGTTTAGCGGAGTAATCAACGTAGAGGATGTTAAAAATCCAATCGCAATCGCTCAAAATCTATTGACTTACGACGACCGCGTTTTAAGCGGGGATGGCGCACAGCAATTTGCCAGAACAAATGGTTTTGAATATTTCAACCCCATTACGGCACAGCGGCAATCAGAGTACGAAGCCAAACTAAATCAGAGAAACAATAAAGGAACCGTTGGTTGTGTGGCGCTCGATGCAGATGGGAATTTGGCAGCAGCAACCTCTACAGGCGGCAAGGGCTTCGAAATCCCCTGCCGGGTAAGCGACTCTGCAACCGTAGCAGGTAACTATGCAAATCAATACGCAGGTATTTCTTGTACAGGAGTTGGCGAGGACATTGTGAGCGGTGCACTGGCGGCTAAAATAGTGACACGTGTTACTGACGGTTTTTCGTTAAAGGATGCATCAGATAAATCTTTTGCTGAACTTAAGGCTTTTGATGGCTTTGCAGGTGTTGTAGGCATATCTGCCCTGGGTGAAATTTACCATTGCGATTCACATCCCTATATGGTTTGGGCATCATTTGATGTTAATTTACAGGTATTTAGCTAAAATTAGAATTAAAGTATTATTTTTGTTGCATGACCAAAATTGTATTGGCCTTGATCGGCCTTTTTGCATCATTACAATTACAAGCTCAAAACATTGATAGAACGGAAATCCAGGAACCTAATGGAGGTAGTGCTATAAATATAGCGGTGTCTAAATTTGATCTGGAAGACGGGAATTCTTTTTTTGAAGAAGCAGAAGATTTAGAGCGAAAAGGAGATTATAATGAGGCACTTACCTTATTTGGAAAAGCGGCTTTCGAATACAATTCCGTAAAAAATTTCAGCAGGTACGGACAAGCAATCATCAAAATGAGCAGTATGCATTATCAGTTGGGCCGCTTTACTGATGCCGAACAGATTCTTTTGAATGTGGCCTTAAAAAACTATTCCAAAACAGGCAACAGGGCAGGTATAATGAATACTTACAGTCTTTTGGGTAAAGTTTATCTGGCCAATACCAAGTATACGCAGTCGATGTGGTTTTATACCCAGCAGGGTATTCTGGCAAAACAGCTAAAAAGCAATAACTCCTATATCGAATCAATCCTGGGCATTGTTCAGGTTAAAATCAAAAAGAAAGATTTTACGCTTGCATTGAGGGATTTAAAATCAGCTGAATGGCTGGCCAATTCCATCAAAACCACCCAGTACAAATCGCAAATAAAAGACGCCAGGGAGATGATCGCCAATAAAACGACGAGCAAAAAAGTAAATCCAAGCTAATTAGTCGTTTGTTTTCGTCAATATCCTTCTACATTACTCCTCTTAGATGTTTTAGATCTGTAATGAGTCAAATTTTCAAGGGCGATCAAAACAAAAAATAACTCTTAACGTTCTCCTATAGAAATTGTTAAATAAAAAGCTTTTAGTTAGATTTGATAAAGTTTTAACAAGAGACGGTAATAATGCTGTCTCTTTTTTGTTTTTTTGCTAAAATGGTATCATATTGGCTATATAGAATTGGAAATGGATTTTAAATCATTTAAAGAGATGTTAAAGAGAATATTTTTTGTAATTTTTACTGCAGCAGTACTTGCTTGTCATGCTGCACCTAAAACTCAGCCAATGGTTGAGGGTGTTACCAATGTGAAACCGGATGAGCAACAGCAACTTGTTATAAAAGAAGTTGTCAATTTGATCGAGAGCTATAATTACAAAAAAATACAGATCAACGATTCTATATCTTCTATTATTTTGGATAAGTATATCAAATCTTTAGACCAGGGTAAAAACTATTTCCTGGCCTCTGATATTAAAGAATTTGAAAAATACAGATATACGTTGGATGATGATTTTAAAAATGGCGATTTAAGTGGTCCGTTCTTTATCTATAACGTTTACGCCAAAAGATTGAACGAATATTTTACCTATTCTTTAGCCCAGATCAAAACGAAATTCGATTTTAACCAGAACGATACTTATGTATACGATAGAGAGAAAATGCCTTGGGCAGTTTCTTCAACAGCTTTAAATGATACCTGGAAAAAACGTGTTAAATACGAACTGATCAACTTAAACCTGGCAGGAACGGCCGAAGCCAAAAATGTAGAAACTTTAACGAAACGTTATCAGAACCTGCAATCACAGACTTCGAAAACCAATAACCAGGATGTTTTCCAGATTTTAATGGATGCATTTACCGAATCGATTGATCCGCACACCAATTATTTTAACCCTAGTAATGCGGTTGCATTTAATGAAGACATGTCGCGCTCTTTCGAAGGGATCGGAGCCCGTTTACAACTGGAGAATGAAGTTGTTAAAATTTCAGAAATTATTGCTGGTGGACCTGCCTTTAAAGGCAAACAATTAAGTGCGGGTGACCGTATTATCGCTGTAGCCCAGGGTGATGGCGAATTTGTGGATGTTGTGGGCTGGAGATTAGATAATACTGTTACGAAAATCAAAGGTCCAAAAGGCACAAAAGTTCGTTTAAAGGTTATCCCTGTAGGAAAAGAAATGTCGTCGAAACCGGTAATTATAGAGCTGGTTCGTGATAAAATTATTTTGGAAGAAACTTCTGCCAAGAAAAAAGTAAAAACGATAAACAGCAACGGTAAGGACGTTAAAATTGGAATTATTACTCTGCCTGCATTCTATGCCGATTTTAAAGCGGCAAATGCCGGTGATAAAAATTATAAAAGTACCACCCGTGATGTAAGAAAACTGATCGATTCATTAAAAACTTACGATAAGGTTAATGCGATTGTATTGGATTTACGTGGTAACGGTGGAGGTTCTTTAGTTGAGGCCATTTCATTAACAGGTTTATTTATTGATAAAGGTCCTGTTGTTCAGGTAAAAGATTTACGTGGCAAAATTGAAGTGGATGAAGATGAAAATACTGGTGTAGCATGGGATGGCCCGTTCGGTGTAATGGTAGACCGGTTAAGTGCATCGGCATCCGAAATTTTTGCCGGAGCAATTCAGGATTATGGACGTGGTATTATTATGGGTAGCCAAACCTATGGTAAAGGTACCGTTCAATCTTCTATCGATTTAAACAAATTGGTAAACCCAAGCATGTTGCAAAGGGTAGCGGGTTTGGTTGCTAAAGATAAAACAGTTGGTACTTCACCAAGTAGTGCGAATCCGGCCGATATTAACTTAGGTCAGATTAACTTAACCATGGCTAAATTTTACCGTGTGGCCGGTAGCAGTACGCAACATAAAGGTGTAACTCCCGATGTGGTTTTCCCTTCGGTTTATCCAATGGATAAAATAGGAGAAGATACAGAGCCATCTGCGTTGCCTTGGGATGTGATTCCAAGTTCTAACTTTAAAGCGGTTGCTAATTTAACAGCAGTTAAAGCACAACTGACTAAAAACAGTGAGCAACGCATTGCCAGTTCTTTAGACTTCAAATATCTGAAACAAGATATAGCTGATCTTAAAAAACGTGATGCTGAGGTTTCTGTAACGTTAAACGAAGCAAAACTTAAAACTGAACGGGAAGCTCAGGAAGTGAAAACCCTTGCCAGACAGAATGAATTAAGAGCATTAAGAGGGTTGCCTGCAATTAAAAAGGGAGATAAAATTACCAAACAAGATGCTTACGACTTTATTGAAGACGAATCATTAAAAGTAATGGGTGATTTTATGCAACAATCTGGTAGTTATGTCATGAATTTAGGTCTGATGCCAAAAAATAACTAATTAGAAATATCATTTCAATAAAAAGCCGCTTTAGTTTTGCTAAAGCGGCTTTTTTGTTGGTATCCGAGTGCTCAACCTTACAACCGGTTTGCTAGAAAGTTGACCACTCTAAAATTATATTAGGCCCCGTTTTTTATAGTGTCGGATATTTCGATCCGATTCGAAAAGATATATCTTTTAATTTATACTAACTGTCAGATGGTAACATCTTACAGCACTTCAAAACAAGACTATCCTTTCTTCGCCGCTGGCTCAGTTTGTTTATTTAACTGCATGGCCATCATTTCTTTCATGGTTCTGTTCATGCCTTCGCTGCTGCCATCAAGGAAGATCACATTTCCATCGCCGTTCTCAGCAAAGTGTTTAATCGACTCTGTCCACATAGTGAATAGGATTACTGAAATATCCAGATTGGCCTGTTCCATTTCCTGTGCGGCTTTGCTCATACCATGGGCCACCTCAGCACGGAATAAGGCAATACCCTGTCCACGTAATTGGGCGGCCTCACGCTCGGCCGTGGCGGCAATTTTAATGGCATTACCGTCAGCTTCTGCAGCTTTAGTTTTGGTAATCAATAAAGCCTGACCTTCATTCTCAGCCGCAGCTTTTAAATTGTTTGAGGCCACCACGCGGCTCATTGAGCGCATTATTTCCTCATCAAAGGTAATATCATTCAACTGAAGATCCTGAAGGTGATAACCCCAGCCATCTAAAACCTGATCGATCTGCTCTTTCACGTGAAGTACAATTTCATTACGCTGTGCCAGTACATTCGCCTGTTTTTGTGTAGCTACGTATGCCCTGATCGAACCTTCGATGGTTCTGATCAATGCCTGCATCAGGTTAGTGGCATCTACGAATTTAAAGGCTACATTTTTAATGGTTTCTTCATCCTGGTTCACTACAGAATATAGCAGCATGGCCTTAAAATATACATTGGCCTGATCTTGCGTTACTGCCTGGAACGAAAGTTCTACAGAGCGGTTTTGAATGGAAATGCGCGAATAAATCTGCTCTATTAATGGGATTTTAAAATTTAAACCTGGTCTTAATTGACGACGGTACTTACCGAAAACCGTTACCACCGCAATGGTTCCCTGCTTAACGGTAACAAAAGAGCTGAGTAGGATAATAAATGCTACAATGGCTACAATGTAAATAGTGTATTGCATAATTAGATTTTTTTTATGAAGTTATAAAAAATTCATACAAACTACACCTGGCATTTTGTAGCTTTAAGTTTTTCTAACTAATTCATAAGCAATGAAAACTAAATTAATTCTTCCGGCTGCAAGCATTTTGCTCTTTGCTGCATGTCAGAATAAGAACCATCAGGAAACCGAAACGGTAAATGCACGCACCGAATTTTTCGATAAAGCAGGCATGGATACCACGGTAAAACCAGGCGATAATTTCTTCCTATATGCCAATGGCAAATGGATTAAAAATACCGAAATCCCTAAAACAGAAACGGGCTGGGGCTCTTTTTATACTTTGTATAACGATAACCTCAAAAACCTGAACAAGATTCTCGAAAGTGCTTCAAAAGCAGAAGCATCTAAAGGAAGCGCCGAACAAAAAGTTGGCGATTTCTACGCGAGCGGAATGGATACACTCACCATCGAGAAACTGGGCATTGAACCGATAAAGCCACTATTGGGTAAAATAGACGGAATTAAAAATGATCAGGATTTAATCAACTTTGTTGCCGATGGTTACAAAAACGGAGAAGGCGATTTATTGGGGTTCAGTGTTGATCCGGATGATAAACTAAGCACTAAAAATGCCTTATCATTTTCGCAGGCCGGACTTACCCTGCCCGACCGCAGTTATTATTTAGAACAAGATGAAAAGGCAAAGAAAATCAGAACGGAGTATATCAAATACATCACTAAAATTTTCAGCCTTGCCGGCGATTCGGTAAATGCTGCAAAATATGCCGATAATATTTTAAAGTTAGAAACCGCTATTGCAGCATCGCATTCAACGCCTGTTCAACTGCGCGATCCTCAGAAAAACTATAACAAAATGACGGTGGCCGATTTTCAGAAACAGACGCCAAATATCGAATGGAAATCTGTGCTGGGCAAGTTAGGTGCGAGCACCGATACCGTGATTGTTAGGCAGCCGAAGTACTATCAGGCTTTATCTGGCTTGGTAAAAAGCCAGCCGATCGAAATCTGGAAAGAAAAGTTGAAATTTGACGCCTTAAACAGATCAGCCAACTCATTTACCAAAAAATTCAGAGCAGCTAAATTCGATTTCTTTTCTAAAACACTATATGGCCAGCAAGCACCAACCGAAAGATGGAAAGCCATTGTGAACGCTACAGACCGTAGCTTAGGCGAACTTCTTGGCCAGCTGTATGCCGAAAAGTACTTTAAACCAGAAGCCAAGGAACGTATGTTGACTTTGGTAAACAATCTGCAGAAAGTATATGCCGAGCGGATCCAGAAGGTAGACTGGATGACTCCCGAAACCAAAAAGAAAGCTTTGGAAAAACTGAATGCATTTATTAAAAAAATCGGTTATCCCGACAAATGGAAAAAATATGATGATGTTGAGGTTTCGAAAAACACTTATTATGCCAATCTTCAATCGGCCAATAAACATGCCTATAAAGAAATGATGGATAAGTTGGGCAAAAATGTTGACAAAACAGAATGGGGAATGACTCCACCTACAGTTAATGCCTATTACAATCCATCTTTCAATGAGATTGTTTTTCCTGCCGGAATTTTACAATTTCCTTTCTTTGATTTCGCTGCAGATGATGCCATTAACTATGGTGCAATTGGTGCGGTAATCGGTCATGAAATGACCCATGGTTTTGACGATCAGGGCCGTCAGTACGATGCTGTAGGTAACTTAAAAGAATGGTGGACAAAAGCCGATGCAGATAAATTTAAGGCCAAAGCGGGTAAAGTGGAGGCATTTTACAACAAATTCACTTTATTGGATAACCAGCACGTTAACGGCTCATTAACTTTGGGTGAAAACCTTGCCGATATCGGAGGTTTGAACATTGCCTATGATGCCTTTAAATTAACTGAGCAGGGTAAGGGCAACCAAAAGGTTGATGGCTTTACACCAGATCAGCGTTTCTTTTTAAGCTTTGCCCAGGTGTGGAGAATCAAAGATCGCGACGAAAGCATGCGTGTAAGATTAAAAACAGATCCACATAGTCCGGAAATGTTCCGAGTGAACGGCCCCGTGTATAATATGGAAGCATTTTATAAGGCTTTTAATATTCCCACAACAGCAAAGATGTATGTTGCACCAGCCAATAGGTTGGGTGTTTGGTAGATTAAACGCTTGACTTTTTTAAAAGTCCATTTCAGCTACCGGAATGGACTTTTTTTTTGCTTTAAAACAAATACAGGAAAACTTTGTCTTTATCTTATTAAATAATCACCACATGAACGTAAAACGCACTTTTGGAACCATATTAACCGTACTTGGTATAATTGGATTGATATACGCTGGCTATGGCTTTGTAAACCACAACCAAAATACAAGGGGATTGATGGTATATGGAATCATCGGATTAATATTCTTCGTATCGGGTATTGGCCTGGTAAAGAATACAAAAGACGAGAGTTAGGTTTCTTTTCCTTCTAAACTTTCTGGACAGCAAAAAAAATACTACGGTCACCTTAATGGCCAACCAAGAAAAATACCATTCTTAAAGTTTCAGCCTTCGGGACCGTAAAATAATGGTAATTGTTATTTTTTCTTCTTATGCTTGATAATCTGATATTGACTAAAAGCTACCAGACAGCCAGCTAAAATGATAATCCCGGCAGATAAGAGGTTCTTTGGGTTTTGCTGAATGTAGTAAGCAGCGGCCAGCACTAATAGCGCTGCTGCTATCCCTATAATATAATGAAGTATTAATCCGGTTTTCATGGCACAAATATTCTGAAATAAATTGAGATTGATGTCGTAGAAGATTAATCTTTTAAACTGATCCTGTGATCAGTAAATTTCAGCTGATGGCCAATGAAATCGCTATCCGTTAATTCTTTGATCCGTTTAAAAGCGCTGTGATTATCATCTAAGGTTAAACGGTTAATCTTATCCTGTTTAACCGAAACGATATCTGCAAAGAGAAAATCGCCTTTGGCGTTTATTTTAAGCTGTAGCAATGGAGCGATGCCATTGTTACCCTTTAAGCTAAACATGCCATAAGTACAGAAATTGCCCAAACTGTAAGCGATGAATTTATTCTTATAAACTTCGACTGCACGGGTTACGTGTGGGCCATGGCCCAATACCACATCGGCACCCGCATCAATCACCGCATGCGCAAAGGCGTAAACATTACCCCTGTTCTCTTTGTAAAAGATCTCATTTTTGCGGGGAACATGTTCAAACCTTGCACCCTCACCTCCCCCATGGAAGGAAACGATTACAATATCAGCCACAGCTTTTAATCGGGCCACCAAAGCTTTGGCGCTGTCGATCTTATTGATCGAAACCGTATTCTCGTTCGGGGCAAAAGCACAGAAGGCATATTTTATGCTGTCTTTTTCAAAAATCTCGAAAGGTTTGTTTACCTGTCCGGCGTAATGGAACTGTAAGGAATCTAAAATCCTCGCGGTGTTTTTTCGTCCTTTGGCATCAAAATCACCAACGTGGTTGTTGGCTATGCTTAAAACATTGAAGCCCGCATTTTTGTAAATTCCGGCATAACGCTCAGGCATCCTAAAGGCATAACAGTTATTCGGATTGATCCCGTTGCATTTGTTAGAATTGCCCGAATTGAGGAAACAGCCTTCCAGATTTCCAAAAACGATGTCTCCTGTTAATAGACTATCTACCGCATCAAAACTGTTTATCGCATCATCAGGTGGCAGATTGGTTTTTGAAGGGAATGCCGAGCCGAGCATGATATCGCCTACTGCAGTGATGGATATGGTATCTTTTATTTTCCTGATCACAGTATCCTGTTTAGCAACCGGGGTGGTAACCTGGGCATTGTTACTGGTGCAGCTAATCAAAATAATTAGTGCAAGCGTGGATATCATTAGCGTATTGATGAACTTCATTGTTGATTTAAGCGGTATAAAAAAATCCTCCAAAATTTCTTTAGGAGGATTGTATATTTTTAACTGTTAACCGAAAATTGGTAACTGCTCACTGAACTATTCTACTTCGAATTCTTTCTTAAACGATTCTAAAACACGCCCGCCTTTGTAAAAGTAACGGCTGTAATAGGGTTCGTTCAGGTTGCTGATCACTACGCCGCGTGAACTTGATGCATGTGCAAATCTGTTATCGCCAAGGTAAATACCCACATGAGAAATACTTCTGCTTTTAATCTTGAAGAAAACCAGATCACCTTCTTTTAAATCTTCCTTAGACAATGGATCTACCATACTAAAAATATCGCGCGAATTTCTTCTGATGGTAGTGTTGAAAACTTTGTCGTAAATCGCTTTAGTAAAAGCTGAGCAATCGATGCCTCTTTTGCTGTTTCCACCGTAACTATATGGAGTTCCGATCCATTCGTAAATAAACTTATACAGTTTTAAATTCGAAGTTGCATCTACTGCAACACCCATAACCTGCGAGAAATACTGCGATGCAAGGTTGTCGGGATCATTTAATTCTTTACCAGATTCTTTTGTTTTTGTTTGCGCAAATGCGGTTGAGAGCGTGCAGATAGCAATTAGGGTTGAAAACAAAAATTTTTTAATCATGTTATACAGTTATGTTTGGGTATTCACTTACACATTAACGTACACCACATGGGCTTATTGTTGGTTGTCAAAAGTATTGATTATACAAATGTTATCCAAATGTAATCTTATAAAAAGTGGAAGTTATTAACATTTTTATTTTTTATCCACCGTTGCCGCCTCATATTTCGATAAAAAAATATCTTTTCTTATGGGGGCCTTTCGTTTTAAAATTCTGATCGGAGAATAGAAAATGCCTTATTTTTTAATTACGTAAATCAGGATTTAGACAAAATTAAATTTTAGAATAAATTGATTCCATATTATGATAAAGGGCATTGATTTAGTTATGTGAAATCGCACTTAAATTGGCGAAAGTTGGTAAAGGCACATTAACGATTGTATTTAATTGTAAAACAACTGTTAAATCTGATTTTAACCCTTATACTATGATGTTTTTACACTAGAAAGTGCCAAAAATTACAATAAAAAAATTAGATTTGCTGTCGCAAAAAACAAATATCCTAAAATGAGTGCAGTAGAAATAAATAAAGATACCTGGTTAAAGTGGTTTGAGTCGATGTTGCTGATGCGCAAGTTCGAAGAAAAAACTGGCCAGTTATACGGACAACAAAAAATACGTGGCTTTTGTCATTTATACATTGGACAAGAAGCTGTAGTTGCAGGTGCAATATCTGCAATGCAAAAAGGTGATTCGATGATTACAACTTACCGTGATCATGCCCATGCCTTAGCTTTAGGAGTTAGTGCCGATAGTATTATGGCAGAAATGTATGGTAAAGCTACAGGTTGCTCTAAAGGTAAAGGTGGTTCGATGCACATGTTTAGTAAAGAGCATAACTTCTATGGTGGTCATGCAATTGTTGGCGGTCAGATTCCATTAGGTGCTGGCGTTGCTTTTGCAGAAAAATATAAAGGAACAGACAATGTTAACATTTGTTATATGGGCGATGGTGCGGTGCGCCAGGGTGCACTAAACGAAACATTTAACATGGCCATGCTTTGGAAATTGCCGGTTGTTTTTGTTTGCGAAAACAACGGTTACGCAATGGGTACCTCGGTTCAACGTACCACCAATATGACCGATATCTATAAAATAGGTTTAGGTTTTGATATGCCATGCGCACCAGTTGATGGTATGGATCCGGTTGCAGTTCACAATGCTATGGACGAAGCGATCCAACGTGCACGTAAGGGTGAAGGACCTACTTTCTTAGAAATGAGAACTTACCGTTACCGTGGTCACTCGATGTCTGATCCGGCAAAATACCGTACCAAAGAAGAATTAGAAGATTATAAAGCAAAAGATCCGGTTGAGCATGCAAGAGAAACTATTCTTAAAGAAAAGTATGCAGATCAGGCCTGGATCGAAGAAGTAGAAGCTAAAGTAAAAGCAACTGTTGATCAGGCAGTGAAATTTGCTGAAGAATCTCCTTGGCCTGATGCATCCGAATTATACAAAGATGTATATATGCAACAGGACTACCCTTACGTAATGGACTAATATTAATAAGATTTCAATTAATTAGATATAATGGCTGATGTAATTAAAATGCCCAAAATGAGCGACACCATGACCGAAGGGGTTTTGGCGAAGTGGCATAAAAAAGTGGGCGATAAAGTGAAAAGCGGCGATGTTTTAGCAGAAGTAGAAACTGATAAAGCAACAATGGATATGGAATCTTATTGGGATGGCACTATTTTATACATAGGTGTAGAAGAAGGATCAGCTGTTCCTGTTGATGCCATCATGGCCGTTATCGGTAAAGAAGGCGAAGATTATAAAGCTGCTTTGGAAGCGGAAAAAGGTGCAGAAGCGCCAAAAGCCGAAAGTGCAGAAGCACCAAAAGCTGAAGAGAAAAAGGAAGAAGCTGCACCTGCACAGGGTGGTGGCCTAAGCGAAGAAGAATTAGCTGCTAAAGGTGTTACGGTGATCCGCATGCCTTTATTAAGCGATACCATGACAGAAGGCGTAATTGCCGAGTGGCATAAAAAAGTTGGCGATAAAGTTAAGGATGATGATGTTCTTGCTGATGTAGAAACCGATAAGGCAACTATGGAAGTAATGGGTTATGCCACCGGAACTTTGTTACACATTGGTGTTGAGAAAGGTGCTGCTGCAAAAGTAAACGGAATTATTGCTATCGTTGGTCCGGAAGGAACAGATGTTAGCGGAATTTTGGCAGGTGGCTCAGCTCCAGCACCAAAAGCGGAAAGCGCTGAAGCACCTAAAGAAGAAAAGCAAGCGGCAACTGCTGATGCAAGTGCGTCTGCTCCGGTTGCAGAAAGCTCTTCAGATAGCCGTGTTAAAGCTTCTCCTTTAGCTAAGAAGATAGCAAAAGATAAAGGGATTGATTTAGCGCAGGTTGCAGGCAGTGCAGAAGGTGGCCGTATCATTAAAAAAGATATCGAAAACTTTAAACCATCTGCTGCCCCGGCTAAAGCAGAATCGGCTTCAGCTCCGGCTGCTGAGAAGACTGCTGCACCAGCACCGGTTATTCCTCAATATGTTGGCGAAGTTAAATTTACTGAAGCTCCGGTTTCGCAAATGCGTAAAGTAATTGCAAAACGTTTAGCAGAAAGTTTATTTACCGCCCCGCATTTCTATTTAACCGTCAGTATTGATATGGACAATGCAATGGCAGCCCGCACAGCAATTAATGCGGTTGCTCCGGTTAAAGTTTCTTTCAACGATATCGTCATTAAAGCGGTTGCTGTTGCATTGAAAAAACACCCTGCTGTTAACTCATCATGGGGTGGCGATAAAATCAGATTTAACGAGCATACCAACATTGGTGTTGCGATGGCTGTTGAAGATGGTTTATTGGTTCCGGTAGTACGTTTTGCTGATGGTAAATCTTTATCACACATCTCTGCAGAAGTAAAAGATTTTGGTGGTAAAGCAAAAGCTAAGAAATTACAGCCAGCAGACTGGGAAGGTTCTACTTTTACCGTTTCTAACCTGGGTATGTTTGGTATTGACGAGTTTACTTCAATTATCAACTCACCTGATGGTGCAATTTTATCGGTAGGTGCCATTCAACAGGTTCCTGTAGTTAAAAATGGCGCGGTTGTGCCTGGTAACGTAATGAAACTAACTTTAGGTTGCGATCACCGTGTGGTTGATGGTGCAACCGGGGCACAGTTCTTGCAAACCTTAAAAGGTTTATTGGAAGAGCCCATCAGGTTATTAGCTTAATCAGTTAGCAATACTCGGTTTTCAGTTATACTGATCAATATAATTAAAGCCATCCAAG